>CAYZWG010000458.1:0-4481 GCA_964481605.1 uncultured Planctomycetaceae bacterium
ATCCTGCCCTCGGCGATAGACGACAGGCGTGGCCGCATGCCGCTTGCGCATGCGGGCCAGCCAGTCGGACGCGTTGGCCAGGACGTTACCCACACCGGAGCCCGATCACTGTTCGAGTCGAATGCGAACCGTACTGTCGGCGTCGGCGGCCGCGGCAATCGCCTTGCCCAGATACTTGTTGGCCCCAGCGCCGTCCGTGGTGACGGCTCGGTTGTTCGTGTCGTCCCAGTAGGCCTTTTGGCCGGCGGAGAAGGTGACCCCGGCGCCGGCTTCCTTGGCCACGTCAAAGACCCCGGCCACGGCCAGCGAGCCCAGCTTGCCGCTGGGGATATCCAACTTGGCCACACCCACCAGGTCGCCCTGGACCACCACGTCCCCGGCCGACAGATCGGCGCCCGGCGTGTGGTCGATCGCGTCGCCATGGTGAACGAATTGAGCTTGTGCCATCACACGTTCTCCGTTGAACTACGAGTGATTTCGGAAAGCAGACCCCCACGTTCGGATCACGCCTCGCCCTTGACCTTGGTGGCGCCTCGCGGGTCCTGTTCCTTCACGCCCACGTCGATGTAACCGCGGAAGCCCATTCCCAGCATGTTGGGCGGCGCCTCCACCCGCTCGATGATGGGCGTGCGGCGACCGTTCAAGAACACCAACTCGAACGCCGGCACCAGCTTGGGATCGGCGAACAGGTACCAGGCCTTGCTGCTGGCGCCCGTGTAGTAGCTGTCCGACAGATGGGGAACCGAGACCACCTTGTACTTGTTGCGGTGGGGGTTATCGACGGGAATCTTCGTCGCCGAGCTCGATCCGTCGATCATCAACTGGGAGGCACCCATCAACAGCTCGGCGTCCGTCTCGATCTCCACGGGCACCACCAGCATGGCGGGGCGGATGTTGACCGGCTTCTGGTCCTTGGCCTTCGTGCCGGGTCCCGCCTTCTGCTTGCGGAAGAGCGTTTTGGCCTGGGTCAAGCTGTCCGAACCGAAGGCCGTGGCGGCGCCGCTGAGGTAATTGCCGTTGCCCGTGCTGAAGAAGCTGCCCGGGTTGGACAACAGGAGCGAGAAGAACAGGTCGTCGATCGACTCGGCGCCGCTGCGACCCATCTGCCGGGGAATGTCCAGAAAGGCGTTCAGGTCGTCGTTGATGATGTCCCGCCGGGTGAGCATGAGAATCTGGCCGTAGGTATCGGCCCGGTTGGTGTACTTCTGCTCGCCCAGCGTCCCGTGCTTGAGTTCGCCGTCGGGGGCCACCTGCTCAAAGCCGCCGGTGCCCAGCAGCCGATAGCGGGTGACCTCCTTGAAATCGCTCACCGAGCTGACCGACGCCAGGTCGAACGCCGCGATGGGCGTCGACTGGTAAGCGGTCAGCATCGTTTTGTTCATCACGTTTTCGAGGATGCCGGGCAGGCTGAGCGTGGAGAAGCCGGCCCGGATCGTGGCCGTGCCGTCGCCGAAGACGCGGGGGATGTCCATTCCCTCCAGCCGGGCGCACTCGGCCACCAGTTCCTTCAGCCCGATGTGGCGCAAGGGATGGGCCGCCTCCAGCGTCCGCTCGCCGAACTGGGCAACGAGGCCGTTTTCGTCCAATCCGGCGGAGAGACAGGCGGCTGCCTCGAGGATTTCCGTGCTGCAGGATGGCCGGCTCGATCCGACGGCCGGAGCCTTGGGCCGACTGGCCCGCAACACGGCCAGTTCCGTCTTCGTTTCGTCCCAACCTTCTTCGATCGCCTGGGCTTCGATCTGGGGAAACTCTCCGCCGCAGACCTTTCGCACGGCGGCAATGCGGCGGGATTCGGCGGCCGCTTGGGCACGCATTTCGGCAGCGGGAGAAACAGGCGCTTCGTTGTCGCCGGCATCAGCGGGCGGCCCGGTCGGTTCCGCGGCCGCTTGCTGTTTCTTGAACATGGCCACGAGCGACGCCAGGTTCGTCTCGTCGAGCCCGTCCAGCACCAGGTCGTTCGACTCGGCCCACGCCTGAAACTCGCTGGAGTTCTGATTCGCGACCGTTTTCGTCTCGTCCATGGCAATCACCTCCAGGGTTGCGTGGTCAGCCGATGCGGCGACCCGGGCCGACGTGTGGTCGTCGGCACCCAGCGCCACGAAACTCACTTCACCTAGCGTCGCCTTCTGGGCAACATGGATGGGCCCGGAAAACTCCCGGCCGTTGACCTCCACGGTGCGTCCCTGGGGGATGAACACGACCCGCTGGGCCTTGGCGCCCAAGGAGGCCTGCCAGGGGAAGCCGTTTTCACTACTGGCGACAATCTGCCGGGCCACGGCGCCGGCGCCGCTGATCACGCCCGTCACGTCGAGCGTGTTCTGGGTGACTGAAATCCGGTCCGTATGGCCCACGATCTGGTCCCGGTCGTGGTCCTTGAGAATTGGCCGCGACCGCTTGGGCACCTTGAGGCCGGCCAGGTCGACCACCACGGGGTACGACCAGCCGGGCAGGTTCATCGGGCCACCCGTGTAGGCGGTCATGGAGAACCGCCGCAAGGCGGGCTTCTCGCCGTCGTCCGAGGCGACGGCTTCCAGTCGAATGCCGCCCGCATCGCCACAAGTAATCCGCAGACTCTCCGGCACCCGCTCAGGCGGTTTTCCGGGGGACTTCTTGCGTTTGTTCATCGTTCGACTTTTTCTCCCTGGGTGGACTGTCGCTCAGGCCGAGCCGTTCCATCAGCCGCTGTTCCTTGGCACGCTGTTTCAGTTCCGCCTCCCAATCCCGGCCCTGGCGGGCATACTCGTTGGCCAGGGTGGTGGTGTGGTTCGTAAGCCGTGTGGCCTGGGCATTGGCCTCCTTGGCCGGATCGACATGCTCGTGGCCGTTCCAGAACCACTGGTGGTCGGGCAGGGGCGCCGATCGCATCCAGAGGGGGAGAAGATCCGAGACCAACACGGCTTCATGCAGCCAGGCCCGGAGGATGCGATCCAGCACGACCGCCTCGATATGCGCCTGATCGACGCGGATGCTTTTGAAGTAGGTCTGGTGGTCGAGCCGGCCGGAGGCGTAGTTGTAGCCCGAGCTGTTGCCGGCGGCGACGTTGAACGGCATGTTGAGGCAGCGAGCGATCTCGTTGAGGATTTCCCGCTTGAACTCGCCGTAGGTGGTGGCCGGCTGCTCCGCTTTGACCTGCCCCATTTTCCAGCCGCCCGGCATGGTCAACAGGGCCCGGGCTTCCAGCTCGATCGTGTCCATCGGCTCGATCGCGTCGGCCTCGCCGCTGGCCGGGGCGTCGGTGTAGAGGACGCCGGCGAAGTCGGCCGCCGTCTCGGCCGCTCCCAACACGGCCAGCGTGTATCGCCGCAGTTGGGCAAACAGGGGCAAGGCCGGCGTGATCTCGGGCACGCCACGCCGCTGGCCCGGCCGGTCCGTGCGGAAAAGGTGAATCATCGACGACGCCGGGACCCGATCGTAGGTGTCCGCGGCGACGGCCATCTCGCCCGGATGGCTTTTCAGCACGTGGTACTCGATGGGGTTGCCGAACGTGTCGAAAATGATCCCGTCGACCTGGTTGTGCTGGAGTGTGCGGACGTCGGGCGTGGTCACCTGGTCGGCCTCGACAGGGCGCAAGTCGAGCTTGACCGGGGAGGCCCGTTGGGGGTTGTTCGTGACGATGCAAAAGGCCTCGCCGTCGCTGGCCTGGGCCATCCGCATGGTGCGCAGGATCTCGGCCAGGCCCACGGCCGTGGCCCAACGCGAGAACTCCCGCTCGATCCGCGCGTTGGCTTCGGCATCGGGGCTGAGCATCTGCAAACGAGGCCCCGTGCCCACGCAGTCGTTGGCCAGCGTGAGCACGATCCCCCGGGCATAGCTGTTGTTGGCCACCTCGTAGCGGGCCCGGTTCCGCAGGGTCCGGCGGACCTGGGGGCTGGCCGCCGCGTTGGCGCTGAGCCCGTCGGCCGCCGCCCAGTGGCGGTAGTTGGCGTCGTTGGTGACCGCCGCGTCGTAGCGGCCGCGGAGCACGGGGGCGTAGCGCCGCTGGCTGGTGCGAGCCGGTTTCCTCTCGGCCAGAATGCCCTTGAGCCACTTGAGCACGGTCACGCCGCTCCCGGGGGGACCAGTTTGTTGATCTGGATGCCGCGGCGCTTCGAGCGGGCGGCCTTCTTCGAGTTGAGGTAGCGGTCGACTTCGATCTGATCGCGCAAGCCGTGCTGCCGCATGCCGCCCGAGTCGTCGTGCGCCTCGGCCGGGCCTTCCGCGTTCTCGCGGATCGTGTTTTCAAGGTCGCCGGCCATGAAAATCTCCACTTTCGACTTTTCGCCGTCCGCTGGGGGAAAGATGCGGGCCGGCGGTGACAACCCACTCCGGGCGACGCCAAAAAACAAAGCCGTGCAGGTGTGTAGCCCTACACGGCTTGGTGATTTGGCCTGCCCGGCGGTGATCGGTCGCCAGGCTCGCCCGGAGCGGGTTGTCTCTCTTGCGTTATAGCGAGAGAAGTCCGCGCGTGAAGAGGAATTCGACGAAAGGCGTCAAATCCTCCG
>CAYZWG010000459.1:0-4474 GCA_964481605.1 uncultured Planctomycetaceae bacterium
CCCGCCCCCACATGCCCTTGCCGACGCGGATGAATCGGCGAGAATGGGAGTTTTCCCGCTCTCACCCCGTGTTTCGGAGCCTGCGGTGTCCATCAGGATCGTGCTTTGCTACCCGGTCGCGTCCCACCACATCGAGCAGATTGCCGCCGCGGCTCCCCAAGCGGACATCGTCGACGCGGGCCAGCAGCGTGTGGCAGAAGCCTTGTTCGAGGCCGATATCTTCTGCGGTCACGCCAAGGTGCCGGTCGATTGGGACGGAGTGGTTGGCCGGGGCCGCCTGCGGTGGATCCAGTCCTCCGCCGCCGGAATGGACCACTGCCTGGTCCCCTCGGTGATCGAGTCCGACATCGAGGTGACCAGCGCCTCCGGCGTGCTGGCCGACCAGGTCGCCGAACACGCGCTGGCCCTGCTGACCGCATGGTGTCGCGGCCTTCCTGTTTTTTTTCAGGCACAACAGAAAAAAGAATTCGTCCGCCGCCCCACCCGGGACCTGACCCGCACCACCGTGGGGATCGTCGGTTTCGGCGGCGTGGGACGCCGGCTGGCCGAGTTGCTTCGCCCGCTGAAAACGCGGATATTGGCAACCGACATGTTTCCTCTCGACAAGCCCGACCATGTCGAGGCCCTGTGGCCGGCCCAGCGGCTGGACAACCTCTTGGCGGCGTCTGACTTCGTCGTCTTGGCCTTGCCCTTGAACGAAACCACCCGGGGCATCCTCGACGCGGCGCGGATCGCCAAGATGAAGCCGGGGGCGGTGCTGGCCAACATGGCGCGGGGTCCATTGGTGGTCGAGAAGGACCTCGTCGAGGCACTGCACTCGGGCCGCCTGGCCGGGGCGGTGATGGACGTGACCGATCCCGAGCCGCTGCCTCCGGCCAGCAGGCTTTGGGAGATGCCCAACGTGATCATCACCCCCCACGTGGCGGGTCAAAGCCGCTGGCGAATCGACAACATGACCCGGCTGTTTTGCGAAAACCTTCGGCGGCGACGCTCGGGCCGGCCGTTGGTCAACTACCTCGGCGACAAGCGGCTGGGTTTTCCCGTCCGCGGCGGCGGCTACCCCTTGTGGACCGACGTGGAAGATCGGGTCTGACGCCCCCCGCGGGCGGGCTCTGGCGGGGGGGGCGAGCAAGACCACCGGCCCCGGCCGGCCCGTCTCCTCCCCTTTCAGCCTTCCGCCCGTCCTTCTCCTCCACTCCCCTTTCCGCCCAGGCTGCACTTTGCGATTGGCCGCCGCTGGCTTAGAATGCCCTCATTCATCCGCTTGGCACGGAAAGGCCGGGCAATTGCGAGGATCATTCGATGACCACCACGACGTTTCCCGACGCGAGCCTCACCCGCACGCTCAGCGGGTCGCTCGCCCGTCGCTGTCCCGACGAATTGTTGCAGTCTTATCACGCCATTGTCGAGCACAATCGGCTTAGTTGGACCGAGCACCATCGCATGGTTCGACCGCTGGGTTCTGGTGGGCAGGGAATCGTGTTTCTCACCGAGCGCCGGGGCGCCGACAACTTCACCCTGCCGATCGCCTTGAAGGTCTTCTCGCCCGAACGCTACGAGTCGGAGCCGGCCTACGACGACGCGATGGACCGGATGGCGGTGGTTGCCGCGCGGGTGGCGCAAATCCAGCAGGACAATCTGCTCGACGTGCACAACTGGGTCGATCGCCGCCGTATCCGCCTGATGGAGATGGAATGGGTGGACGGCTTCGACCTGCAACAATTGTTGACGCGGAAGATGCTCGGCTGGGTGCATTACCGGGTCAGCGAACGGCGTTGGAGACACATCAACGAGGTGATCGTCACGGCCGGCCCGGTGCAACCCCGGGTCAAGCCCGGGGTGGCTATCGCCATCATTCGCGACTGCCTGGCCGCGATGGCGGCGCTGCATCGCGAGGGAATCGTGCACGGCGACCTGAAGCCGTCGAACATCATGATCAAGCGGACGGGCAACGTGAAGATCGTGGACATCGGTTCGGCCTACGACCTGAACGATCCGCCCGGGCGGCGTACCTGCACGCCATCCTACGCCGCGCCGGAAGTGCTCGACGGCGGCGAATGTTCGGCCCGCAGCGACCTGGCCAGCCTGGGCTACGTGCTGATCGAGATGCTCGCCGGGTTGCCGCCGTTCGACGGGCAGACCGACCTGCACAAGCTGCTCGAGGCGAAGCGGTTTCTCGCCCAGCGTCTGCCTTACATCCTCCCCGACGAGGTCGTCTCCTGCGACTTGTTGATGAGTTTTTGCCGCGGCCTGATCGCGCCCGATCCGATGCGACGGTTTCCCAGCGCGGAGGCCGCCGAGCTGGTCAAGGAGGGCGCCGCCAGCTTCCACCGCCAACTCATCAAGGGTGACCTGGCCAGCGAATACGACAACGAGATTCGGCTCTGGCTGGAGGAGTTGGAGGAGTTTTCCTGACCGCTCTTGCGCGGCGGACCGCCAGGTCGATCTTTGCGAGTCGCAATATGCTTGCCTTTTCCTGGTTTCGTTCAGAGGCGGCCATCGTAACCCGAAGCGTAAGCGAGGGAGAATTACCAGCCTGGAATCCCTCGCTTACGCTTCGGGTTACCATTCACGTAACACTTTAGCCGCAATACCGTTGCATTAAGCCAGCGCAGCGTTCGGCGCGGGTCTCCCGACCCCGCCAAAAACGCGCGCGGGTGGCCCAGGTTCTTGAACCTGCACCCGGCGGCAGCCGGCAAGAGGTCAGCCAGCGAGTGACGGTGCTCAGGCGGTTTTCCTATTCGATAGGTAGAGTGATTTGCGCTGACCTCTTGTGGCACCAGCCACACCGGTTCAAGAACCGGTGTGGCCCACGCTCGCCGCGCAAACCTCGCCATCTTCCCAGCTTAACGGCGGGTGGGGGGCATCGCGCGTTCCGGTGGGACCCTGCGGGGGGGGCTGTTGTCGTGGGCGCTGCCGCGGGCTAAAGAAACGGGCTGGGATGGTCGATCGTTGGATCAGCCGGGGAGGTGCCCCTCTCTTCTTCTCTCCCCTGGCGTCTTGCCGAAACGAACTTCGCGTCACAGCGTGTGGGGCTTGATCGCCTCGGGCGAGAAGCGAATCGATTGATGAGTTCGGCCACGCCCAATTCGGACGACCGCCCGGAACCCGTGGTGATTACCGGAATCGGCATGATTACCTCGGTGGGCGACGATCGGGAATCGGTGTGGCGGGCGGTGCGCGAGGGGACCAGCGGGGTCCGCCTGCTGGAGGGTCTGGAGGGGATGCCCGATTTCTTGCGGATTGGGGCCCCGGTGCTGATTGCGCCGGAGCAGCCGGGGCAATTGAAGGTGATCGCGTTGGCGCTGAGGGCGGCCCGGGAGGCCCTGGACGACGCGGGGATTTTTGGCGGGCGGTGCCTGGGGAAGATCGACTTCCAGCGGTTCGGCTGCGCGATGAGCGGCCACATTGGGCATATTCCCGCCGCCCGGCAGCCGGATCCGTGTGGCGGGCGGCCGCCGGGCTGGGTCGATCCGGCGACCCAGATTTTGCCCAACAGCGGCTGCTCGATCGTGGCCAATCGGTTCGGTCTTCACGGTCCGCGGCTGTGCCATTCGGCGGCGTGTGCCAGCGGGTTGATCGACATTTTGTCGTCGGTGCGGGCGATCGAGGACGGCGATTGCGACCTTGCCCTGGCCGGCAGCGCGGAGGGGGTTCATCCGCTTTTTGCGGCGGGGTTTGCCAAGATGCGGGTGCTGGCCGACCACGAGGACCCTGCGCAGGCCTGTCGTCCGTTCGACAGCCACCGCAGCGGGTTCGTGATGGGCGAAGGAGCGGCGTTTTTTGTGCTGGAACGTCGCGGTCACGCGGTGCGGCGGGGAGCGCCCATTTATGCGGAAATCCTGGGGGGGCGGATTGTCTCGGACGCCTATCACGTGACCGGCGTGGACGCGGATTCGCCCTCGCTCGACTATCTCCTTTCCGCCACGCTGCGGCGGTCCGGCCTGGCTCCCCAGGACGTGGCTTACATCAACGCCCACGGCACCGGCACCCAGGCGAACGACGTGGCGGAAACGCGGGGGATTCGCCGGGCGATGGGCGCGGCGGCCGATTCCGTGCGGATCAGTTCGACGAAGTCGATGTTGGGCCACCTGGTCAACGCGGCCGGCAGCGTGGAGTTGGCGATCACGGCGCTGGCGCTTCGCGACGGCTTTGCGCCACCCACGCTCAACCTGACCCACCCCGACCCGGATTGCAACCTGGATTGCATTCCGCTGGTGGGCCGGGCGGCACCGCTGGAGCACGCGATCAAGCTTTCGGTCGCCTTCGGCGGCACGATGGCGGCCGTGGCGCTGCGCCGCTGGCCCGATTGCCGGGCGGGGTTGGGGGCGGTCGAGCGGAAGGCGGCGTAGGGGTGGGCAGTCAGAGTGAATGCCGCCGCGCGGCGGGGCCTCACGCTGGGGTGTTGAAAAGTTGATTTTGACACAGGGTTTTGGGCGTCGGGTATTGTACCACTTTTGTTGCGCGTCGGAGG
>CAYZWG010000460.1:0-1815 GCA_964481605.1 uncultured Planctomycetaceae bacterium
GTGCCTCCGGCACCCCGATAGCAGAGCTATCGGGGCCACCCGGGGGGGGCGGCGGGGTCGGGAGACCCGCGTCGAACGGGTCGGGGGGCTATCGGGGCCACCCGGGGGGTAGGAAGAGCCGCGCCGAACGGGGCCCGATGGATGCCGGGTCGCGATCCGGCCTACCGACTGGGGGGACGACGGTCGGGCACCAGGCGATTCTCCAAGATCGTCAGACAGAAGTCGCTGGAGATGGTTCCCAGGGGAGCCATGCTGAAGTTGCCCAGCACGACGTCGACATCGCCGTCGCCGTCGTAGTCGCCCAGGGTGGCGCAGGGGTGAAAGGGGGTGCCGGCCTCCAGCGCGTAGCGGCGGTATTGGCCGGGGGAGGTCTGCTCGAGCCAGACCACCGCGTCCCACTTTTCGGCATCCGGCCAGCTTCGGTTGAAGGCGGGAACAAAGGCGCTGGAGACGAGGTCCAGGTCGCCGTCGCCGTCGAGATCGGCAAACAGCGATGTGTGCGCGCCGGGCAGATGGGCCAGTCGATGGTAGGTGAAAGGAAAGCGGCCTTGATTTTCCAGCCAGCTAAAGCCGTGATAGGGCCGGGGAAAACGCTCCACCTGGACGGCGTCGCCGTGGTTGAAGAGCACGTCCATGTCGCCGTCGCCGTCGAGATCGACCAGCCGGATGCCGGTCGATCCCCAACGCGGATGGGGCGCCCGGTAGATCGTCTCCTGGCGGAAACTTCCCCAGCCCCGGTTGAGGAAGGCGATCACGTGTTCGTTTTCCTGGGCTTGCAGGGCGATGAAATCGGGATGGCCGTCGCCGTTGAGGTCCACCACGGGGACGTCGGTGGTGCCGGTGTGGTAGTCCAGGGGCACGGGCTCGAAATCGGGCGATGCGTAGTCCTGGGTGGAGTTTTCCAGGTAGAGGACCATGCCGGTGGTGAGGTTTCCGAACACGGCGACGACGAGGTCGAGGTCGCCGTCGTCGTCGAAGTCGGCGGGCTGGATGTCGTTGACCCGGCCCAGTCCTTCCATCAGGGCGACGGTTTCAAAACGGCCGTTGCCCCGGTTTCGCAACCACACAACCGAGCCCTGGGTGGTATCGACGGGCCAGAAATCGCCCAGGTTGGCCACCAGGATGTCGCGGAGGCCGTCGCCGTCGAGGTCGACCACGCGGGTGTGGCTGGGATGGGCCACGCGGGCGATGATGCGTGCGGTCCGGGGGGGGCGCGAGGGGGTCCAGAGAACAACCACGCCGTGGCGCATGTCGCAGACCAGCAACTGGGTGGGGCCGTCGTCGGCCAGCCGCACGAAGTTCACGCTGGAAACCGAGGGAGGGTTGGGGATCGCTTCCAGCGCGATCATGTGATGGCGGAAGCCCAGCGGCGACGGGGGCGAGCCCATCGCGTCGTCCGGCACGGGGAGAAATTCGGGGGCCCGGGCGGTCCAATACGCGATGGGGACCTCGATGGGCGGCAGTTGGGACTTGGGCAGGGGCCGTTCGTTCCGGGCGTAGCCATACATCTGGCGAATCTTGTCCGGCCAGAGGTCCCTCGGCTCACAGTCAGGCTGGGGCAGCATGTGGCAGGTGGAACACAACCGCTCGACCACGGCGGCGTTGGGGTCGTCCTGGGCGGTCGCCGCCGTTTG
Organism: uncultured Planctomycetaceae bacterium; assembly: GCA_964481605.1. Lineage (GTDB taxonomy): Bacteria > Planctomycetota > Planctomycetia > Pirellulales > Thermoguttaceae > CAYZWG01. The sequence goes on from CAYZWG010000460.1 coordinate 1,635, forward strand.
GGCGTGCTGGAGCAGCGGATCGGGCTGGGCCGGCGGACCCGGCTGGTCCCAGCGGAGTCTGGCGGCGATCACGGCCACCGTGGCCGTCAGCCCCACCAGCGCCGCGATGCCGATTGCTCTCTGCATGGTGCTCACTTGCGGGGGGCGTTGGTCACGACGGGCATGGGTCGCGTGTTCGGCG
>CAYZWG010000460.1:1915-4470 GCA_964481605.1 uncultured Planctomycetaceae bacterium
GGGTCGCGTGTTCGGCGTGGGTTAGGGTTGGGCGAGTATCGCCTCGCGTCGTGTGAGTTGTCCCTTCGGATCGATGGCAAACACGGCCCCGGCCCGCGGGTCGACCACCAACAGTCGGTCTTGCTGAATGTCCATGCCCACCGGGTTTTCCAGTGGGCGGCCGCTGACCCATTTCTCGGGTTTCCGCCCCGGGGCGATTTTCCAGATGGTTTGGGCGTGGCCGTCCGAGACGTAGGCCACCCCGTCCGGTTGAACGACCACCGTGTGGGGAAACTGAAAGACCCCGTCGTCGACGATGGTTTCCGCCTCCGCGGCGGGAGAAAGGCGGACCAGCTTTCGCCCGGAAATCACCCACAGCCGCTTTTGGGAATCGTAGAACAGCCCCCGGGGGGCGGCAACGGCGGCCAGCGGCTTCACCGGACCACCCTGCTTGGGGACCTCGACGATTCGCTGAGTCTTGAGGTCCGAAACGAGGAGGTTTCCCTCGGCGTTGACCACGATATCCATGGGGATGCCGATCTGGCCGAGACGTTTTCCCTGGGCGGTCAATGGCCGGGGTGTCCCCTTTTCGTCGAAGCGGTAGACGTCTTGGGTGGAGCTGTCTCCGGCCAGCAGCTTTCCGTCGCTATCCACGGCCACGCAACGGATGGCGGCCAGCGGCGTGCGGAGCTGCTTCGAGCCCTTGAAAACGAGGCTCAACCGGTCCCCTTCCAGCCGCCATACGCCGGGCAGGTCGCGATCGGCCAGATAGATCGTGCCCGACGGGTCGACCGCGAGCGACACGGGGTAGGCGAGTTGCTCGGCGGCGGCAGCGGCGGTGCAAAGTGCGAGAACCAGTGGCAGGATGGACCAGGGGAAGCCCTTGCCGGGGCCGAAATGAGTAAACATTTGCCCAACCCGTTCGTAGTGCCCCGATTCATCGGGGCCCTGAACCCGACTCCCGGAAAAGACCGCATGAATGCGGTCACTACAAACCCGTTGCGGCGGGTTGGACGAATACTCACCGGAATGGTTGGACCGCGCCTGATCTTCTGCGGTGTTACGTTGCATCAAAAGGCCCCCGCGACCGGGTTGCCGCGGCCCGGTCCCTTCTCCAGGCGAAGCAGCAGCTTGCCGGCGACATCGTCATCTCCGCAGTCCTTCGCATACTGTGCCATCTGCCGCAAGATGTCGGGCGGCACCTTGTCGACACTTTCCAATTGGAGTATTTCGTGTCGCAATTGCCAGCCTTCGCGGGAGACTTTTTCCAGGGCCTTGACCTGGTCCAATCGTTTGAAGCGGCGTTCCACTCCGGCCAGTTGGTGGCGGCTCACATGATCGTAGCAATTCAGCGCGAGTGCTTTCTGGTAGCATTCCTCCGCCTTGACAAGCTCTCCGCGGGTGGCGTACAGCCAGCCTTTGTACCTCCAGAAGCGGTTGTCGGCGGCGGCTTGCGGGGGGGCGCGGGAGAGCACGCGTGCCATTTCCTCCACGTCGCCGGTGACGCGGGCCCGCTCCAGGAGATAGACGAGCAATTCGACGTTTTGCGGAAATCGCCGGCAATACTCGGCAATCAGCTTCTGGTGGCGGAGCAGCCCTTTGGGGTCGCGGGGTCCCACCTGGCGGGGGTCTTCCGTGTCGTTGAGCCCCCGGGACGTGATCCGATAGATGGCCCGGGCCACGAGAAACAGTTCCTCGTCGGGGTTGCCGCGAAGCCATTTCGTGTTCTCGGCGTAGGCGTTGGCAAAAGAGAGCCAGTCCTGGGCCATCAGGTAGACGTAGCTCTCGGGCAGATCGCAGTCGTAGCGAATAGCCTGGTAGACCTGGTCGACCATCTTTCGGCGTTGCAGGGTGAAGGCGTAGAAATAGATCAGGCGTTGTCGGGCCACGGCCAGGCGGGGATTGAGCCGGAGTGCTCGCTCGAGGGTGTGGGCCCCCTCGATGGGCCGGTTGAGCGGGCCGAACAACAGCCCGGAGCGTTCGACCAGGGCCGGCGGCGTCATGGGGTCGCCGTCGGGCAACTGGCCGAGCAGCTTGGCGGCCCGCTCCTGCTGATGCGTTTGCTGGGCTGCCTCGGCCAGGTAGATCAGAGGAGCGGCCAAGTCCGGCTCCCACCAGTGCCAGCGGGTGGCCAGAGGTTCCAGACGCTGCCAATCTCCGGCCCGGAGTGCCTCGCGGCAAGACGCGGAAAGCGAGCGGGTGATGCCGCGCTTGGCCACGAAATAGGAGCCGACCACCAGCAGCAGCAAACCCACCGCGACGAGCACCCACCAGCGGCGGCGGACCGCTTTCACCTTGGGCCCACCTGCGGAGGGTCCCTCGGGCAGTGGCTCACCCCACCGGTCAAAGGAGGGTGATGCGTCGGCGTTGTCCATCTCGACCACCTGCGGCAAGGCCAACTCTCAGCCTGGGAAAACTCACCTTCCCAGTGTATCGACACGGGTTTGGCAATTCAAACTGCTCCCAGGCGAGGCGCCGGGCCGATGATTGCATGGTAAAACCTTGTAGGGCGGAACCTCGGTCCCAAGCTGGAGCTTGGGACCGAGGAAAAGCAGGCCGGATCGTGATCCGGCACT
>CAYZWG010000461.1:0-4470 GCA_964481605.1 uncultured Planctomycetaceae bacterium
CTGGCGTTCATCCGCGCGCTTCGTCCCAGGGAGACGATCTCCCGCACCAGCGCCATCTGCGTGGAGAGGAGGCCGTCGATGATTTCCGCGTTGCCGGTGGGATAGTCGCAAAGGTGGACGCTCTCGGCCGCCCGACCGTCGAAGGCGGCGACCGCCAGGTTTCGCCAGATTTCCTCGGCCAAAAACGGCACGAACGGCGCGATCAGCTTGGCGGTGGTGAGCAGGCACTCGTAGAGGGTCCAATAGCCGTCGATCTTTTCGTCCGACTGCCGGCCGCTCCAAAAGCGGTCGCGGCTGCGGCGGACGTACCAGTTGGAGAGGGCATCGACGAATTCGGCCAGCCGGCCAGTGGCGCCGTAGTTGTCGTAGCGGTCCATCGCCTCGGTCACCGCGGCGGCGGTCCGGTTCAACTCGCTCAACACCCAGCGGTCCAACTCCGAGCGGCGGTCGACCGGGCGGTAGCCGTCGGCCTGGGAGAGCACCTCCGGCCCGAGCTGACCCCCCTGGCCATCGATCGCCGTGGCCGGATCGAAGTGGTCGATATTGGCGTAGATCGTGAAGAAGCTGTAGACGTTCCAGAGACGCAAGAGAAAGGCGGGGATGCACTCCTTGATCGCCTGCTCGCTGTAGATGATCGAATTCCAGGGGGGCTGGTTGGAGAAGAAGTACCAGCGGAGGGCGTCGGCCCCGTAGGTGTCGAAGATTTCTTGCGGCGAGCGGTAATTTCGCAACTGCTTGGACATCTTGCCGATCTTGTGGACGTAGCCCTTGCCGTCGCCGGCTTGGGCCTCGGCCTCACTCAAGAACCGCTGCTTGCCGTCCTTCGTTTCCCACCACTCGGCCAGCATCAACCCCAGCACGACGCAGTGGGCGAAGGGATGGGGATAGTTCGCCGGGGGGGTCTCGGAGCCCTTCTTTTCCCCCTCGCTGAACAACAGGGTGCTGATTGCCAGCAGGCTGTAGAACCACCCCCGGGTCTGGTCGAGGGCCTCGCTGATGAAGTCGGCCGGAAACTGGTCGGCCAGTCGCTGGGCCGAGCCTTGCTGATGAGGATACCCCCATTGGGCAAAGGGCATCGCGCCCGAGTCGAACCAGCAGTCGATCACTTCGGGCACGCGCCGCATCCGCTTGCCGGGCGCCTTGGGCGAGTCGTAGCTGATCGCGTCGATGTAGGGTTTGTGGACCTTCAGATCGTCGGCCAGATCGGGATTGGCCCGCTTGGCGGCCTCCCAGACCTCGGTTCCCCGCACTCCCGGCTTGGCAAGCAACTCGGCGTAGTCGGCCACCGCTTCCCGGTAGCCCGTCTGCTCGCAAACCCAAATCGGCAGCGGCGTACCCCAGTAGCGCTCGCGGGAGAGGGCCCAGTCCACGTTGGTTTCCAGGAAATTGCCGAAACGGCCGTCGCGGATGTGTTCGGGGAGCCAATTCACGCGCTGGTTGTTGGCCAGCATCTTGTCCTTGAATTGGGTCGTGCGAATAAACCAGCTTCTGCGGGGATACTGGATGAGGGGATCGTCCTCGGCCCGCCAGCAGAAGGGATAGTCGTGGACGTACTGCTCCTGGTGAAAGAGCGTTCCCTCGGCCCGCAGTTGGCGGACAATGTCGGGGTCGGTCTCCTTCACCCAGCGGCCCTGGTAGGCGGGTGCCTCGGCGGTGAAGGTGCCGTCGGGCGCCACGGCGCAGATCAAGGGCGGGCCCTGGCCGTCGACGAAGCGGGCCTGCTCGGCCAAGAGCAGGTCGTAGTCGACTTCGCCAAAGGCGGGGGCCTGGTGCACAATGCCCGTGCCGCTGTCGATAGTGACAAAATCGGCCCCCACCACCCGCCAGGCGATGTGCTGGCGGCCGCCCTCGTTCAACTCGCCCTGGGTCTGGCCCTGCCGCTGGAAGTAGTAGTCGAACGGCGGCCGATACCGCCAGCCGAGCATCTGTTGGCCGCGGAGGGTCGACTCCACCGAAAAGGTCTTCTTCGTCTTGGCGGCGATCGTCTCCACCAGGGCGGAAGCCACGATCAACTTCCGCTGCTCGCCTTCCACGCGGACCACCGAGTATTCCCATTCCGGCTTGACGGCGGCGAACTGGTTGTTGGGCAAGGTCCAGGGGGTGGTCGTCCAGACCAGCAGGTCGGCGTCCTCCCCATTCAGGAGCGGAAAGCGAACATAGACGCTGGGGTCGGCCACCTCGCGATAGCCTTGTCCCACCTCGCCGGCCGAAAGCGCGGTTCCCCCCTGGGCCCACCACCAGACGATCTTGTGCCCCTGGTAGAGCAGCCCTCGATCGAACAGCGTCTTCAACGCCCACCAAACACTCTCCACGTAGCTCTGGTGGTAGGTCACGTAGGCCTGGTCCAAATGAATCCAGAAGCCCAGCCGCTCGGTGAGTTGCTCCCACTGGCGGGTGTAGCGGAACACGCTCTCCAGGCACTTGTGGATGAAGGACTCCACGCCGTACCGCTCGATCTCCTCCTTGGAGTGGATGCCCAGCTCCTTGCAGACCTCGACCTCGACCGGCAGCCCGTGGGTGTCCCAGCCGGCCTTTCGCTCGCAGCGGTAGCCTCGCATCGTGCGGTAGCGGGGAAAGAGGTCCTTGATCGCCCGGGTGAGGCAGTGGCCGGGGTGTGGCAGGCCGTTGGCCGTGGGCGGTCCCTCGTAGAAGACGAACGGCTCGGCGTCGCGTCGCAACTGGAGCGATTTCTCGTAGATTCCCTTCTCTCGCCAAAACCGGATCGTTTCTTCTTCCAGTTTGGGAAACGCAACGGAGCTTTCGACGGCACGAAACATGGTGGTTGACTAACCGTTCCAATTGGGGGTTTGAGAAAGACAAACCCCCAGTAAACCGCGCCGGGCCCTTTTTTTCAATGACCCGACCCACCGGCTCCGGTGCGCTTCGCCGGGTTGACGAGGCCGCCTAACCTTTCCTACCATAAGGGTTTTGTCCATTTTGACCACGCGAGGCTGGACACTCCCATGGAACGTGCGAAGGTTGCCCTGGTCGGTCTGGGAACCATCGGCTCGGGGGCCGCCCGGTTGCTGCTGGAGCAGAACGAGCGAATTTGCCGGGCGACGGGCAAGTCGGTCGAATTGGCCCAGGTGGTCGACAAGGACACCACCCGCGACCGGGGGTTGACCCTGCCGGAGGGCCTGCTTGGCGACGACCTGGAGGCCATGCTCGCCGATCGCGAAATCAGGGCCGTGATTCAGCTTATCGGGGGACTGGAGCCTGCCCGGTCGATCATGCTGAGAATCCTGGCCAGCGGCAAGGACGTGGTGACGGCGAACAAGGCGCTTTTGGCGGTGCATGGGCCGGAGCTGTTTGCCGAGGCCCGGCGTCTGGGGCGTTCGATTGCGTTCGAGGCCTCCGTGGCGGGGGGCGTGCCGATTATCACCGCCATCGGCCAGTCGCTCGCGGCCAACCGGATCGAATCGATCCACGCCATCCTCAACGGCACCAGCAATTTCATCCTTTCCCAGATGGAGCAGGAGGGGACCGACTATGCCGCCTCGCTGGCCGAGGCCCAGCGGCGGGGCTATGCCGAAGCCGATCCCACGATGGACGTCGACGGCACCGACGCGGCCCAAAAGCTGGCCATTCTGGCCCAACTCGGGTTCCGCGCGGCGGCCGACTGGGAGGCGATTCCCCGGGTGGGGATCGACACGGTCGAGGTGACCGATATCCGCTATGCCGCGGAATTGGGCTACAGCATCAAGTTACTGGCCGTGGCCAAGCTGGTTCGCGACAGGCTGGAACTGCACGTCTCGCCCACGTTGATTCGCCACCACACCCCGCTGGCCGAGGTTCGCGGCGCGTTCAACGCCATTCGCGTGGTGGGCGACGCCGTGGGACGGGTCTTTTTCCACGGGCTGGGCGCCGGCCGGATGCCCACCGCCTCGGCGGTCATCGCCGACTTGATCGACACGCTGCTGGGCCGGGCGGCAATCACCTTTCGTACGCTCTCGCTTTGGTCCGACGGGGACCAGGCCCCCGTGGCCGTGCGCGACCCGGCCGACGCGCCGGGACGGTTCTACCTGCGGCTGAACGTGGAGGACCGGCCGGGGGTGCTGTCGGAGATCGCGGGGATTCTCGGCCGGCACGAAATCTCCATCGCCTCGGTGATCCAGCACGAAAGCGAGGAGGAAGACTCCGACGGCGTGGTGCCGCTGTTGATTATGACCCACGGGGCGACCGAAGGGGCGGTGAAGACGGCGACCGAGGCGATCGACCGGCTGCCCTGCCTTCGTCCCGGGTCGGTGAGGATGCGGGTGTTGAACTGAGCATGACAGCGTCACTCAGCATGGGCCGAGGAACATAACGCATTGGGAGTCCAGGTGTTACGCCCCACCGGCCCCGTGCCGGTGGATTGCGGGTTTGGAAACTATGAGCCGCCACCACCCCAACGGTTTCGCGCGGATGGAGCGCGCGTGAGCGTGGTAGTTCTCAAACCCGTCTCCCACCGGCACAGGGCCGGCGGGGAAA
>CAYZWG010000462.1:0-4470 GCA_964481605.1 uncultured Planctomycetaceae bacterium
AACACGATCCCAAGCAACGCGTACAGCGCGATTATGAGCAGCCGGTGGAAACGCAACTGCCCGATCCAAAACCTCAGATTGATCCGCACCAGACAGCGGACCGCCCGTCGGTCGTCGTGCGGCAACAACCACGCCCGGTGCCGGAACCGCGGGAAACCGTGCAGCCAGAGATCGTCAACCGCCGGACAACGGACGCCTCGGTCCCCCGCTTTCGCGAGCAACCATCGAAGCTCAGTCGCCGCGCCACCGAGCACGCGACCGCCTCGAGTCAAGTGGCCAGCGTGCCGACGGTCCCGCACGTCAAACCACGACGTCCGGAATCGCTCGAAGCGCGCAATGAGCGTCTCACACAACGCGACGTGGCAAATCAACATTTGCACAAAATGCCGGTATCCACCTCGTCCGAGCCACCTCAACCACGGGCGGTTGCCGCCCGGACAAAGGCCGAACCGGCGCCGCGTCAGCCCCCGCGCACGGCGACCGCGAAGCTGCCAAGGCGGTCACCAAAACCACCCGCAATCCCACGAACCGACGTCCGCTCGGTGCCCCGATCGGCCGTGGCCCAAGAGACATCGCCGACCGCTCCGGCGCCGAACAACACGGCCGCGACGAAACGCCAATCACGGGCACCAGAAGTCCGCCCCCAAATCAGTCGGCCCGCCCGCGACCTACCCAACCAGGTCGCGGTGCGTCCAGTCCGCCGGTCGCAATCGACGGCGCCGCAACCCACATTGGCACGCACTCCACGCCCCTTGCCCAACCAGCGAAGTCGGTTGACGACCCGTCCGGAAGTCTCGGTCGCGGCGGAACGGTCCGACACGGCCCCGACCGCACTTGCACCATTAGTGCAACCGCAGCCCGCGCCGGTCGCCACGCAGCGTGCGCGGCAGGCAGCAGTGCGTACTGCCGAACGGTCTCTCGCGCGGGCCAAGCGGAGTCCGGTCGCCCCACGGGTCCGCACCGCGCCGCCGGCGCGCCGCGCGTCGCCAACTGCCGCGGAACCGACCCCGACGGTTACCAGTTCCTTGCCACCGGGGCGCAAAGTCGTCGAATCGATGCCGCTTGGTTCCGTGGCCCGGCGTGTCAGCCCACCGGCGAAGTTGCCAACCACGTCCCAGCGTCAAGTGCCGACTCCGAGTAGTCTCGCGATGACACGGACGCGTGACGCCCGGCAGCGTGCCGGCAACGCAGCGCCGGTCAAACGCGTCGTTGCCACGGACTCGCTTGGCGATGCCGCATCCATCCAGCCGGCGCCGCCGCGGCGTGCCTCGATGGCGCATGTCAATCGTCCGTCACTCAACATGCAAGCGGCGCGCACGGCGCCGCCCCGGCGCGCGGCCCGGTCGGCCGCGGCGCCGGCATCGCCAACGCCGGCGGAAGCACCGTTCAGTCCGGCATCCGCACAGTCACGACGGTCCGCGCCGCCCGCCCCGCAATCGTTCGCGTTGAACAAGGCGAATCTTGGGATCGCGTCGGGCGGTGCCGGCCGCAACGCGGGACAGTCCGCCAGCGCGGCGATCGGCCAGGCGGCGGTCGCATCGGCGTCCGCGCGCCGCGCCGAGTCGATCCAGAACGTCGCGCCGGGCCCCGCGTTGGCGCCTTCGGCCCCAACGCTCGCGCGGAGCGGGCGTGCTGACCAGACGCGTCCCAGCACGACGCGCGCGGCATTGCCGACCAACGCCTCGATTCAAGCCGGCAGCCAGCAGCCCGCCGAGATCACGGCCAGCGCCAGCGCCGCGCTGACCCAGGCCGCCGCCAATGCACGGCGGGGCGCCACGACCGCCGCCAAGGGGACCGCCGACGTCGACATCGGACCGACCATGCGGATCGCCGGCACCGGGGCGACGCGAGCCGACGGGGGCGGCCAACCAGAACTGAGCACCGGGATCCAACATCAGCCCGCGCGCCGGACGAACCAGGGCCCCCAGGCCACGCCGTCCCTGGCAAGCCGAGTCGCGTCGACCGCCCCCGAAGCACCAGCCGCCGCGGGCGGCGGACAGCTGGCGGGGCTCCAGGATGTTTCCCAGCCGCGGCATGAAGTGGCCGGACCCGCCGAGCTCTCCGGTCGCGTGGTCGGCGGCCCGGCGTCCGCGCCAAGCGGCCCGCGATCCGCCGCGTCCACGAGCCCAGCGCTCGTGCCACGACAAAACCAGGGGCATGGCGTCGATGGTCCCGATTCCGCGCGCACGGCCCGTCCGGACGCGAGCCTCGCACGGCGTGCGGCGCACGATCGGCAGGTGATCGGCGAATCCTCGGTCGCCGATACGAATGTCGGTAACGCCGCAGATCACATGGCGCTCGAGCCACCGACGGGCGGACCCGCCGTGGAAGCCGCGGCCGTGACCAAACAACCGGCTGCGTCCGCGGCGGGCGATGACACGCCGGCCGCCGGTCCAGAACAGTCCATCGGCGCCGCATCACCCGTCGCTCAGATCGCCCGTGCTCGTGCGGAGGCCGTGGACGCCACGCCCGGCCCACCGGAAATCGGCGGCGGCAGCGCCTCCGTTACCCACGCGGCCGTCGGCCCCGCGGTCGTTACCAACCTGCACGCCGACACCCCCGAACTGGCCGGCGCGCCCCAGTCCAGCGGCAAACCAAAAGCCGAACCGCAAAGCAGCCAGGGCACCTTGTTGACACGATCCGCAACCGGCGCGCCCGGGCCAACGACACGGGATCCGGTGGGCGCCGACGCCGTCGGTGAAGCCGCCGAGGGCCAGATCACAACTGATATCAACATGTCGCTGGCCACGGGAATCGCGGCGCTGCCGGACACCGTGCCACCCGCCCCGGACGAAAAAGTCAAGGGTCCACCACGCCGCGCCGATCATGCCGTCTCGCCGTCCACCGGGGTGGAAGTTGCCCAAGCCACCGGCACGACTCCCGGAACCGTTCCAGGCGTCAATACGCCATCCGACACCCTCCTGGCAATCGCCGGCCGTACCGATCGCGGACCGTCGCGGCCGCCCGGCGGTACGCCCTTGCCCGTGCGTGTCGAAGCACTGGAAGATATCGGTGGAATCGGCACCGAAGTCACGGTCGACGTCGGCGTTCCGCGCCGACATGCGCGCGAACAGAGTGACCAGGTCCAATTGGAAACCGTGCGCTTCGCGCGCCGCGAGGTCGGTGGAACCCCGGACTTCAATACGGTCGCCGCCGTCGCCGCCGAGCCCTTTCGACAACGGGTCAAGAGAGGAAAATCCGCCGGTCAAGGTGATGTCGTGCAAGGGCCCGGCCCGGAAACCGAACAAGCCATCGAGTTGGGGCTGGTGTTCCTGAGCCGGTCCCAAGCGGCCGATGGCAGCTGGAAACTTGATCGGTTCGCGGCCCGCGACGGCCTGCCGGCAATGGCCAGCGATACCGCGGCTACCGCCCTCGCCGTCCTTGCCTTTCAAGGCGCCGGCTATCACCACCGCGATTTCCGTTACGCGGATACGGTACGCCGGGGACTCGAGTTCCTCGTGCGCAACCAGCAACCGGATGGTGAGCTGTTTGTAACGATGGATGACGAATCGAACCGAGTCGTGCGATTCTATAGCCATGGGATCGCCACGTTGGCACTGTGCGAAGCCTACGGCATGACCCAGGACCCCTGGCTGAAACCCGCGGCACAAAAAGCCATCGACTATATTGTCACCACCCAGAACTCCGAGCGCGGAGGATGGCGGTATACGCCCGGTGTCAGCAGTGACACATCCGTGACGGGCTGGATGTTGATGGCCCTGAAGAGTGGCGAACTGGCCAATTTGACCGTGCCCGCGGAAACGTATCAGCGCATGCGGCAATGGCTCGATCGCGCCCAGGTATCGCCGAGCGTGCCCTACCTGTACTGCTACAACCCTTATGCGCCGGACACGCCGACCCAGCGACAAGGCCGACTGCCGACCAAGACCATGACCAGCGTCGGGCTGCTGATGCGACTCTATCTGAGCTGGAAACCGGACGATCCGAACATGATTCACGGTGCGGAGTTCTTGCTCGAATCTCCGCCCGCCATCGGCACCGCCACGAATCCGCAGCGCGACACTTACTACTGGTACTACGCGACGCAAGTTCTGTTTCATATGGGCGGCAGTTACTGGACGACGTGGTGGAATCAACATCTGCACCCGCTGTTGGTCGATTCGCAGACCCGCGAAGGCGAGCTGGCCGGCAGCTGGGATCCGCTGACGCCGGTCCCCGACCGATGGGCACAACACGCCGGTCGACTATACGTGACCACGATGAACTTGCTTTCGCTCGAGGTCTACTACCGGCACCTGCCCCTGTACAAGAAAACGCACCGGTGATCGAGGAATATCGGCGTTAGTTTGACAGCGCGACTTTTTGTGTCCCGAATGGCCTAACGCGGGCTACGCCCACAACCCAAGTAGGGTGGCATCCGCCGCTGGCGGATGCCACTTGGCCCCAAAACATTGGCGTACGGTGCGCGCATCCTACAGCCTAAGAATCTAAACGGTTTTCCACCGAGAC
>CAYZWG010000463.1:0-4428 GCA_964481605.1 uncultured Planctomycetaceae bacterium
CGCCATCCCTGAGCAGGCCAATGCTCCACGATTCGCTACATTTTCGTCACCCTAGAGCCACACCGGTTCAAGAACCGGTGCTACCCACGAACCGGGCAACCGGCCGGCAGAGCCGGCCCCATGGCGGCTAGCGAAACCATCCCTTGGTGTGGAACACCCAGAGCATCACCCAGGCAATGATCACCATCACCGCCAACACGGTGGGGTATCCCAGCGTCCAGCCCAACTCCGGCATGTTGCGAAAGTTCATTCCGTAAATGCCGGTAATCAGCGACAGCGGCAAGAAAATGGCTGAAACAATGGTCAGCAGGCGAAGCCGGCTTTCGGCCCGGTCCTGCAGAGTCAGCAGGTAATGCTGGTGGAGTTCGGCCAGCCGGGTCTCCAGCCGGGCAATGGAGCGAAGGGCGTGGTCCAAGTGGCCCATCGCGTCGCGAAAGTATTCTCGCAATGGCCCGATACGGAATACTCGCGATTCGGCCGTTTGCAGCGCGGCCAGGCAGTGGACCTGGTCCTCGCAGGTGATCGACAGATGGGCCACCCGGCGCTTCAGCGCCAAGATCTCGGCCACCGCAAGCGAATCCGAGTCCTCGTCGAATCGCGCCTCCACCCGATCCACCTGGCGGCGAGCCTCCACGGCAAATACCAGGTCGTGGTCGATCAGGCGGTCCAAAACCTGGTACACCAGCGCGGTGGCCGTGGCGCCGTGCAGCCGCATGTCTCCCGCATAATCCGCGGCAATCTCCGCAACCACGGGTATCGGCTCTTCTTCAATCGTGATCAACGCCTGGGCAAGGCAAACCATCGAGAGGAATGCCGGACGCGAGTCGTCCCAGGCGGACTGGGTGGGAAATTCCAGGAACAAGGACTGCTCGAAGGGCACGATTCGCGAGTTGCGGGCCGGTTCCAGACAGCCTTCCAGCACCAGTGGATGCAGATGGAACGGCGCCAGAAACTGCTCCAATTCGCCCCGCTCGGGCTTCTGCACGCGAATCCAGCATGGAAACTCGGCCCCTGGCCGGCCCGGCCGAAACGTGCCCCCCACCTCCTCCAGAAGCCCATTCTCCTTCAGACGATAGACAGTCAGATTCATCCATCCACTCCCCCGTCTCGATGGCGGTGTCCCCTCACCCCTTTTTCTCGCCGCCCCAGCGGTGAGGAAAAGGCAGGTACTCCACCGTGGGTTGGTGTCTTACCGGCTGCGGATAGAGCGTCAACAGTTGCATTACCTCCGGCGGTACTTTCTCGCTCACGGGAAGCCCATACTCCCGCGCCTCCTCCGGGGTGATCGGGTGGTCGTGCGTCCACCTCCCTTCGGAAAGCATCGCCGCCAACGCCTCGGCCTTTTCCGGCGGGCACTTGTCGGCCAGCAATTCGGCGACGCTCTGCCGCATTTGCTCCATCGTCTTCTCCGCCTGGTCGGCAAGAATCAGGGTCTTGTCGTCCACCTCGTTGATATCTTTCTCCCTCACCACTTTCAGCAGGGAAGCCGCGGGATACTCGCCGATTTGAGGATCGACCGGCCCCAGCACGGCGTGCGGACTCATCCGTATCTCGTCCGCCGCCAGCGCGACCAACGTCCCCCCCGACATCGCATGGTGGGGAACAAACACCGTCACCTTGCCGGTGTGCTTGTGGATCGCCCGGGCAATCTGCAGCGATGCCAGCACCAGCCCTCCCGGCGTGTGCAACACCAGGTCGAGCGGCACGTCCGGGTCCGTCATGTCGATCGCCCGCAGCACCTCTTCGCTGTCGTTGATGTCGATGTAGCGGAGGAGCGGAAACCCCAGCAGGCTCATCGTCTCCTGGCGATGCACCAGCAACACCACCCGCGAGTTCCGCTGCCGCTCGATCTTGGCGATCAGTCTCTTTCGCGAGGCGTCCATCAGCCGCTTCTGAATCACCGGCTGGAGGGCCACGAAAATGAAGAACAGCCAAAGCAGTTGCGTCGTGTTCATTCTGCGCACCTCACCAGTGGCGTACCCACGCCCGTTCCACGCCCCCCTCGTCGGCGGCGACGGGCCGTCGCTCTCCCAATGGCCGGAGAAAGAACCCGAAGGCCAGGATTCCGCTCAAGAAACCACCCACGTGCGCCCAAAAGGCGATCCCGCCCACCTGGCCCGGACTGGCGATCGCCGCCGTGCCGCTAAAGAATTGAATAAAAAACCAGAAACCAAGGTAAAAGAAGGCCGACATGTCGAAGAAAAACGGAAAAATGAATATCGGCACCAACACGATGATTCGCGCCTGCGGAAACATCACCAGGTAGGCCCCCATCACCCCGGCAATCGCGCCCGACGCACCGATCGTGGGTATGGTCGAGTCGGGATTCGTGGTCAGGTGGACCACCCCGGCCAGCACGCCGCAGAGAAGGTAAAACAGCACAAACCGAAACGGCCCCATCTGGTCCTCCACGTTGTCGCCGAAAATCCACAGCGTCCACATGTTGCCGAACAGGTGAAACCAGCCGGCGTGGAGAAACATCGTGGTCAACAGGGTCCAGTAGGCACCGAGCGGAAAACCGACCCCTTGGGCCCAGACCGGGTGCGTAAACCGTGCCGGAACAATCCCCAGCAAGTACGTGACCTGCTGCAATGTCTCCGGCGGCAGGCTCAGCTCCAGAAAGAAGACCAGGCAGTTCAGCCCGATCAACGCCCAGGTCGCGATCGGCGGATGCCGGCTCACGATCGTGTCTTGGAGAGGAAACATCTGTTTGCAAACCGCCGTTCAGCGCTCGGCGCGGGTCGGGCGACCTCGCCGAAACACACGACCGCCGGCCTCCGTGGGATCGCACCCGCTGGGTTCTCCCCCCAGGCAGCGAGAAACCCGCCGGGCGAGAACTGCCGCCTCGACGCCGGTTCACGCCTCCCGCCGGCGGGAAAGCTCTTCCTCGTCCAGAGCCGCCACGTAGGGCAGATGGCGATACCTGTCGTCGTAGTCCAGCCCGTAGCCGATCACGAAGGCGTGGGGAATGTCAAATGCCACATAATCCGGCTGCATGGGGACTTCGCACCGCCCTTGCTTCCGCAACAGCACGGCGCTGCGAACGCTGGCCGGCCCCAGATCGTCGATCTGGGGAATCAGCTCCCAGAGGGTCCTGCCGGTGTCGAAAATGTCGTCGATCAACAGTACGTCCCGACCCTTGATGTCGGTACACAGCAGGTCCGGTTCGATCGCCAAGGGGCCCGGCCGGACGCTGCCGTGGCGATGCCCTCGGGCCTGGACCAACTCCACCCGAAGGGGAACTTCCAGCAGCCGGATCAACTCCGCCAGCAGCACCACGCTGCCGATCAACACGCCCACGATGGTCAGCGGCCGCCCGTCATAATGCTGCCGAATCTCCTCGGCCAGCCGTTGGACGCCCTGGCGGAGTTGTTCTTCGGTGATCAGAACTCGCATCGGATATCCATCGTGGCGGCAGGGTAGGTCGCAAGAGCCCCTATTGTAGATTCACCTCCCGTGGCCGCAAGTCCCCCCCGACGCGGCAACGGGTTGGCGTGTTTCGGCCACTGCCGACTATGCCTTCCGAATCCCCACGAACCGCTCCGTTTGCTCGCGAATCGCCCGTTCCGTGGGCAGCCGCTCCATCGAGCTGGCCCCGTAGAAACCGTCGATCCCGCGGCAATGCGTGAGCATGTACTGCGCGTCGTCCGGCTCGGCGATGGGGCCGCCGTGGCAGAGCACGATCACGTCCCGGCGGACGGCACGGGCGGCCGCGGCAATCTCGTCCACGATGGGAACGCACTGGGCGAGCGTCCTGGCCGACCTGGCCCCGATCGAGCCCTTGGTGGTCAGGCCCATGTGGGCCACCAGCACATCGGCCCCCGCGGCGGCCATCTCGGCGGCCTCGTCCGGCCGGAACACGTAGGGCGTGGTCAAAAAGTCCATCGCGTGGGCCAGGCGAATCATCTCCACCTCGCGCCCGTAGCCCATCCCGGTCTCCTCCAGGTTCGCCCGAAAGGTCCCGTCGATCAGCCCCACCGTGGGAAAGTTCTGCACCCCGGCAAAACCGGCCTCCCCAACCCGCTTGAGAAAACGGTCCATCCGCCGCATTGGATCGGTGCCGCAGACGCCGGCCAGCACGGGCGTTCTCTTTACCACCGGCAGCACTTCGGCGGCCATCTCCATCACGATCGCGTTGGCATCGCCGTAGGGCATCAGCCCGGCCAGCGAGCCGTGGCCCGCCATGCGGAACCGGCCCGAGTTGTAAATCACGATCAGGTCGATCCCCCCCGCCTCTTCAAACTTGGCGCTGATCCCCGTGCCGGCCCCGCCGCCGATGATCGGCCGCCCGGCGGCAATCTTCTCCCGAAAACAACGCAGAATCTCACTTCGCGACTGGGCCATGATGGGTCTCCCTCAAGAGCGATGAGTACTACGGCAACTCAACGTTTTCGGCGGGGTCGGGAGACCCGCGCCGAACGTTCCCAA
>CAYZWG010000464.1:0-4406 GCA_964481605.1 uncultured Planctomycetaceae bacterium
CCGGCTGAGAAACGACTTTTTCCAGCGGCCCTCGATTCGCCACGCGGGAAGCTGGCTCTTGAAGAGAACCCGCTGCGGGGGAGAGAAGTCGAACGCCTCGACCAGGCCGGCAAGCATCCTCGGCACCCCTCCGGTGGCAGGCCATTCCCCCAGACTTTGTATCCGCGCCATTTGCCCGCTTTCTTCCAAAGCCCGGGCTACCCGGACCACGTCCACGCGAGTGAGGCTCTCTTCCTTCCCCAGCAGACGGTATCGCCACAGGTATCGACCGTCACAGACCTGCAAGAGGCTGCTGGGCTGCTTGCCCAGTTCACGCTGAAGTTTCAGTTCCAATCGGAACTGGAGACCCTGCGGCGAATCCTGCTCCAGGTAGACGCCGGACCC
This sequence comes from uncultured Planctomycetaceae bacterium, assembly GCA_964481605.1. Classification (GTDB taxonomy): domain Bacteria; phylum Planctomycetota; class Planctomycetia; order Pirellulales; family Thermoguttaceae; genus CAYZWG01. The sequence continues at coordinate 385 of CAYZWG010000464.1, forward strand.
GATCAACTCCTGGCCGAAGAGATGAACCGTTTGGCGGATCTTTGCCGCGATGCTGTGTCGTCCGGCCTGGGCCTTGGCCGCCGCCAGGAGCAGGTTCGCCGAGTCCAAGTCTCCACCCGAAGAGCGGGAAGCGATCCCCTCTGGAGGTGATGCCTGCCCTCGATTTGCCACGCCATACCCACCCTGGGCGGGGTTGGCCACCTGGGAGAATCCGCTTGACCAGCAAAGCAGCGCGATCAGCGGGGCGAAAGAGTGAAGGTTGGGCAACCTGAGACACATTTTGGTGGTCCTAGCGGATTTGCCAAAGAATCGCGTTGTAAGAGACCGACCAATACTCGTCAGAGGAGATTCCCGCGGGGTGCGGTGTTTGCCGCGCCGGATGACCGCGCCTTCGTGGCGGTCCAGCCGCCCAAACCGAAAGCGGACATTGTAGGTGCCGGCCGGTCGACGGTCTACGTCAATCCCTCGACGGCGCATGCCGACACCTGGGGTAGCGGATACGGGGGCCGGAGGGGGAAGCGAGATCGACGAACCGGCACTTTTTCCCGTCAGCCTATCCTGACCCGGAGCCCTGTGTGACAGATAGGGGGGACACCTGATGCGATACGGAATGTTTTTGTTGGCCCTGGTGGTGGCGATGGCCGGGTGCAAGGCGCCGCTTCAATGCAACTTGCCGCCGGCCGAACGCCTGCTGGAGCCGGGCCCCGGCGTGGGCGGTCCGGGACCGGGCGTGATGATGTATCAGCCCAGCGTACCCATGCCCACCCAGCCGTCGCAAGTCGCGTTTGTGGGTCCCGAGGGGATGGTCGTGCTCTGGGACGCCTCCATGCCGGGACAGTTCGACTCCCAACCGCTGGTCTGCCCTGGCCGCTATAACTTTCCCCAGGCGGCCGTTTACCGGCTGAAGCTGACGGACATTCCGGGCCGGCCGGGCGTGGAGTTGTATCCCACCCTGGAATTGGGCCCGTCGATGCCGCGAACCCAGGCGTTTTTGGCGCATAATGCCATCCCGGTGCAGTTCACCGAGGAGGACTTCGACCAGGTGCTCAGCGGCAACTTCGTGACCAAGGTGATCTACCTACCCGATCCGGAGTACCAGGAATTGGCCCTGGCCGGCGTGGAGACCCTGGTCAGCACGCGGCTGGACCCGGGAGTCGATCCGATCGTCGAGGCGGATCGCCGCGGAGCCATTCTGGGCGTGATTCGACTGGGCAACAAGGACCTGGAGATTCCCGGCGGCGGCAGCCAGCCGTCCGGCGTCGTGCCGGCGGCCTACATGCCGGGCCCCAACGGGCAGATGGTGCCGGTAGGAATGTCGGCGGGAATGCCGGTAGGTATGCCGACGGGCAACGGCGCCGCCGGGGCCGTGCCCACCAACTACATCTCCGGAGTCACCGGCCCGCAATACGGGATGCCCATCAGCGGCACGCCGATCGGTCTGCCCGGCCCCCCACACGTTCCCCTGGGAGTGCCGGCCGGCCTGCAAAGCCACGTCATGCGGAACCATACCGTCGAGCACCTGCCGGGGCCCACGGAGCAGGTGAAAATCCACGTCCGCCAGGACCCCGGATACAGTTATCCCAAGCCGGCCAGCCGGGCGTGGATCGTCGAGCAGGCGGTTCCCGACCCCGCCCGCATGCGACGCCCGCTGGCCGACCTGCACCATGTGTTTTCCGGCCAGCAGGACTACACCACCGGGGTGAGCCCGTAGTGCGGTCGGTTGTGGAAGAGAGCGTTTGTCGCGCGGTGGTCTTCTCGTGAAGAGGCGGGAGAGACCACCGCTTGTTTTCGCCCATCCGCAGGAAGTTTCCCCCGAAAGCCCCGGCCTTCAGGACACGGTTCGACCTCGCCGATCCATTCGCCATGCCACCAGCCAGAACGTTGCTGATCGGCCGCCGGGTTGCCGCCACGGCAGCCGCCCTGCTCGTGGTGGCAGGCTGCGCGGGTTTGGCATGGGGGCAAGGACCGCCGGTCCACTATTTCCACCAGGGTGGGATGCCGCCGGGAGCGATTGGACAAGTACGACTGGCGCGGGGAGGGCCGGTGGTGGGCTACTTTCAGCCGGTCGAACTCCATGCGCCGGAGGGGACCGCGATTTCGCTGGCCGAGGACGGCCGGTTTGGCCAGCCCCAGGCCGCGCCGGTCAAGGCGGGACTGCTGATCGGCCAGGTGTACCGGTTTCGGGTGATGAACATTCCGCTCAACCCGGGCGTGGAGGTCTTTCCCACCGTCGAGGTGGTCGACCGCCTCTACAGTCCCCGGGGCCAGGAGCAGCGGTTCCCCATCGTCGTGGAACTCACCCAGGAAGACCTCCTTCTGGCGGCCAGCGGCAAGTTCGTCACGCGGGTGATCTACTTGGAGGATCCCCGGCGAGCCTTGCCCGTGGCGACCGACCCGGCCCACCAGGCGTGGTTCGACGTGCCGCCGGGGCGTGATCCGCTGGCGGTGGCCGACGAGATGGGCCGGCCGATGGCGATTCTGCGGTTGGGAGCGATCGTTCCCAACAGTTCAGAGGGCTGGGATGCGGCGTTCTTGTTCGGGTGCCCGCCGCTGGTGCGATACCCGCCCAGCGAGAAGCCCGCCCCGGCAGAGGCGGTTTCACAGCGATCGGAGCGCGGGGCGACACCAGTCGCGTCCCGGCGTACCGGGGCCGCTTGGACGCGGCAATCGGCGGCAGCGTGGGAGAGCCCCGTACGATGAACCAGAACCTGGTCAGCAGAAAAAGCGGCCTGAGCACGCCGGCGCCGGTGTGGCTTCTGCTCGTTTTGCCCTCGGTGCTGATTCTGAGTTCATGTCGCGCGCCGGGGGGGAACGCTCCCCTGGGCGGGCCCCCCTGCCCTGCCCTGCCGCCGGAGGCCTACTCGGGCGTGGCCCCCATGCAGACCCCGCCCGGAATCGATCTGCCCCCCCAACAGACGCCCGTGCCGGCCTATACCACGGCCCCCTGGCAACCACCGGGAATCGCCGCCGCGCCCTGGCCCGCCGGCGAATACCTGGTTGACGGCGGGGACCGCGGTCAGCCCGCCCGGGTGATGCCCGACTGGGAAGTCCGCGGCCTCGACGTGGAAGACACGATCGCCCACTACGACACGCTGGATGGCCGCAGGGTGGTCGAGCCGAGCAACCAGGTTTGCCTCTACAGCCCTCGGTTCTCCGCGGTCCGCCACGTGGTGAGCGTGCGGCAGAACGAGCAGATGCGCACCTCGTCGGGCATCTATCAGCCGGTCGGCCCGGCGCGGGCCGACGAAGTGCTGGGCCCCCGAAGCAGCGAGCAAAACATCCAGGCCGCGCGCCAGACAAGCCGCGACCTGGCCAACGTCTATCGCAGCCGCCGGGGCGAGGGGGAAATCTCCGACCAGCGGGGACCGCGAGCGTTTCAGCAGGACATGTTCAAGCCCTATGAGGACCTGGCGGCGATTCGCACCGGTCGCTACAACGCGGCCGAGATGGCCCGCTTGGCCAAGGGAGTCGACGCCGCCATCACCTGGACACACAATCTGGGCGTGTTGGTCGTGATCGATCACCAGCGGGCGGCCGAGGAGGTGTCCGACCACAAGGCGGAATCGGTCTTCACGGTCGACCAGCCGCCTGCCCATCCCAAGCTGCGGATCATCAAGGTGGCCTCCACCGCCAGCGCCGCCCCCGGCGAAACGGTCGACTTCACTCTCCGCTTCGAGAACACCGGCAACCAGGTGATCGGCAACGTGACGATCATCGACAACCTCACCACCCGGCTGGAATACGTGCCGGAGACGGCCACCTGTACCAGCTCGGCGGACGGCCGGCCGATGAAGGCCAATTTCCTCACCGAGGCCAACGAGGGCGATTCGCTGGCGCTGAGGTGGGAGATTGCCGATCCCATGCTGCCGGGCGAAGGCGGCATCATCCGCTTCACCTGCCGGGTGCGGTAGGATACGGCAACACTCGGCCCTTCACCGCGCTCTTGTCTCGGTCCCAAGCTCCAGCTTCACGCTCGGTCCCAAGCTCCAGCTTCACGCTCGGTCCCAAGCTCCGGCTTGGGA
>CAYZWG010000465.1:0-4398 GCA_964481605.1 uncultured Planctomycetaceae bacterium
TGCCTTCTCTCACCCCTCACCCCCGGCCCCTCTCCCAGAGGGAGAGGGGAGGAGTAGGGCCGGCTCAGCCGGCGTCACGCCCGCTCATCTACCCACCCGGCGCAGGGCCACGCGGCCGATCGCCAGGTCCTTGTCCACGCATCCCAGCCGGAAGTCGCCGCCGTTGGCCTGGCCGGCGAAGCGGGCGTGGGGAATGGTGAAGGTGACTTGCTTCCAGGCGCGGGTGTGGTGGATCGGCTGGACGTGTCCGCCGCGAAAGGCCTTTTGCTTGCCCTGCCGGGTCGGATCGGCCGAGTCGTACTCGAAGGCGAATCCGTCCGGGCCGTCGTCGAAATAGTCGATGGTCACCTCCAGCGTCTCGTCGCCGTCGTCGAGAAACATGTAATCGGCGTCGAAGTAGAGGTAGCGGTTCCGCGGCCCGTGACGGTTCTCGGTGGTGCACCAGGCCGGGCGGCCGGCGATGGTCTTCTCGACCACCGGTCCGTCGCCCTTCGGCTGAGGCACCAGTCGCAGGCCGGTGTCGCTTTGGGCAAACAACGGTCCGCCCGTTTGGGGCTGGGAGGGGGCCCCCGTTTTCGATGGCTCACCGGACTCCGGCACGGCAAAAACCACCTCCGCCCGCGGCAGACGCTGGTCGGGGGCGATCGACCCGCGGGCGTGGAACACGTCGGCGTAGCGCCGCGAAAGCTCGATGTATTGCCGGCCGTATTCCTTGGTCCGGCAAAGGTCGGTTCCCTCGTGCAGTTCGTTCCAGGTCTCCAGGTGGACCAGCCAGGGCCGCTGGGGCGGAGCAATGGCCAGCAGCTTCTCCCAGGCGTACTGGTAGAATCGTCCCCCCATCCGCCGGCGGACCAGCGGGGTCCGGCCGGGCACGGCGGAGTGGTCGTAGCCGGGGCCGATGGCCGCCGTCTGAAGAATCTGGGGGTTGAGCGCCCCACCCCACTGGTACACGCTATCCGCCTCGCCCGGCCAGCCCCGCATCTTCACCAGGAACAGGTCGGTGCCGAAATCGCGGCGAAACATCTTTCGCAACTCGGGAAACAGTTTCGCGTCGACGTGCTTGGCAAACGCCGAGGCATAGAGAAACACCAGCGGCTTCCCCTCGATCAGTGCCCGGTGCTCCGGCGGCACGAGCGAGAAGAAGTTGCGGATGGTTCCGTAGAACCAGAGCCGGCCGGCCGGGGTGGTGAGATCGACGTGGTAGCCTCGGGCGTTGTGCCGGAGCGTGCTGGTGTCGTAGAACAGGCCGATCGCCGGGGGCGACTTTCCGGCCGCGACCAGCCGCTTGCGGGCGGCCACCAGCGGCGGCAGACCCTGGTTGCTCCAGCCGGCGTTGGTCGAGGGCTCGCCCCAGTAGACCGGAATCGCCACGTCGATGCCCGCCGCCATCATGTCTTCGAGTTGTTGCTCGTGCCAGTCGACGTTCTTGAAGCTGAAGCCGTCCAGGGTGGGGGGATGGTCGGTGAGGGCGTCGCTGCCGTCGAAGTTGACGACGTGGGCCTTGGTCGTGTTGTCGTACCAATAGAAATACGACGTGGCAATGATCGGCTCGCCGGGAGAAAAGCCTTTCGCCTGGGAGCCCGCCGGAACCGTCGCGCCCACGAACGGACCCGGTGGCGGTGACAGCGTGAAGTCGGCCGGCAGATCGGCACCCAGGATCGTGCCGCCCAGCAGCGACAGAAGCAGAGAGAGCGGCGTCATGGCAAGGTCCTCGGGGCGGGAGATGGGTGACGGGGATTCGAGTGGGAGGGCTTCGGGTGGGAGGACGAGGCTCCCGCCGAGCCGTGGCGGCGCCATGATAGCCGGGCGGCCGGCCTCGAGCAACTTGGCGGGCGGCCCAGGTTCTTGAACCTGCACCCGGCGCAGCCGGCAAGAGGTCGCGTTCGGCGCGGGGCTGCCGACCCCGCTCGTGCGCGGTTGGCGATGCCCGGGCGGTGCTCCTATTCGATGGGCGGAGTGATTTGCCCTGACCTCTTGTGGCTCCAGCCACACCGGTTCAAGAACCGGTGCTACCCGCCGGTTGCCGCATTTCGCGACGCCAGCCATGTTTCGGCCGGCACGGCCGGCCCTACGGCGTCTGGCATGGCGGCAACAACTCCGCTAGGTTGTGGGAATCTACGCGCCCGCCGGGAGGACTCCTTCGCCATGCCCCAGATGCAAGGCCCGCCGGGGCCCGAAACGATCATCGACGGCCGGCCGTGTCTCTATTTCGCGGGAACGGGATATCTCGGCTTGCAGGGTCATCCGGGGGTAATCCGCGCGGCCCGCGAGGCGGCCGAAACGTACGGCATCAGCAGTGCGACCTCGCGGAGCCTGTTTGGCGAGACCGTGCCGCTGGTCGAGGTGGAACACCGCGCGGCGGAGTTCTTCGGCAGCGAGGACGCCTTCTACTTCATGTCGGGCTACGTCGCCGTGGACGTGGTCGTGGGGGCGATTGCGGGGGAGTTCGACGCCCTGCTGGCCGACGAGCGATCGCACGGCAGCGTGTTGCAGGCGGCCCGGTTGTGCGGCTTGCCGCTGGTGCGTTTTGGCCACGGCGATCCGGAGTCGCTGGAAAAGGCGTTGCGGCGAGCATTGCCCGGCGGGGGACGCCCGCTGGTGGCCAGCGACGGCGTGTTTGCCGTGCACGGCCGGATCGCCCCCGTGGCGGAGTATGCGGAAGTGCTGCGGCGGTACCCCGGCTCGGGGTTGGTGGTCGACGACGCCCATGCGCTGGGCGTGTTGGGCGTGCACGGCCGCGGCACGCTGGAACATGCCGGTCTCTGGTCGGACGAGGTCAACGGGCGGGTGCCCGAGGAGGCGATGGGCGACCGGCCCTCGCTCTGGACCTGCGGCACGCTGAGCAAGGCCCTGGGCGGCTACGGGGGGATCGTGCCGGGCAGCCGGGCCTTTGTCGAGCGATTGAAGAAGACCTCGCCCTATTTCACCGGCACCACGCCCTTGCCCACGCCGGTGGCCGCGGCCACGGCCAAGGCCCTGGAGTTGGCGATCGCCCAGCCGGAGCTGCGTACCCGGCTGGCCGAAAACGCGCGGCGGCTGAAGGCGGGCCTGGGCCGGTTGGGCCTGCCCACCGACGACACCCCGGTGCCGATCGCGGCCCTGGAGTTGGGCGACGGGGAGAACATGCGGCGGATTCAAGCGCGGCTGGCCGAGCAGGGGATCGCCGTGGCCTACGTGGCCGGCTACGGCGGAACCGGACCCCACGGCGTGCTGCGGCTGGCGGTGTTTGCCACCCACACCCCGGCGATGATCGATCGGCTGTTGGACGCGCTGGGGCGGGTGATTTAGAATAGTCGGTTTAGCACAGGCCGAAGAACGTAAGGCATTGGGATTTCAGGTGTACCCCCCGCCGGCCCCGTGCCGGCGGGGAGGAGTCCCAAGTGGCGCTGTCATCCCAGACGGGAGAGCCATCGACGATGAGACCAAGCCCATCAAAGAAGCGAATTCTGTGTGCGTGCGGTATGATTGCCCTGCTGCTGACCGTTGCCGCCGTTGACGCGGCGACCGCGGCCGAACCGACGACGATCCTGCTTTGGCCCCACGGCGCGCCGGGGGCCAAGGGCGACACCGCGGCCGACCGGCCCACCTTGATCGTCTCTTTGCCTCAGCCAGAGAAGGCCGTGGGGACGGGCGTGGTGATTTGCCCCGGCGGGGGCTACGGCACGTTGGCCATGGGCCACGAAGGGCACGACTTCGCCCATTGGTTCAATTCGCTGGGCGTGGCCGCCTTCATTCTCGACTACCGCCATCGCGGCAAGGGCTACGGGCATCCCGCCCCGCTGCAAGACGCGCAGCGGGCGATTCGCACCGTGCGGGCGAGGGCCTCCGAGTGGGGCGTGGACCCCGGGCGAATCGGGATCATCGGCTTTTCCGCCGGGGGACACCTGGCCTCGACCGCGGGTACCCACTTCGACGACGGCGACCCGAACGCCGCCGACCCCGTCCAGCGGGCCGGCTGCCGGCCGGACTTCATGATCCTCTGCTATGCGGTGATCGCCCTGGGTGAACCCTACACGCATCGAGGCTCGCAGCGCAATCTCCTCGGCCCCAACCCGGACCCGGCACTGGTACGGAGCCTGTCGAACGAGAAGCAGGTCACCCCGCAAACGCCGCCCACGTTTCTGCTGCACACCGACGAAGACAAGGCGGTGCCGTCGGAAAACAGCATCATGTTCTACCTGGCCCTGCGGCGGGCGGGGGTGCCGGCCGAGATGCACATCTTCCGCACCGGCCCGCACGGCGTGGGGCTGGCCCGCGACATTCCCGGCACCCGGGCCTGGCCGCGGTGCTGCCAGGCGTGGATGGAGGGGCGAGGGCTGCTGGAGCGTTCGCCATGAGCTTCAGTTGCGGAAAGGCGATACTTGTGCGCACACGGGAGGGCGAGGCTCCTGCCGAGCC
>CAYZWG010000466.1:0-4391 GCA_964481605.1 uncultured Planctomycetaceae bacterium
GTTTCGGCCGGCACAGCCGGCCCTACGGGCTGCGCGCAAGCGGGGAGGAAATGCGATGAGGGATTGCCGTCGTGGACGCTTGTTGGCCGGTCGTGTTGTGATGGCGACGTGGATCGCCTGCCTTGTGGCGATCGCCACGCCGCCGGCACGCTCCCAGGCTGCCACGAAAGGGCAGCCGGAGCCGCCCCCCGGCGTGATCGAGATTCCCGCCTATGCTTTCAATCGCGGCAATGCCAAGACCTTTACCAAGCAATGGGCCGACGCGGAACCGATGGTCGCCTTCGGCGGCCAGTTCCCCGTGGTGGTGGAATACGACCTCGAACTGCCTGTCGACGGCACCTACACCATCAAGATTCGCTACGCCGCCCAGGACGCCCGGCCGGTGGACCTCTATCTCGACCAGCGCCACCTGGCCTCATGCTGTCGCACGGCCACGGGCACGTGGAATACCAGCGGGGCGAAGTGGGAGGAGTCGCACCGGCTGTTCATTGCTCCCGGCAAGCACACCATCCGGCTCCAGCGCAACGGCGCCTTCCCGCATGTGGTGGCCCTTCGCCTGGAGGGCTCGCGGCCGTTTCCCCCGGGCTGGAAGCTGAATCGCCCCGGAGCCCGCACGTTGGACAGCCCGCCGCCGGTCGTTGCCGGGCTGGGCTACGACGTCACCGAGGTGAAGCCGGCGGCGCTGCGGCTGGCGATCGACGACCTGCTGGCGACCTTCGGCGACGCCTATCCCCACGGCCGGCAGTACCTGGCCCGGCTGGATGCACTGGAGGCCGGGCTGGAACAACTCCGGCAGGAGACCGGACCGCACACGGCCGACCGCGACGCGGCGGAGAAGCAGATTGCCGAGCAACTGCGCCGCCTCCGCAGGGAAGCCCTGATGGCCAACCCGTTGCTCAACTTCGACAAGCTGCTGTTGGTCAAGCGGGGCAACAAGTCGCCGGAGTTGGGATTGCCCAGGAACTGGCAGAGCAATTCGAGTCTGCCCAAGCAGGGTTTCGACGACGAGATTGCCGTTCTACGGCCGCTTGCCCCCGAGGGCGAAATCGCCCGCCTGTTCAAGCCCGATCGCGACACCTTCGTGGGCGACGTCGATCTCCACTTCGACGCCGGCCGGATGCTCTTTTCCATGGTCGGCTCGAACGATCGCTGGCAGGTGTTCGAGATCGGCGCCGACGGCAGCGGGCTGCGACAGCTCACCGGCGAGCAGCCCGACGTGGACAGCTACGACGCCTGCTATCTGCCCGACGGTCGGATCGTGTTCACCTCGACCGCCTGTTTTATCGGCGTGCCCTGCGTTTACGGCAATGCGCACGTGGCCACGCTCTACCTGATGGACGCCGACGGCCGCAACATCCGCCAGCTTTGTTTCGACCAGGAGCACGACTGGTGTCCCACCGTGCTGAACAACGGCCGCCTGCTCTACTCCCGCTGGGAATACACCGACACGCCCCACTCCAACACGCGGCTGTTGTTCCACATGAACCCCGACGGGACGGGGCAGATGGAGTATTACGGCAGCAACTCCTACTGGCCCAACGCGATCTTTTACGCCCGGCCGATCCCCAATCACCCCACCAAGGTGGTGGCCGTGATCGGTGGGCATCACGACAATCCCCGCATGGGCGAGTTGGTCATCTTCGACCCGGCCGCCGGTCGCCATGAAGCGGCCGGGGCCGTGCAGCGGATTCCCGGCCACGGCAAGAAGGTCGAGATGATTATCCGCGACGGCCTGACCCGCGACAGTTGGCCCAAGTTTCTCCACCCCTACCCCTTGAGCGACAAGTATTTTCTCGTTTCCAGCAAGCCTTCGCCGCAGTCCGCCTGGGGCATTTACCTTGTCGACGTCTTCGACAACATGCTGCTTCTGAGGGAGGAACCGGGCTACGCCCTGTTCGAGCCGATCCCCTTTCGCCCCTCGCCGCGGCCACCGGCGATTGCCGACAAGGTCGACCTGGCTCGAAAGGACGCGGTGGTTTACATCGCCGACATCTACGCCGGCGCCGGGCTCAAGGGCATTCCCCGCGGCACGGTCAAGCGGCTTCGCATCTTGACCTATCATTTTGCCTATCAGGACATGGGCGGGCTGCTGGGGATCGTGGGCATGGATGGGCCCTGGGACATCAAGCGGGTGGTGGGCACCGTGCCCGTTGAGAAAGACGGCTCGGCCAAGTTTCGCGTGCCGGCCAACCTGCCCATCTCGCTTCAGCCGCTGGACGCCGAGGGCAAGGCGGTGCAGCTTATGCGGAGTTGGATGACGGCCATGCCGGGCGAAGTGGTGCAGTGTGCCGGTTGCCACGAGCCGCAAAACAGCGCCCCCGCGTCGCTGGCCACGATCGCCCTCAATCGCCGGCCGGACGAGATCACCCCCTGGCACGGCCCCCTGCGGGGGTTTGCCTATGCCCGGGAGGTGCAACCGGTGATCGACCGCTACTGCGTGGGCTGCCACGACGGCCGCCCGCAGGCCACCAGCGGCGCCTCGCCCAGTTTGCGCGGCGACGTGATGATTAGCGACTGGCGCCAGGTCACCCCCGGTAACGGCGGCGGCCGGGGTGGCCATTTCTCCGTCGGCTACTATGAGCTGTCGCGCTACGTTCGCCGGCCCGGCATCGAAAGCGACTACCACATGCTCGAACCGATGGAGTTTCACGCCGATACCACCCAGTTGGTGCAGATGCTCCGCAAAGGGCATCACGGCGTCGAGCTTGACGAGGAGGGCTGGGACCGGCTGATTACCTGGATCGATCTCAACTGCCCCTACCACGGCACCTGGGCCGAAGCCACCAAGGACCCGGGCATCCAACGCCGGCGGCGCCGGGAGTTGCTCCGTCGCTACGGCGGCTACGACGACGACCCGGAGGCGATCCCCGCCGGGCCGGCCGGGCCGATCGAGCCCGTCGTCCCGGAACCGCCGGGACCGGCGCCGCCGGTGGTCACGTGCCCCGGCTGGCCGCTGGACGCCGCCGAGGCAGCACGACGGCAGCAGGCTGCCGGCCTGGCCACCCGCCAGACGATCCCCCTGGCCGGCGGCCTCGATTTGGAATTGGCGCTCGTTCCCGCCGGCCAGTTCGTGATGGGCAGCACCACCGGTCCCGCCGACGAGCGGCCCCCGCGGCGCGTGCAAATCGAAAAGCCCTTCTGGATGGGCACGCTGGAAATCACCAACGCCCAGTACGCGATCTTCGATCCGGACCACGACAGCCGGGTGGAATCCAAGAGCGCCTACCAGTTCGGCGTGCACGGCTATCCCATGAACCGGCCCGAGCAGCCGGTGGTCCGCGTCTCTTGGAACGAGGCGGCGGCTTTTTGCCGCCGGCTTTCCCAACAGACCGGCCGGCGGTTCTCGCTGCCCAGCGAAGCCCAGTGGGAATACGCCTGCCGGGCGGGCACGGCCACGGCGATGTCCTACGGCCGGATCGACGCCGACTTCTCGAAATATGCTAACCTGGCCGACGCCACGATCCGCAAGTTTGCCAGCGACCCCTACACGATCGACACGCCGCTATCCAATCCCAGCCGCTACGACGACTGGATTCCCCGCCAGCCGCGGTTCGACGACGGGGCCCTGTTGAGTGTCCGGCCCGGCAGCTACCGGCCCAACCCCTGGGGGCTTTACGACATGCACGGCAACGTGGCCGAATGGACGGCCAGCGACTACCGGCCCTACCCTGGCGGCGAGGCCCACACTGCCGGCGGTCGCAAGGTGGTCCGGGGCGGTTCGTGGCGCGATCGTCCCCGCCGCGCGACGTCGAGTTTCCGGCTCGCCTACCAGCCGTACCAGCGGGTTTACAACGTCGGTTTCCGCGTGGTCTGCGAGGTGCCGGAGGCCCGCGTGGCGTCGAGTCGTTGAATCCTCGCCTCCATCTCAACCGCTGCCGAGCAAAGGAAGCACGCAGAGCACGGCAAGACTGGGATTTTACCACGAAGCCCGCGAAGAGCACGAAGAACTTTTCGTGACCTTTGCGGGTTTCGTGGTAGGAGAACTTGCCGCATAAGTCTGTCGTTAACGCCAGTGGCCAGAGAGACCAGAGGGAATGGCCTGAAACTTGCCGGAGGAGGCGAGCCGTGGAGTTCGATCCTTTATCGCATCGGGTGAATTCTGGCCTTGACGGCGACCGATGGTGGCAAGAGAAAACGTGCAGAGCACGGCAAGACTGGGATTTTACCACGAAGCCCGCGAAGAACACGAAGGACCCGATTCGCAGCCGGACATAGCCCCCACGAAGAGCCGTAGCGCTACGGAATCGCGACATTCTCCATCTGCAAAACTACAAGGATTCATGTACCGCCCTGCGGCGCTTCCCCGGCATTCCGCAATCCTTTTATTCACATTCTTCGTGCTCTTCGCGGGCTTCGTGGTAGGACAACTTGCCGTACAAGTTTGTGGTTAA
>CAYZWG010000467.1:0-2225 GCA_964481605.1 uncultured Planctomycetaceae bacterium
ATCGCGATCCGGCCTACGGGGCTCCCGCCCCGCAAAAAAAGTCCGTTCCTACACCTGCCGTGTTGTTACGCCGCGGGAAACTGGTTGCGGCGTCCGCCGGCTTGGTCTTCCGCCGGGGGGTGCCGGAGACGTCTTTTCCAGCCCCGCCCCTTTTCCCCGGACGACAGGCGCCGTACCATCCACGATTCGCTCGCTCACCCACGGCGCCCTCGGCAAGCCCCGCCCCGCGAACATCCGAGATGGACCTCAACCCTGCCCAACATGCCGCCGTCACCACGCCCAGCGGGCCCCTGCTCGTGCTGGCCGGCGCCGGCACGGGCAAGACCCGCGTGGTCACCTTTCGAATCGCCGAATTGATCCGCCACCGCATCCGCCCGGGGCGCATCCTCGCGGTCACCTTCACCAACAAGGCCGCCGCCGAGATGCAACAGCGGGTGGGGGCGCTACTGGGCAAACGCAAAAAAGAAAAACCGGAAATCTCCACCTTCCACTCGCTCTGCGTCCGCATTCTCCGTCGCCACATCCACCACCTGGGCTATCCCAACGCCTTTGCCATCTACGACCGCGGCGACCAGGAGGGCATTGCCCGGGGCGTATTGCGCGAGATCAAGATTCCCCAGGCGCAGCTTCGCCCGGGCGACCTTCTCTACCTGATTGGTCGCTGGAAGACGTCGTCGGTCGATCCGCCACGGGCGGCCACCCTGGCCCAGACCGATCGCCAGCACCTGGCCGCCGCCGCTTATCGCCGCTACCAGAAGGCATTGAAGGCGGCCGGCGCGGTCGACTTCGACGACCTGCTGCTTTGCACGGAGGAGCTCTTCCGCCGCTTTCCCGGCGCGCGGCGCGAGGAGGCCGCCCGCTTCGATCACCTCTTGATCGACGAATACCAGGACACCAACGGCAGCCAGTACCGGATCGTCAAGGCGCTGGCCACGCCCCATCGCAACCTTTGCGTGGTGGGCGACGACGACCAGTCGATCTATGGCTGGCGAGGCGCCGAGATCAGCCACATCCTCCGCTTCAAGAAGGACTGGCCCGACGCCCGCGTGGTGCGGCTGGAAACCAACTATCGCTCCACCCACGAGATCGTTGCCTGGGCAAATACCCTCATCGGGTTCAACAAGCACCGCCACGCCAAGACCCTCCGAGCCACCCGCCGCGGCGAGCGCCCCCGCGTGCTCCAATTCGACGACGAGCAGGCCGAGGCCCAGGCGGTGGTCGACGAGATTCGCCACCGGATGGACTCCCTGGGCAAGCGGCCACGGGACTTCGCCATCCTCTTCCGCACCAACGAGCAGCCCCGCCCGTTCGAGCTCGAATTGCGCCGCGCCCGGGTCCCCTACGTGTTGATCGGCGGCCAGTCGTTCTACGACCGCAAGGAAGTCCGCGACCTGCTGGCCTACCTCAAGCTGCTGGCCAACCCGCGGGATGAAGTCTCACTGCTGCGGATCATCAACTGCCCACCCCGCGGCATCGGCCAAACCACCGTCGGCCGCCTGGTCGAAAAGGCCGTCGCCGAGGGCGAGCCGGTGTGGGAGATTCTCGGCCGGGCCGGCCGGGGGAACTCGCTCTCCGCGCCGGCCGCGCGCGGCATCGAGCGTTTCCGCGAGTTGATCGAGAAATACCGCCGGGCCGCGCCAACGGCGTCGCCGGTGGACGTGATTACGCGGCTGGTCGAGGAGATCGGCTATCGTGACGAACTGGCCCGGCAGTATACCGATCCCCAGGAGCAGGCCAGCCGCTGGAGTTCCGTGGAAGAGGTCGTCAACGCCGCCGGCAACTACGTCCAGCGGGCCCAGGAGCCCAGCATGGCCGGCTTTCTCCAGGACGTGGCCCTGTTGGGCAACGACGACGATCGCCAGAAGGAGTCGCAACTGGAGCGCAACGCGGTGGCCCTGATGACACTGCACGCCGCCAAGGGCCTGGAGTTCGCGGAAGTCTACCTGGTGGGCATGGAAGAGGGACTTTTACCCCATCACCGCTCGCTCGACCCGGCCGCCGAAACGGTCGACGAGGAGCGGCGGCTGTGCTATGTGGGCATCACCCGGGCCCGGCGCCGTCTCACCCTCACGCTTCCCTTGAGCCGAAAGAAATGGGGCAAGCCGCGGCCCACCATTCCCAGCCGCTTCCTCTACGAAGTGACCGGCCAGGCCGACAACCCCAACTACCTCAACACGATTCGCGGCAAGCAGCGGCCCGGCGACGTTCGCCGCGGGTCTTGACGT
>CAYZWG010000467.1:2325-4388 GCA_964481605.1 uncultured Planctomycetaceae bacterium
ACGTTCGGCGTGGGTCTTGACGTTCGGCGTGGGTCTTGACGTTCGGCGCGGGTCTCCCGACCCCGCCGAGAGAGGACCGATGGTCTCTCACTCGCCGCGGGTGGCCCTGATAGCTCGTTGTATAGACTGGACAGATAGGTGGCGGTCGTTCGCGGCTCGGCAGGAGCCTCGCGCTGTCTTCTTGCGACAGTCTGCCATGCCGGGTCGCGACCCGGCTACGACGCACCCCCAAGAATCTCCCACCCGAAACCGCCACCGCCTTCCATCCGGGCGCCCGATTGCCAGATGGTCGTTGGGGGAGGATAATCGGCAGTGCGAGGCCCGGAGCGCACCCGGAGTGACGGCAGGCGAGACCATTTCACTCGAACGCGGAGGATCGATCATGCCCGGTATACAAAGCCACCCGGCAATCACCAGGCGAACGGCCCTGGGGAGGATGGCGGCCGCGGCGACTGCCGGCGGCGCGGCGGCGGCCATGGGACGGGCACAAGCGGCGGTCTCCGGCGGGGCGATTCACGTGGAACGCCAGCCCACGGGCGCGGAGATCTGGCAGGTCACCACCGAGGAGTTCTCGCAATCCAACATTTACTGCGAAGTGCCCTACTGCTCGTCGGACTCTCGCTATTTCGTCTACCAGCGATCGAACCCGAAGCTCTCCGGCAATCAAACCGAGTTGATGGTGGTCGAGCTGGGCACCTGGAAGCAGCACCGGCTGGACACCGCCCAAGGCCTCACGGGCAGCGCCATTTCGCACGATGGGCTGTTCTACTACCTCAAGGCTTCCGACCACGACCAGGTGGATTTGCTGCGGGCCGACCTGGCAACCGGCAAGATCGAGCGGGTCTACCGGCTGCAAGACGGTGTTTCGATCCGTAGCCTGGGAACGGTTTCCTCCGACCGCCGCTATTATGCCGGAGGCACGAAAGTCGGCCGGGGCTGGACGATGTTCGACGTTCTCCTGGTCGATTTGGAGCAGGGCACGCAAACGATCCTCGACCGCGATCCGTTTATCCTCAATCCGCATCCGCAATTCGAGCCCGCCGAAGGCAAGCAATTGATGATCCAGCACAACCGCGGCGGCAAGTATTCGTCCGAGGGGAAGCTCGAGCGGCTGGTGGGGCCGGAAGGGGCCACGCTCTATCTGCTTTCCGTGCCGGGCGGGAAGCGTACGCCGCTCGAGGTGGGCCTGCCCTATACTACCCCCTGCACCGGGCACGAAGCCTGGATCGGCAACAGCGGCGAGATGCTCCTTTCGGTTTCCGCGAGCGGAGATTACGCGCCGGAAAAAGGCAACCTGCTGGGGGTCCGTGCCGGCCGGGCGGCGCGGGTGGTGGCCAAGGGGTACCGCTTCAATCACGTCGGCGTCAGCCGTTGCGGGCGACTGTTCTCGTGTGACGACTGGCAGGGTGCCTACAAGATCGTGATCGGCTCGACACGTTCCGGCGAGACGGCCGTGGTTTGCGAGTCGAAGACCTCGCCCGGCCGTGGACAGAACACCCATCCCCACGCCTACTTGACACCCGACCTGAAATGGGTGATTTTCAACTCCAACCGCACGGGCTTTCCGCACGTCTACGCGGCCAGCGTGCCCGAGTCGATGGCGGCGGAGTTGTGCGGCGGCTGATGGTTGGTTGAACGCGGATGCCGGAGGATTGCGGGTTTGGAAACTACAGCCGTGGGTGGCCGCGATAGCTTTGCTATCGGGGTGCCGCAGGCACAGGAGGCGAGGATTGCGGCGTGCCGGACTGCCGCCCACGGCAGCCACGTTTCGGCCGGCACAGCCGGCCCTACGGGGCTACGCCGCCCTGATAGGCGAGCCATCAGGGCCACCCGCGGGTAAGGATGGTGGTTGAATAAGTAGCCAACGTAAGCCAGAATTCCCCTGTAGCGTGGTCTTTACCAAGTAGTGCTTCTGCTGGCGAGAAACATCGCATGGAATATCTCGGTTGGCTATTGGTGGGACTGCTGGTGGGAGGTGGCCTGACGTTTGCCGTTTCTCGCCGGCTGAAGAGAGTTCACGACGTGGCTGGTGGACACATCTCGGTCTCGTCGCTACTCCGTAG
>CAYZWG010000468.1:0-4364 GCA_964481605.1 uncultured Planctomycetaceae bacterium
TAGCTGCCGCCCTGCAAAAAAAGTCCGTTCCTGCACCCGTTTCCGGCGCGCCTGCTGGAGTTTTGCGTCGCGCGGGGCAAATATCTCCGCCTCGCGTCTTCCAGCGACAGCGGCGTGCCCGGCCGGATGCAATCGCCCTTGATCGTGCGGTGATAACGCTCCAGCTTGCCTTTGCCTTTGGCTGTTTTCTTGTCCGGGTTGACGATATCACTCGACGGCGGTTTCGCCTTGTGACCTACCGGCATTGTACGCTCCGCGGGCGACTCGCCGAAAGAGTATACCTGGCGTAACTTGTTCAACATCAGTTCGTTGCGTCGCGAACGAATCGGCCACAGGGGCTTCACGCGGCTACCGGAGTCGCAATTCCTGGAGCACACAACGCATCCAATCGGGGGAAGGAAGCCTGAACGTGCATGTCGCCACACACTCCCGGGCGGCAGGTTTTCCTCCCCAATCCACGCTTTTTCCTGGACGATGGACCCAGAGAACCGTCGAGCGCAAGCAGGCCACAAGGCGATGCCGCGGCGAGCAGGTTCCCGGCCGCGGATTTGCCGCTGTCGAGGGGGGCGGTTTCCCTGGATGAACGCGCTCTAGCTCGACCGGAGGGGAGAGAACAAAATGAGAAGAAAGTTTTTCCACGATTTGGAAATGGTTCGCGTGTCGACCGGCAGGGGAGTCGGATTGCCGGACCCCTGAAAAACAGGGAAATGAGCGAAATCGAGCCCTCAATGCGTTTTTGACCGGAACGGGGGCGAAATCTTGTAACCCCTTTGCTGAAAGCCGGTTGGGACGAACTTTCCGCGACGGATTGACGGAAGCGAAGTTCCCGCTAAACTTGGACCGATACACCACTATGTTGTGGCCAACGGGGTGTCGGCTACAATATATTGGGGGTGCACAAGGATATCAGCGTTCCGATCCCGACTGTTCTGATCGGGGCGATCAACTTCGCTAAAGCCGGTTCTTTCCTTCACCTCGGGCAGGTCGGCCTGCTGATATCTATTGTGTACGCACGTACACCATTGGAAAGGATGCCCCGGGACATTTTTCAGGAAGGAACGGACGATGAAGAACCTGGAAAATCAGGTCGGCGATCTCGCTTCCCCCACGGCCCAGCGGCCGACGGATACCCCGCCCAAGCCGAAGGAGGCGTCTGGCCATCGTCTCAGGGTGGAGCCGGTGTTTTGCCCGGCGGAGGTCGAAGACCCTTTTGACACGGTGGAATGGGAGCTGCGTTCGGCGTCGATCAAGGGCGAAGGCGGCGAGGTGGTGTTCGAGCAGCACGACTGCGAGGTACCTTCCAGTTGGAGCCAGTTGGCCACGAACGTGGTGGTCAGCAAATACTTTTTCGGCGCCTTGGGCACCTCGGAGCGGGAAACCAGCGTCCGCCAGTTGATCCATCGCGTCAGCCGTACGATCGCCGATTGGGGGATCGAGGACGGCTACTTCGCCTCGGCGGAAGACGGCCAGCGGTTCTATCGCGAATTGACCTGGCTTTGCCTCCACCAGCACGCCTCGTTCAATTCGCCGGTCTGGTTCAACGTGGGGCTATATCATCAATACGGCGTGGCGGGCGCGATGTGCAACTGGTACTGGGACGCGCCCACCCGGACGGTCCGCCAGCCGGAAAACCCCTACCAGTATCCCCAGGGCTCGGCCTGCTTCATCCAGAGCGTGCGGGACAACATGGAAGACATCATGGAGCTTGCCCGCAGCGAGGCCATGTTGTTCAAGTTCGGCTCCGGCACGGGCACTGATCTTTCCACCTTACGGTCTCATCGGGAGACGCTTTCCGGCGGCGGCAAACCCTCGGGACCGCTCTCGTTCATGCGGGTGTACGACCAGATTGCGGCGGTGGTCAAGAGCGGCGGCAAGACCCGCCGGGCGGCCAAGATGCAATCGCTCAAGGTGGAGCACCCCGACGTAATGGAGTTTATCGAGTGCAAGCGGCAGGAGGAGGAGAAGGCTCGGCTGTTGTTGGCGCAGGGTTACGACTACGAGGGGGCCTACAGCTCGGTGCTGTTTCAGAACGCCAATCTCTCGGTTCGCGTGAGCGACGACTTCATGGAGGCGGCCCTGGCGGAAAAACCCTGGACGACCCACTGGATCACCGACGAGACGAAGGAGGGCCCCACCTTCGAGGCGCGCAAGATGCTGGACACGATGGCCAAGGCGGCCTGGGCCTGCGGCGATCCCGGCGTGCAATACGACACCACGATCAACCGCTGGCACACCTGCCCCCGCTCGGGCCGGATCAACGCCTCGAACCCGTGCAGCGAGTATATGTTTCTCGACGATTCGGCCTGCAACCTGGCCAGCATCAACCTGATGAGATTTCGCCGCGGGGACGGAACGTTCGACGTGGAGCGGTTCCAGGCGGCCTGCCGGACGGTTTTCATCGCCCAGGAGATTCTCGTCGACCACGCCAGCTATCCCACCCGGCGGATCGCCGCCACCAGCCACCGTTTTCGCCCCTTGGGCCTGGGCTACTCCAACCTGGGGAGCCTGATTATGACCGGCGGCCTGCCTTACGATTCGGACCGGGCACGGGGAATCTGCGGGGCGGTCACCGCCTTGTTGCACGGCACGGCTTGCCGCACCAGCGCCGAGTTGAGCGCCGCGATGGGGCCCTTCGAAGGCTTCGAGGAAAACCGCGAGCCCATGCTCAAAGTGATGGAAATGCACTGGGAGAAGGTGGAACAGATCGAGGCCTGCCCGGAATATCTGCAAACGGCCGCCCGCAAAGTCTGGGACGAGGTGCTGGCCGGCGGCCGGCGGCACGGCTTCCGCAACGCCCAGGCCACCGTGCTGGCGCCCACCGGCACGATCAGTTTCATGATGGATTGCGACACCACGGGCATCGAACCGGATATCGCGCTGGTGAAGTACAAGCAGTTGGCGGGCGGGGGGGTGCTGAAGCTCATCAACCAGACGGTGCCCCTGGCCTTGGAGACGCTGGGCTACAGCGCGGAGGAGATCGCCTCGATCCGCGCTTTCGTGGAGAAGGAAGACACGATCGAAGGCGCCGCCGATTTGAAGGCGGAGGACTTGCCGGTATTCGATTGTGCCTTCCAGGCGCCCAGCGGCACGCGGAGCATCCCCTGGCAGGCCCACCTGAGAATGATGGCCGCCGCGCAGCCGTTTCTCTCCGGGGCGATTTCCAAGACGGTCAACATGCCCAAGGAGAGCACGCCCGAGGATATCGCCGACGCCTACACCGAGGGCTGGAAGCTGGGGCTGAAGGCGCTGGCCGTCTACCGCGACGGCTCCAAGGGGGTGCAGCCGGTTTCGACCAAGGGCGGCTCGGGGAAGTCGGAAAAACAGCAGACGGCCGCCCCCCGCCGCGAACGCCTGCCCGACACGCGGCAATCGGTGACCCACAAGTTCAGCATCGCCGGCCACGAGGGCTATATCACCGTGGGGCTCTATCCCGACGGGCGACCCGGCGAGCTGTTCATCACCATGGCCAAGGAAGGGAGTACGATCGGCGGGCTAATGGACTGCTTCGGCACGGCCATCTCGATGAGCTTGCAATATGGCGTGCCGCTGGACGTCTACGTGAACAAGTTTTCTCACACCCGCTTCGAGCCGATGGGGCATACCAAGAACCCCGACGTGCGGTTCGCCAAGAGCATCGTCGACTATATCTTCCGCTGGCTGGGGGTCACCTTCCTTCCCGGCTACCGCGAGCAGAACAAGGGGATGCCGTCCTTGCCCGGCGGGCCGCCCCGGGAGGGGCTGGGGGGAGAGCCGGAAGCAGAGAGTCGGCCCGCCGCCAAGACGGTCGGCGGGCCGAACACCCGCCAGGGATCGGCCGCCGCGGAAAAGAAGACCGGTTCGGGCAACGGCGCCATGGGCGGGTCGGCGAACGGGCGATCCAAGAACGGCTCCGGGCGGGCCGTCGCGGCGACCGTCGCGGTCTTGGACCGGATGGGCGCGGCCTCGGACGCCGCGCCGGGCGGGTTCACCGATCCCAACCAGCAATACGCCACTTTTCAGGACGATGCCCCCAGTTGCGACAATTGTGGCGCGATCACGGTCCGCAGCGGCAACTGCTACCTCTGCTACAACTGCGGAAGCAGCATGGGTTGCTCGTAAGGGATTGTCACCGCTTCTTCCAGCGCTCGGGTGAGCATCGCAACCACGCTTCAGCAAACAACTTGCGCGATTCGTGGTGCCCCGATTCAGGCATGGTCCGATGGTACCCGTTTTTTGGGCAGCAACTCCGTAGGGCCGGTTGTGCGGAGCCGAAACGCGGCTGGTGCCGACGAACCTGGCAACCGGCCGGCACAGCCGGCCCTACGGCAACTTGCGCGATTGCGGGGGGATTCCGCGGGGGGTCGCGGCCGGGTGGGATTGCGGGG
>CAYZWG010000469.1:0-1668 GCA_964481605.1 uncultured Planctomycetaceae bacterium
GCCGCGCTCAGTCCAGCGGCTTCTTCTCGAAATCGGTCGGGTTGACCCAGCCGGCCTTGAGTTTCTCGCCCTTCATGTAACGCTCGTAGAAGTTGCGCGTTCCCGCGTTGGCATAGGGGTACTCCTCGAAAATGTGGCCCCGGCCAAACATCCGCGGGTCGCCCTGCCGGCGCAATTCCTTTTCGAGTTGCGACTTCAGCGCGGTCTTGCGGCCTTCGTATCCGGCCGTTTGGGCCAGGTTTCGCATACACTCCGGATCGTCCCGCACGTCGAACATCTCTTCCGCCGGCCGCTTGCCGAAACACCACCGCCAGTATTTTCCCAGGGCGGGATCGGTCCGCATCCGTAGCACCTCGGTCTTGGTGGGGCTGCCGTCGCAGTTGAGGTAGCCCGTCTCCGGATTGCCCGCCGGCCAGCGGCCGGGCTCGAAGTTTTCCAGGTAGAGGATGCCCCCCTTGACGATCCCCCGCACCGGATAGCCCCAGTCGTGCGGCCGGCCCACGTCGTGGCGTTCCTTGCCGATCAGCACGTGGTCCCGCGCCGGGTTGACCCGGCCCGAGGCGTCGGAGAAGAGAATATCGGTCAGGCTCCTGCCGGGCGTGGGGGCCATGCCGGTGGCCTTCCACTCCAGCCCCGCCAGTTCCACGAAAGTCGGGGCAAAGTCGATGAAGCTGACGTAGTCGTCTACCACGCGGCCCGGACTCTTGATCCCCTTGGGCCACATCACCGCCAGCGGCAGGTGGGCCGACATCTCATACTTCTGCCCCTTCACCCGCGGAAACGGCATCCCGTTGTCGGCCGTCACCAGCACCAGCGTGTTGTCCAACTGGCCTTTCGCTTCCAGCAGCTTGAGCATCCGCACCAGGTGGCGGTCGAAGTACTCGATCTCGAAGGCGTAGTCGAGCATGTCGGTCTTGACCGTGTCGTTTTCCGGCCAGAACTGGGGCACGTGGTCGATCTGGGCCAGGTGCTTGCCGCCCTTGGCGATTCCCGAGCCGTACTCGTAGCCCCGGTGCGGCTCGTGGCCGCCGTACCAGAAACACCAGGGCCGGCCCTCCGGCGCCGCGGCGAGAAAGTCCCGGAAGTTGGCCGCGTAGTCGGTGCGGGAGATGGCCCGGGTGGGCGGCTGGGTCTTCCGCCGGTCGAAGGGCGTGCCGGCGAGATGGCGCGGTTTGCCGTCGATCTTGCCCGGATCGCCGGGTGCCCAGCCCTTGCCCGTCTTGCCCACGAAATACCCCGCCTCGGCCAGGGCCTCGGCGTAGGTCTTGAACTTGGCCGGAAAGTAGGGCACATGGTTGCAGGCCGCTTCCAGTTGCCAGGTATTTCGCCCCGTGAGGATACAGGCCCGCGACGGCGCGCACTTCGCGTTGGGCGTGTAGGCCCGCGTGAACAGAATCCCCGCCGAAGCCACCCGATCGAACCCCGGGGTATTCACCCAGCGGCATCCGTACGCCCCCATATGCGGATAGGAAGCATCGTCGGCGATGCAGAAGAGGACGTTGGGCCGCTGGGCGGCCGTCCCCCTCGGGCAGAACCCGCCCACCAACGTGAACGCCCATGCCGCGATCCACACCATCGGTTGGTTCTTACTCGTCATCTTTCGTTTTCTCCCTGGCTGCCAAAGGTCAGACGCTTCTCCCACGCTGGGGCGGAACCCTCGTGCCCAAA
>CAYZWG010000469.1:1768-4344 GCA_964481605.1 uncultured Planctomycetaceae bacterium
GTGGCCCAACAAGCCCCACGGCAGGGCCGGCAGCGGGCCGCACGCGGCTATCCGCCCCGGATTCCCGAGGCCCGGGTCGAGGTCTACAAGCAGATCGGCGACGTCAAGCTGAATATCTACATCTTCACGCCGCCGGGACACCAGCCCACCGACCGGCGGCCGGCGATCGTCTTCTTTTTCGGCGGCGGCTGGCGAAGCGGCTCGCCGCTACAGTTCCGCCAGCACTGCAACTACCTGGCCGGTCGCGGCATGGTGGCCATGGCCGCCGACTACCGGGTTTCCTCGCGCCACCACACCAAGGCAGTGCAGTGCGTGGCCGACGGCAAGTCGGCCGTCCGCTGGATTCGCGCCAACGCCCGGCGACTGGGCATCGACCCCGAGCGGATCGCCGCCGGGGGCGGCTCGGCCGGCGGACACGTGGCCGCCTCGACCGGTACGATTCCCGACCTGGATGAGCCGGGCGAAGACACCTCGATCAGCTCCGTGCCCAATGCCCTGGTCCTCTTCAATCCGGCCGTCGTGCTGGCGCCGGTCGGCGATCAGCCGCCCTTCAATGCAAAGATGATGGCCGGGCTGAAAGAGCGGATGGGCATCGATCCGGAGAAGATTTCACCCTACCACCACGTCGCCTCCGGCGCGCCCC
This sequence comes from uncultured Planctomycetaceae bacterium, assembly GCA_964481605.1. Classification (GTDB taxonomy): domain Bacteria; phylum Planctomycetota; class Planctomycetia; order Pirellulales; family Thermoguttaceae; genus CAYZWG01. Next base: position 2,412 of record CAYZWG010000469.1, read on the forward strand.
CCACGATTCTCTTCCACGGCACCGCCGACACCACGGTCCCCTTCCACACCGTGAAACTATTCGCCGAAAAAATGCACCAGGTGGGCAACGTCTGCAAGCTCGTCCCCTACCAGGGACGCAACCACGGGTTCTTCAACTACGGCCGCAACGGCAACAAGGATTACGTCTCCACGGTCCGCCGGATGGACCAGTTCCTGGCCGAGCTGGGGTACCTCCAAGGCGAGCCGACGATCGAGTAGCCCTACGGCTGGTTCCCAAGCTCCGTAGGGCCGGCTGTGCCGGCCGCATTCCCACCTGGTTCCCATCCCACCTGGTTCCCATCCCACCTGGTTCCCAAGCTCCAGCTTGGGAACCTCCCGGCGCCGGCGTGCCTCCACCCGTACCCTGCGAAGCAGAGCTTCGCGGAAGTGCGTTCCCAAGGAGGACCTTGGGAACGAGAGGTAAGCGGCGTTTCCCACCTGGTTCCCAAGCTCCAGCTTGGGAACCGCGGCCGACACGCCGGACCACGGGCCTCAGACACCCCCCCAAAGACCGTCCCCTCACTTCGCCGGCGGTTCCCACATCAACTCCGGATCGAGGGCGTAGGTCCACGGCAGCCCGGAGTTTTTCCACCCGTTCTTCTTCCGCAGACCCTGGTAGACGTTCTGCGGGTCCTTGACCATCTCGCCCTCGAAACCGTCGGTGATCGTGTAGACCTTGGTGAACCCGGCCCCGGCCAGCACGTCGGCCGCGCTCGCGCTGCGGATCCCCGACCGGCAGGTGACCAGAAGCGTTGCGTGGGGCCGGTAGTGCTCCTTCACCTGCTTGAGAAAATCCGGGTTGCGAACCATCACCGGCCCGTTCGCCGCGGCGCTCCAGGCCGTCTTCAAGAGCAGCCAAGGAATGTTTCGCGCCATCGCCGGATGGCCCACAAGGACGTATTCCTCGGGCGTGCGAACGTCGAGAATCATCACGCCTTGCGGGTCGGCCTTCCATGCCTGATACGCCTCCTTGGCGGTCATGTAAAGACCCAGGCGGGTTCGCTTCGCGGCCGGCAGCTCGGCCGCCTCGTCGGCGTCCACGGGCGCGGCAACGGCGACCGGCAGCAACAGGCAAACGGCGGCGGCTAGCATGGCTGGAAGGTGGCGGACCATCGAGGATACTCCTGCCGGCTTGGGTTGTGCATCGGTCATTTTCGGAAACTCCCCGGTACTGCGCGCCTCTACCCGTGCCCTGCGAAGCGGAGCTTCGCGGAAGTGCGTTCCCAAGGAGGACCTTGGGAGCGAGAGGTGACCGCGCAGGCCGACGGGCCCCGGCAGAATAGAGTGATTGAGAGGCCGCGAAGTTGCAAGGTCCGGCGATCCGACCAGAGAAAAGAAATTCGTCGTGGGGGGGATTGTGGAGCCCGTCGAAGCTCAGGGGGGGCGGATCGGCCCGGTGTGCGCGGCCCAGGAGGGGAAAGAAAGGTTCGTTCGCCGCGACCGCCTTGCACCCGGGGACGGCCCCCGGCGGCGCTCGCCGGCGTGGCTCTCAGGCCGCCTTGCCCGCCTCGGCCTGAATCTGTTTGAGCGAGCGGCCCAGCTTCTTCGATCGGGTCGACCCGCCCACCCGTTTCTTGCCGGCCGCGGCGTCCTGGCTGAGGAAGCCGAGCAACTGCTGGCCGATCTGGTCGTCCTCGCTGGGCGTTCCCAGGCTGTCGACGGCGTCGGAAACGCCCAGCAGAATCGACTGCTTCACACCCAATCGAAGCCAATCGAAGAAATTGAAGTTCATCGTGGATCCCTCCAGCGTGGTCATGGCCTCCGGCCGCCGGGCGATCCGTCGCCTGATGCGGCCTGACGTGGGCGGAGAGATTAGCGAACCGCAGGCGGCGTGTCCAGACGAGCTTTCTTGTGCTCCACCCACCACAGAGGGAGACAACTGCGGCGAAAAACCCCACCACCATCGTTCGGCG
>CAYZWG010000470.1:0-4324 GCA_964481605.1 uncultured Planctomycetaceae bacterium
TCACTTTTTTTCAACCCCCACACAAACCGCCCTGCGAGCTTTCCGCAACAGAAACGAACTACCTGCTCGCCAAGCTCGCATGGGACCCGGACGCCGACGTGGAAACGCTGTTCGACGAGTTCTGCGAGAAGGCTTACGGCCCAGGAGGTGACGACATCAACCGGATGTACCGTCTGCTGGATGCTGAAATGGAGCGTCACTTCCTCCAGTACCCCAACGCCCGGTACGGACTCACGCCGGACATGATGCGCGACATTTACGCGAAGAACCTGGACGAGATCGAACGGCTCTACCGGGCAGCCGAGTCGAAGGTGGAGGACGCCGACGCCCGGGCACGACTGAAGATGATCGGCGACAACCTCACGGTGCTGTATTGGAATCTTCGACAGTTTCGATTGCTGGATGCCCCGAAGAAGTCGAGCTTCTACCTTTCCGACGCCGACTTCTTCGAGTTCTTGTCCAACAACAGAGGATCGCTGGCTCTTCAGCCGACCACCTCTACCGCCACTCCCTCGTACGTCCGCAAGAAGCTGAACGTGGTACCCCTGGACGAGATTCCGGGCGCCGAGCCGGTCGGGCCTTTTCGGCTCCGGGGGGACCAGCATCTGGTGTTGTGTCCAACGGGCAAGCAGCCGGTCCAAGTGAAATTCAGCCGTATCTCGGCCCGCGGCAAGCTGGTCACCTACAGCGTGTACCGATCCGATGGCACGGAAGTCTCCAGCGGCCTGATGAGTGCCGACGTGCCCGTCGAGCTGCCTGTGAAGGGCTCTCCCTACTATCACCTGGCCATCTCGGCCGGTTCTGCCTCGTTCATGGTCGAGGTGACGGGCGCCGCCTGGGCGGTGGACGGCAACCTTGGCGATCAGGGTCTCCACTTCCTGAGCACCGTGCCCCCGGTCTACTTCCACGTGCCGGAACATGCGACGACCTTTCACCTGTCCCTCGAAGCGACACCGCCGGGCGAGACGGCCGTCGCCACGCTCTATGCACCGGACGGGCAACCGGTCGCTGAATTCGACTGCACGAGCGTCTCGGTCGACCGGAAGGAGATCGCCGTCCCGACCGAGAGCGCCGGATGGTGGAAACTCCAAGTCAAGCGGGCTCCAACCGGGGCCCTGGACGACGTTTGGGTCAAGGTGGGCGACGAGTTGAGTGGTTATTTCTCTCTAGCGCCTGTCCAAGCACTCGACGTTGAGGCCGCCAAGTAGAAACATCGGGAGGCAGTTGATGACCACGAAGAGCCAAATCCTCCTGGCGACGATTATGCTGTGGGCTCCTGTCGCGCTGGCCGTGACGGTCGCCAAGGATGGTAAGCCTGCCGTAGTCATCGTCCTGGCCGACAATCCCATACCTGCCGAAGAGACAGCCGCCCAGGAGACGATCCGCAAGCACATCAAGCCCCTGACCGACCCGCTGGGCGACCGACTGCCGATTCTGACCTGGCAGAGTCGCGGTTTCCCGATCGGCCTGGAAGACGGGCAGGTCGAACAGGTACAGCAGCTCCTGATGGATCGAGGCCTGTCGCCGCTGTGCAATCCGATTGGCGTGCCTTCCACCGCGAAGCAGTATGTCTCAGTCCTACGATACCGCCAAAGTCGCGGCTATCCGGTGTGCGTTTTGCCGCAAGGGTGGCTTCAGGTGGAGTTCGTTCCCGACAGGAGAGGACGCTTGAGGAGCGCGCATCAGGCGCCTGCGAAGGAGAGCAAGGAATTCCCATGTCCCACACTTCTGCAAGACTCCCGCAAGCTACAGCGAGGTGCCGCCCGAACACGCGAGGTACTCACGCTTCTCAAAGAGCAGGGCATCACGGTCACGCTGCTGGTGGTGGACTTTGAAGCCGGGGCCTATTTGCGGAATACGGCTGATCGAGAGGAGGTCGTCAAGGAACAGGCCGCCATGGCGAGGAAGTGCCCGCGCTGCCTGGAAGCGTTCACGAAGGAGACCTTGTCGACCCTTGACGGCTACGCGCAGGTGGTCGACGAGTCTCGGGCGCTGGCCATTCGGAGCATCCTCTGCGATCCGGCCCGCGAGGTCTATCCCGACGTTCATATCGGCAACTTCTATGCGTGGCCGATCAACCGGCTGCCGCGACCCGAAGGACGCTGGCCCGCGTACGGCTACGAGCAGAGCGGAATGAACGTGGCCATGCCGCGGGTGTACATGAACGCGGGATGGGGCGGCGCAGGCAGAGATCAGGAGAAGATGAACTGGAATGCGTTCTACTGCTGCCTGGAGGGCTTCTCCCCTGCGGCCTCGGTTCTGCGAGAGGGCGAGTTGCTGATCCCTTGGGTCCACGTGTGGCTGGGCGGAAGATACCTCAGCTTCGTCATGGGCGGACGCAAGCTGCCCGAACCCTGGGTGATGAGCGAGATGGCTTGCCATATGATGTTGCGTGGAGCCGAGACCTTTGCCGTCTGGATGGACACGCCCGACGAGTTCCCGGCCGACTATCCGTATCCTGAATACGCCGCTATGGGCCAGTTCGTGTACGACGTGAAGGGAGTCCAGGAGGGGTTCAACAGCATGCTGCGGCACAACTCGTTTCTGCGACGTGCCCGGCCGATGACCTTTGAGGTGCCGGGCCGGCGAAGCGAATTGGGCCCCCAGACGGCGGTGTGGTCGGGCATGATCGCAGCGGACAAGGCGCTGATCCGGACCATCTCCTTTGACCACGGCCGTTCGGTCAGCAAGACGGTGACGATCTTTGACCGTCCCATCCGACTTACGTTCGGGGCGAGAGGACAAGACTACTGGGTCTATCCCAACGGCGAAGTCGAGGCGGTAGAGTAGTACCCGCGGGGCATGCACCGAGCAGAGAGCCAACCGATGCAAACGACGACATTGCTGCTGATGTTGCTCACTCCGGCCTTTGGGCAGCTTGAACCCGGCGACCACACAAGGTCTGTCGAGTCGGACGGCCGCGTTCGGTCCTACATCGTCCATCTGCCCCCCTCTTACGACGGCTACAAGCCACTACCGGTGGTACTCGCCTTCCACGGCGGCGGGTCGAACGCCGAGCAGATGGTCCGGTTCTGCGGGCTCAATGACAAGGCCGACGAGGCAGGGTTCATCGCCGTCTATCCCAACGGCACGGGCCGATTCGAGCGGATGCTCACTTGGAACGCCGGGAACTGCTGCGCCTACGCCATGCGGAACAACATCGACGACGTGGGCTTCGTTCGGACGCTTCTGGATGACCTGGCCAGCGCGGCCAAGATCGACGAGGACCGGGTCTACGCGACCGGCATGTCGAACGGCGCGATGATCAGCTACCGTTTGGCCTCTGAGCTGTCCGACCGGATTGCCGCCATTGCGCCCGTGGCGGGCCCCATGGGAACCGAGACGTGCAAGCCGAAACGCCCCGTGCCCGTCATGCACTTCCATGGCACGAACGACGAGTTTGCCGCTTTCCAGGGCGGCCCCGGCCCGAAGAGTATCTCGCAGATCGACTTCTACTCGGTCGAGCATTCCATCGAGGCGTGGGTGAAGGCCAACGGCTGTCCGGCCAAGCCGACGATCACCAAGGAACCCGACAGGGCGGACGACGGAATGACCGTGACCCGAGAAACGTACGGACCCGGAAGGGCCGGATCAGAGGTCGTTTTGCTCGTCATCGAGGGCGGTGGTCACACGTGGCCCGGCAGAGAGCCGCGAATCGAGCGCCTTGGGAAGTCCACGCGGGACATCTCGGCCAACGACCTGATGTGGGAGTTCTTTCGGAAGCACCCCAGGTCGTCCGGGAATCAGTGACCTCTCGGCACCAGCACGGTCGATTGACCGGCCCTCGTCCTCCGTGGTTGCACGGCTGAGGCGTATAGCATGGCCCCGACCACCAGGATTGCTCAAAGGAGCCGGGCGCCGACGAACGGTAAAGAAAAGCAGCCGGCGTGACACTCCCTGACCTCTCTGACGTGGAGGCAACAGGCAGACACAGCCCTCAGCTTCGCAGCAGGTCGCGTCCACACCGTGCCTTCCACCGCCGGGGTGGCTGGAGCGTGGAACACGGCCCCGACTGTCAGGCCCGCCGTCGAGCGCAACGCAGACTAACTTGGAGACGCTGCTGCGGAGGAGGAAGGAGAGGAAAGCGTGTGGCGTTCAAGACGGGTCTGCGGCCGCCAGGATCGCCTCATGTAGCACCGGATGCTTGGCCCCGATTTGTTCCGGTTGCTGCAAAAAAGGTATCACCGAGGGTATCACGGAAGGCAAGAAGCGGCAAAAGGGATCACACACTGATTGTCGTAATCCCTTCTGTTGTATTGACTTGCGTCAAGTCGGGGCGACTGTCGCTCGTTTGAATCCTCCGACGTGGATTGGGCACTGGCTC
>CAYZWG010000471.1:0-4302 GCA_964481605.1 uncultured Planctomycetaceae bacterium
GCTTCGCGGCGATCAAGTGAGATGCCATCCGAGGCCGAATGCCGGCCGGCACGGCTGGCCCTACGCTCTGCCTAGAATGCCGGCCGGCACGGCCGGCCCTACGTGGCTGCGATACGAGTGGATGCTGCTGCCGGTGCTGATCGTTTTGCAGGGGGCCGCGGCCGCCGGCGGGGCGGAACTGCGGGGCGTGGTGCCCAACCATTACGAAGACGCCGCGGTGGCCGAGGGGAAAAAGATCGGCATCGGCTCGGCCGTGCTAGAGGGGCCCGGGGCGGTCGAGGTGATGTCGCACCAGACGCTGGCGGTGGTCTACACGGCGGGCCGGGCGGGCATCAAGCCGGGCGGGGGCCTGCGGGTGGGCCTGCGACATCTCTCCCAGTGGTCGCTGCCGCAGACGAACAACCCGGCGGGCGAAAGCTACTTCACGGCCGAGGCGGCCGGCGGCCAGCCGGTGAAAGTCACCATTGATTTCCGGCACAAGTTCTTTCTCCGCTACTTTGCCTGGCAGCACATGATCGAGGTGATCTTGCCGGAGCAAGGTCTGGCGCCGGGCGAAACACTGCGGCTCGTCTACGGCGACCGGCGGGGCGGCTCGCCCGGCATCCGCGTGCAGCCGTTCGACGAGTCGTGCTTTGTGCTGAAGACCTACGTCGACGTGGCCGGCGGTGGCGATTTTCTGCCCTTGGAGAAGAGCCCCTCGCTGGAGGTCGTGGCGGCCGAGCCCTATCGGCTCAACCTGGTGATGCCGTCCGACGCGGTGGCCGGCCAGCCCACCTGGTGCATCGTGAGGGCGGAAGACCGCTACGGCAACCCGGCCACCCGCTACCGCGGCACGGTCCGCTTGAGCTCGACCGACCCGGCCGGTCAACTGCCCCCGGCCTATACGTTTGGTGCGGAAGATCACGGGGTACATCGTTTCCGGCAGGTGGTGCTCGCCGGCCAGGGGGTGCAAACGCTGGTCGCCGCCGACGGGCAGTTCCAGTGCGTGGGCAACCCGGTCCGCGTCCGTGGCCGGCGGCCCCGGCGGCTGTTGCTCTGGGGCGACCTGCACGGGCATACGCTCCAGTCCGACGGTCGCGGCACGGTGGAGGAGTTTTACGACTTTGCGGAGAACTTTTCCGGGCTGGATTTTTGCGCGGTGACCGACCACGCCTTCGAGCTTCTCGACGAGATGTGGGAGCATTCCAAGGAGGTGACCAACCGGGTGAACCGGCCGGGGCGGTTCGTCACCTTTCAGGCCTACGAGTGGAGCGGCATCACACCCCTGGGCGGCGACCACAACTGTTATTTTCTCGACGCCGACCCGCCGCTCTACCGTTCCACGTCGTACTACACGCCGGACAACTTGCAGATGTATCACGGGCCGGTGCCCAAGCAGAAGCACATCACCGAGGTCTTCGCCCAGTTGGAACAGCACCTGCGGAACAAGGACGTGTTCTGCATTCCGCACTGGGGCGGCCGCCACGGCAACCCCCAGTGGCACGACCCCAAGGTGCAGCGGATGATCGAAATCTTCAGCGAGCACCGCCGCAGCGAGGACTGGGCCACCACCTTTCTCACCAAGCGCTACCGGCTGGGGATCATCGCCAGCACGGACGGCCACTACGGCAACCCGGGCTACGGCTACCTGAGGCCGAGCTACGACTGGGAGCACCAGGAGATCGGCATGGCGGCCGTGGCGGTCTACGCCCCCCAGCAGACGCGGGCGTCGATCTTTCACTCGCTTTACGAACGCCGGGTGTATGCCACCAGCGGCGACCGGATCATCCTCGATTTTTCGGTCGACGGCCACCCGATGGGCACGGAGTATAAGACGAACCAGCCGCCGACCCTTTCAATCGAGGCGATCGGCACGGCGCCGATCACGCGGGTCGAGATCAAGCGGGACAGCAAGCTGGTCAAGCTGGTCGAGCCGGGCAAGTCGGCGGTGAAGATCGCCTGGCGGGACGAGAATTTCCGGCCGGCCGGGTCGAGCTACTACTACGTTCGCCTGCTGCAGGCGAACGGGGAGGAGGCAATTTCCAGCCCGGTGTGGGTGAATTGAGGGCCGCGGTCTTGGCGATTGGCCGGGGGCCGGAGATGGGCCGCCCGTGCTGGGTCAGTTCGGCCGCCGCTGCTTCTGGAAGACGAACTGGTTGCAGCCGGTCCCGTTGGTGGTGGTCATGTTGACCATGGTGTAGCCGTGGCTCGTGTAGAGGTGGAAGATTTCCTCCGGCCGAGCCACTTCGAAGGGGTAACCTCCAAACCAATCGATCCAGTCGTGCAAGAGCGACATGCCTCGCCGGTTCTTGTGATCGGTAAACTGGTGGAGGGGATTCCCGAACTTAACGACGCCGGTGAACATGCTCCGCAGGGCGAACACGGGGATGAAGACGGAGCAGACGAATATCCGGCCGAACCTGCTGGAGCAATACAGCTTCTTCATTCTTTTCCAGAAGCGGGACAAGAAGCCGCGATCGTTGTAGATGGAGAGAAAGAGCAAGCCTTCGTCGGCTACGGGAATCATCGCATGGCGGAGGGCCAGGGCCATGTTGCCGGTGTGGTGAAGAACGCCCCAGGCGTAGACCACGTCGTACTTGCCCAGCGAGCGGAGAAAGGGTTCGTCCAGGGCGGACCCTTCTTCCACGGCCCAGCGGCTGTCGCCGGCAAAGTAGCGTTGCTTGAGTTCCCGCGTGCACTGCACGGATTCCGGGTCGTAGTCGAAGGAATGGACGGTGGCGCCCAGTTGCCTCGCGGCCAGGCTGAACAGGCCGCTGCCGGAACCGATATCGAGGAATCTCTTGCCCGACAGGTCGTCGACGGCGAGCATTTTTTGCAGTGACTGCCGGGCTTTTTTCACTCGAAAATCGTTGAGTGTTCCGTGGAACGCGGCCCAGTTGGAGCCGAACCGGAACCGTTCTCCCCGGCTGATTTCCGCGGCGTGGTTGGTTGCCATTTTGGTTCTACCGTCTGACATTGGTTGAGTGTTACGGGTTTTGGGGAGGGTCCGTGGCTAAGTGGCGTAGGGCCGCGGGTGGCCCTGATAGCTCGCCTATCAGGGCGGCGTAGCCGCAAGAGGCACCTGCTCGGCGCGGGGCTGCCTCCTGTTCGGCGCGGGGCTGCCGACCCCGCCGTCGCGTGCCGCGGCACTCCCGCCGCACCGCAATCCTCGCCTCCCGTGCCTGCGGCACCCCGATAGCAAAGCTATCGGGGCCACCCGCGGGGACAAAGCTATCGGGGCCACCCGCGGGTTTCATTGCCGCGCCATCAGGCGGCCCGGTCCGACCCGTGGTCCGCACGATCGAGGATGCGGTCGCAGGCGGCGCAGACGTCGGCCGCGGTGATCGCGTCCATGAGCTTGCGAGGGGCATGGCGGCGTTGGCGGCTAGTGCCTTCAAAGGGGGATTTCTGGATGGCGATGTGCCGGGAGCCGTAGGGGCCGTTGCGGCTGGCCGGCATGGGGCCGTAGAGGCCCACGCAGGGTGTGCCCACGGCCACCGCCAGGTGCAAGGGGCCCGTGTCGGAGCCGACGAACAGCCGGGCCCGGCGGGCCAGCGCCGCCAACTCGCGAAGCGAGGTGGCCGGTGCCGGGTGGGCGTGTCTGTCCGAGGCGGCGGCGACCTGGCGGGCCCATTCCTGTTCCTCGGCCCCGGCCCAAACGACCAGCGACGGCAGGTCGTGCTGGGCGCCCAGGTGTTGGGCCACCTGGGCGTAACGGTCGCTGCGCCAAAGCTTCGAGGGCCAGCCGGCGCCCACGTTGAGCATGGCAAACCCCCGCGCGAGGTCCAACTGGTCGATGATCTGCTCGGCCCGGCGGCGTTCGGGTTCGGCCTCGGGCAGGTGGAACCGGGGGGTGGGCCGGTGGATGCCCAAGGGGTCCAGCAGCTCGAGGTTGCAGTCGACGACGTGGTCGGCGGTGGAGCGAACGAGGCGGTTGTTGAGCAGCCGGCTGAGCTCGCGGCCCTTCTCGCAACCGAAGCCGATCCGCCGGCGGGCACCGGACAGCCGGGCCGCCAGGGCGCTTTTGGTGAGCCCTTGCACGTCGATGGTCACCTGGGGGGCAAAGGCCCGCAGCCGCCGCCGCGTTTGCCACACCAGCCGGGGCGACTTGAGCCACCCGCGGGGGACCTCGATCAGCTCGTCCAGGGCCGGGTGTCCCCGTAGCAGGCAGCCGGCGCGATTCTCGACCAGCCAGCCCAGCCGGGCTTGGGGAAAGTGCTCTCGCAGGGCGGCCAGCACGGGCAGGGCGTGGATCACGTCGCCGATGGCGCTGAGGCGGACAATGAGGATTCGGGACGGCTGGGGGAGGGAGCGATGGGTCAT
>CAYZWG010000472.1:0-4295 GCA_964481605.1 uncultured Planctomycetaceae bacterium
TGTCACGTCAGCCAAGGGAAAGCGGAAAAAGAAGCCGGCCGCCGCGGACGCAAGCGAAAACGAAAAGATCATCGCGCGGAACCGAAAGGCACGGCACGATTATCTCGTGCTCGACACGCTGGAATGTGGACTGGTGCTGGCCGGCAGCGAGGTGAAGAGCCTCCGCGCCGGACGGGCGTCGCTGGACGACGCCTACGCCCGCCTGCAAAACGAGGAACTCTGGATGCTGGGCTGCAACATCCAGGAATACGTGGAGGCCAACCGCTTCAACCACGAGCCGAAACGCCCGCGAAAGCTGCTCGTGCACCGCCGCGAAATCCGCAAGTTCGCCGCGCCGGCAATGCAAAAGGGCCTCACCCTGGTGCCGCTGAAAATGTATTTCAAGCGCGGCCGGGCCAAGGTGCTGCTGGGGCTCTGCCGGGGTAAGCGAGAGCACGACAAGCGGGAAACGCTCAAGAGAACCGAGGCCCGGCGGGAGATCCAACATGCCATGCGGCGGCGTTGACGGCAGCCGGGAGAAACCGCCGCCGGCCTTGCCTGGGGACGCCGGTGCCATGCCCGAAACACGGCTCCCGGCGATCGACCTTGCCCGCCGTGGCCGCGGCGGCCTATATTGGCGCCCATGTCCGATACGCCGAACCCCTCTCCGGAACTGCCACAGGCCCAGGGTGTCTCACTCGACGAGCTGACGGCGGCCTATGCCCAGGCGATGGGAGCGGAAGCCCGGACGAACCCCGGGCAGCAGCAGGCCAGCCCGCGGGAAATCGCCGCGGAAGACACAACCGCGGAATCGGCAACGACTTCAGCACTGCGAACCGCGGCCGGCCACTCGCCCGACGGCGAGCTCGACGAGCCGGACGATGCTTGCGAAATCTCGCCGCAAACGATTCTTGAGGCCCTGCTGTTCGTGGGCAGCATCGACAACGCCCCCCTGACCACGGCCAAGGCGGCCGAACTCATGCGCGGCGTCGGCCCGGAGGAAATCTCCACGCTGATTCTCCGCCTCAACGACCGCTATGGGTGCAATGGGTGTCCGTACCGAATCGTCAGCGAGGGAGCCGGCTATCGACTCGTCTTGCGGAAGTCGTTTGGGGCGGTTCGCAACCGCTTCCGCGGCCGTGCCCGGCAGGCGCGACTCTCCCAGGCGGCCATCGAGGTGCTGGCCATCGTGGCCTATCAGCAGCCCCTCAGCTCGGAGCAGGTCAACCGGCTGCGGGCGACTCCCTCCAACCACATTCTCTCGCAACTGGTGCGGCGCCGGTTGCTGCGGGTCGAACGCGACGCCAAGAATCGGCGCAAACTCTACTACCGGACGAGCGAACGATTTCTCGATCTGTTCGGGCTCGAAGGTCTCGACGACCTGCCCGAAACCGACGACCTCCGCCAGGACGGATAAGCCAACCGTAGGGCCGGCTGTGCCGGCCGGATTGAGCAACCGTGCCGGAAACGAACGGATGCCGGATCACCATCCGGCGTACCGAACCTGACGCCGGCCGGCACAGCCGGCCCTACTGCCCACGTCGATTGGGGGGGAAGAAAGCGGCGTGGGGAACCGGCTGGCGGAAACCTGAGAATTGCAACCTGCTTGTGTACAAGGACTTATGGGATTTGCGCAAAAAACGCGCTGACGTCGGCTGGGCGTGTTGGTAGAATTGGACGCTTGGTGCAGCCGTCGGAGCGAGCGCCCCCCGGTGGCAAGGTAGACTTCCCCGATGTCCGTCTTTTTCGCGAGGCACGACCAGAAGAGCGTCGACTGTCGATTCGGGTGAGTGGGCTCCGTGCGGAGCAGATCATCCTCGGAGTTCTTGCCCGATGTCCTCTTTGCCGCTTACGCTCACCATTGTTACGCTCATGCAGTGAAAGACCTCGCAACCTTCGGCGCACGCGCTGCCCGGCTTGTGCGAGGTCATCCATCGCGAACCCCGGCTCCAGGCTCGCCACCGACCGTCTCAAGGGTTGCCGCATGGCCGCTCCCCCTTCCGTCGCGGAATTGCTCGCATCGACGCCACTTGTCGCGCCTTCGCTGCTGGCGTCCGATTTCGCCAATCTCGAGTCGGAGATTCGGCGGTTGGAGGAGGCAGGCGCCCGGGTGCTCCACCTGGACGTGATGGACGGCCATTTCGTTCCCAACCTGAGTTTTGGCGTTCCGGTGGTTCGGGCGGTGCGCGGCGTGACCGCGCTGGCGTTGGACGTACACCTGATGATTGACGAACCGGGTCGCTACCTGGAGGCGTTTCGCCAGGCGGGGGCCGACCTGCTGACGATCCACGTCGAGGCAGCCGGCGACCCGGAGTTGCTGCTGGAGCGGATACGCTCCCTGGGTGCCGGGGCGGGCATTGCCTTGAACCCGTCCACGCCGGTGGAAGACGTGCTGCCGTATTTGCATCTTTGCGACCTGGTGCTGCCGATGAGCGTGATGCCCGGCTTCGGCGGCCAGGAGTTTCAGCCGATCGTTTTGGAGAAACTTCGCCGTCTGCGCGAGCAGGTCGGCCGGCGGGTGCTGGTTTCGGTCGACGGAGGCGTCAACACCGACACCATCGGCCGCTGCGCGGAGGCGGGCGCGACGTTGTTCGTGGCCGGCACGGCATTATTGGGACAGGCCGACTACCGCCGGCGAATCGACGAGTTGCTCGCCTTGGCGAAATCACACATCGACGTGCATGTTTAGCCCGGCAAGAGTTGAACGCGACCTTTATTGATTCGCCCATCTTTTTCACCCTCCAACTTACAAGCAGCCCAGTCATGGCCCAAATCGTTTTGATCCGCCCCGGATCGACGGATTATCATCAGCAAAAGCGGATTTTGGGAACGCTCGACGTTCCGCTCAACGCGGAGGGCACCGACGAGGTGGCCCAGTTGATCGAGGAGCTTCGCCCCTTGCGTCTGGAGACGGTTTACTCGTCGGACTGCCGGCCGGCGCTGGAGACGGCCGAAGCAATCTCGCGTGCGATCGACATCAAGCTGCGGAAGCTGGACGGGTTGAGAAATCTCGACTACGGCCTGTGGCAGGGGATGCAGATCGACGAGGTGCGGCTGAGGCAACCGAAGGTCTACCGCCAGTGGCAGGAATCGCCCGAGCTGGTCTGCCCGCCCGAGGGCGAAATGCTTGGCCAGGCGGAGAATCGCGTCCGCAACTGCATGATGCGGCTGTTGAAGCGCCACAAGGAGGGGGCCGTGGGCCTGGTGGTGTCGGAGCCGTTGGCCACGCTGGTTCGGCGGTTTTTCGACCAGGGCGAATTGGGCAATCTCTGGAAGGCCACGCTCCAACACGGCCAGTGGGAGATTCTCGAGGTGTCGCCCGCCGTCTTGACACCCAGCCGCTAAAGACCACGCCGCCACGACCTCGTTCAACCGGTCGGGAGGAATCCGCCATGGCCCCCGAAACCCAGGACCCAGCCAAGAAGCGCCCCGACGCCGGTTCGTGGCGAAACATGATTCGGCGGCCCAAGCGGGGAGTGCCGGAGGGCTTGTGGAAACGCTGCCCGGGCTGCCAGCAGACCATCTTCCGCAAGGAGGCGGAAAAACGGCTGGGCGTCTGCCCTGAGTGCGACTACCACTGGTACGTCTCGGCCCAAGAGCGAATCGCGCACGTTCTCGACGAGGGAACCTTCGAGGAGTGGGATGCCGATCTGGAGCCCACCGACCCCCTCGATTTCTTCGACAAGAAGTCCTACGCCGACCGGCTCAAGTCGGAGCAGGCGCGAACCGGACTCAAGGACGCCGCGGTCACCGGCACCGGCATGATCCGCGCCCGGCGGGTGGCCTTCGGGGTGACCGACTCCTCCTTCATCATGGGCAGCATGGGCTCGGTGGTGGGCGAAAAACTCACCCGGCTGACCGAACGGGCCACCCAGCAGCAACTCCCCCTGATTATCATCTCCGGCTCCGGCGGTGGAGCCCGCATGCACGAGGGAATCCTCTCGCTGATGCAGATGGCCAAGGTCTCGGCCGCCCTGGCCCGCTTCGACCAGGCCGACGGCCTGTTCATCTCGGTGCTCACCAACCCCACCATGGGCGGCGTGGCCGCCAGCTTCGCCTCGCTGGGCGACCTGGTCTTCGCCGAGCCCAAGGCCCTAATCGGGTTTGCCGGCCCGCGAACCATCAAGGCCACCATCCACATCGAGTTGCCCAAGGGATTCCAGACGAGCGAATTCCTGCTGGAGCACGGCTTCATCGACCGCATTGTCCCCCGCCAGGACTTGAAGAGCGAGATCGCCCGGTCGATCGACTACTGCGGAAAGTAGGGCTTCCGTGGGTAGCAGCGGTTCTTGAACCGGTGTGGCTGGTGCCACAAG
>CAYZWG010000473.1:0-4289 GCA_964481605.1 uncultured Planctomycetaceae bacterium
GCCGCCGGCCGGCCGCCCGTCGACGGCCAGTGACGCGATGCCGGCCGCCGCCCCCGGCGGAAGCTGGTAGACCAGGCCGATCCAGCGGCCGTTGCCGTGGAGGTTGACCAGCACGTCCCCGGCCGCCGCCGGCCGAAACACCCCGCGAAGCCGCATTCGCGAGGCCACCTCGGCCCGGGTCGCTTTGGTGGCCGGCTCCACGGCCAGCGAGACGGCCAGGTTGCGGATCGGCCGCCCGCCCCGATTGGAGCCCTTGACCACGATCCCGCCGGCAAAGGGCATGGCCAGCATGTTCGTCATCCCCCCCTGGAGTTGCAACACGTAGTTTCCGTAGTTGCGCACCAGCGCGGGAAACAGATACCGGGCGGGGGCGGCAATCGCCGGCTTGGGCTCGCCGTCGACGAAAACTTCCAGCCAAAGGTCGTCGCTGTCGAGCACCCGCTGGTTGGCCACCAGCTTGAACTGCTTGACGATGCCGGCTCCCTCGACCTGGGCGAGGAGGGCCGTTTGGCCGGGCAGGAGCGTTTGCGGCCCGGCGGTCAGTCGCGGCAGCCCGTCGTACTGGTGGAACCGGCCCGAACTGAGCCAGCGCAACAGCGTCGAGGCGGCGTTGAGCCATCCGCGGGGAAAGCCCGACTTGGCGTCGACGAACGACTCCACCGGCAGGTTGCCGGGCAGCTTCACGTAGTCGATGCGGTAGTCGGCCTGTTTGGCCTCGCGGAGCACGATCCGCAGGCGGCGCCGGAAGGTCAGGCAGGTGAGCATCGGGTTGGAGTCCTCGCCCAGCAGCGGAAGTTTCTGGGGCAATTCGGCGGGCGTGCACTCCAAGCGGGGCTTCTGCTGGCCGTCAAAGTAGAAGGCCAGCTTGCCTTCGTCGCCGTTTCGGGCGATGCGGACCACCGCGCCGGGGCCGGCCAGGTCGGCCAGCACCTGTTGGCCCGGCGCTTCGGTGGCAAACGTCTTGTAGGCCACCGCCGACTTGATTCCATCGGCCACGGCAAGCCGCTCGGGGTTGAGCAGGCGGTCCAGCACGGCGGTGGTGGCCGACGGCGGCCGGGGCCGGTTCCAGGCGCTCATCGAGGCGCCGTCGGGGGCTTCCAGAATGCGGACGTTGCGGACGCGAAGCCAGGCGTTGTGGTCCTGGAAGCCCAGCCAGCCGCGCAAGGGGCGGTGTTTCAACTCCGGGTGGCGAAACGTGTTGATCTGCTGCACCATCTCGCCGTTGACCCAGGCGGTCACCATGCGGCCCTCCGCCTTGACCACGATGCGGTTCCACTTTTGCGAGCGGTCGGCCCGGGCCAGCGGCAGGACGTGGCCGTAGACGGCCATGAACGGCTGGTCCTTGATTTCGGCCTGGTAGGGCCTGTCGAGCAGTTGAAGCTCCATCCCGTCGGCGGTGGGCCAGCCGTCGCGGGGCGTGCGGATGCCCAGACCCGAGTTGCCGTTGCGCTGGAGCTTCAGTTCCATCGACCAAGTGAAGTTGGCGTACTCCTTCTTGGTCCGCAGATAGTCGTGGGGATGGCCCGCCAGCACGACTTCCTCGCCCTGGTATTTCCATTGGGTGATATCGCCGTTGGTGTACCAGCCGTCGAAGTTCTTTCCGTTGAACATCGGTTTGCCGGCCGGCTCGCCGGCGCGAATGTCCCAGATGCCGGCCTTGCCCTGGGCCACGGCCAGCCCCAGCCCCAGACGCCGATCGGCCGCAATCGGCACCTCGTAGATCCAGCGACCGTCGACGGTGAAGGAAAACGTGCCGCCGGAGCGGGCGATCTCAACGGTGTGGGTCCGTTGTTTTTTCTTGCCCCGGGCAAGGGTATGGCCGGCCGCGAGGACTTCCTTGCCGTCGGTCAGCCGGCCGCATTCCCCCCCTTCTTTCAACAGCAACTCCAAGCCCCGCTCGGAGGGGGCCGTGGGGAGAAGGATTTTCAGCCCGCCGCCCTCGGCCACCGACCACTTGGCCGTCAACCTGAAATCGCCGAAGGTCCAGGCGGACAACAGCGGGGTGGACTTGACACTGCCCGAAAGCTTCCCTTCTCGAATCGACCAGCCGGCCGGCGCGGTGGCGGCCTGGTCCCAGCCGATCAAGGAATCGGGCCGCAAGAGCTGGAGGCCCTCAGGCGTGGCGCCGGTGGCGGCCGCACCGATCAACAGGAGAACCGAAAGTCCCGCGGCAAGTCGTTTCTTCGGAAGCATCATCGTTGGGCCTCGTGGACAAGAATCCTCATTGCTGGCCGCCCCTCCGCGCCTTGCGCCTCGTTGCCAAACTCCAGCCAGCAAACGCACCCACCGGCCGGCCGGCGGCGTGGTAGCGGCAGCAGGTTCTATTCTGTCCAGCCGGCGGAGCGATTGCAACTTTTGCCGCTTGAGGGTATCCGCTACCGTTGAAAGCGGACGACGGCCGCCCTTGGACTCGCTGTCGTAACGGCCCAGAGGCGTGGTCTGGCGGCGCTCGGCGCGGGGCTCCCCAGCCCGCCGAGTCTGTAGGCCGGGTCGCGACCCGGCATGGATTGGAAAGAAAAGTATTTGACCCGAATGGCACTGCCGCATGTGGCGTAAGGGTCTTCTGGGCTTTGGCGGCCGCCAGGGCCACCTTTGCCTTGAACTCCGCCGAGTACCTTTTCCGTTGTCGTTCCATCTTCTTGCCTCCACTGAATTCGGTGTCTCCTCGATCAAAATCCCACACCTTATATTGGCAGCGCCACTTTGAACTCCTCCCCGCCGGCCCTGTGCCGGTGGATTGCGGGTTTGAAAACTTGTTACAACTCCTTGTGCAAATAGGATCGCTCACGGTAGGTGGCCGCCACCGGCACGAAGAGAACCGCCGCCAGCAGCATCAGCGCCGTGAAAAACCAGTAGTAGTTCGGCCCGCTGAGCCGGCCGCTGCCGTCGGCATGGACGAGGAACCGGTTGACGGCGAACGGAATCAGGTTGCCCAGCGAGACGGAAAGCAAGAACAGCCCCATCACCAGCGACTTCATCGTCCTGGGGGCTTGGGTGTAGGAAAACTCCAGACAAGTGACCGAGACCATGACTTCGGCCGAGGTGAGGATCAGGTAGGCCAGAAGCTGCCAGCCGACGTGCGGTGTGCGGCCGGCGCCGATCCACGCTTCGATCATCCCCGTGACGGCAAACGCCCCCGCGGTGACAAACAGCCCCAGCGAAATCTTCCTCAGTGCCGTCAACCGGACCAGCCGCCCGGCGACCGGATAGACGACGTAGCTGAACAGCGGCACGAGGATCAGGATCAGCAGCGGGTTGACCGCCTGAATCTGTGACGGGCTCATCTGCCAGCGAGTCAGCCCTTGCAGGAAGGGCATTCCCGCGGCAACCAGGTGCGCCTCCAGGCCGCGGGCCAACGGAAAGTCGAAAAGGCGCCGGTTCATGTGCTCGCTCTGCAGCACCCAGGCCGAGCCGCTCTGGTCGTACAAGGCCCAGAAGATCATCACGAAGAGGTAGATCGAACCGAGTCGGAGCACGGTCCGCAAGCCCTCCCGGCTGACCAATTCCCGCAGGAACATGGTTCCGCCGGCGGGGATATGGGCGAATTTGTAGCGGCCGGCCCAGAATACGAGTGTGGCGGTCCCCATCAGCACGCCCGGCACGCCGAAGGCCCAGTGGGGCCCGAAGTTCGAATCGTTCAAGAGAATCGGCGTGAGGAACATCGACGCCGCGGCCCCCAGGTTGATCGCCAGGTAGAACCAGCCGAACACCCGCTCCAAAAGGGCCTGGTTGCGAGGGCTGAACTGGTCGCCCACGTGGGCCGACACGCACGACTTGATTCCCCCGGCCCCGAAAGCGATCAGCATCAGCCCCACCGCCAGTCCCACCCGGCTGGTGTCGCAGGCCAAGGCGGCGTGGCCCAGGCAGTAGACGATCGAAAGGGTAAGGATCGTGCGGTACTTTCCCCATCGGGCGTCGGCCAGGATGGCCCCCAGGATGGGAAAAAAGTAGACGGCCGAGACGAACAAATGGTACCAGCCCTTGGCCTCCCCTTCCGTCATTACCGCCGGGCCGCTGCCGTCGAAGGCCATCAGGTGCTGGGTCATGAAGATCACCAGAATGGCCCTCATGCCGTAGAAACTGAACCGCTCGGCCGCTTCGTTGCCGATGATGTAGGGCACCCCCGGGGGCATTCCGTCGGTGGCAAGCGGAGCGGTCGGATACTTGGATCGGTTCATGCTGGGTAGGTTGGGTTGGCTGACTGGGAACAGGCTGGCCGGGAAAAATCCTAAGTGTTCGGCGCGGGTCTCCTGACCCCGCCGGTGGCCTGACCGAAGGTCTCTCTTGAT
>CAYZWG010000474.1:0-4288 GCA_964481605.1 uncultured Planctomycetaceae bacterium
CAGGCTGTCTTCGGCCAGTAGCACCTTGAGGGGGCGAACTTCGCGGATTGCCTGCGCTGAAGCCTTCTCGCCGGGACGGGCCTCCGCGCCTTCCACCTTGAGGGCAATCATCAGGGCCTCGATCAGCTCGGACCGTTTGACGGGCTTCGTCAGGTAGGCGGCGATTCCCAGCCGCTCGCAACGGGAAACGTCGCCGGGCCGATTCCCCGAGGTGAGCATCATCACCAGCGGACTCTCCAGGTGCGGATCGTGGTGGAGGCTTTCGGCCAGGGCGAAGCCATCAAGTCCAGGCATTTCGGAGTCGGCCAGCACAACGGCGTAGGGTTGGCCTCGCCGCCGCGACTGGCGGAGCACTTCGATTGCTTGCTCCGCCCCGGCGACGGCGTGGGGCTTCATATCCCAGCTTTCGCAGATCTCCTCCAGGATATGGCGATTAGTCTGGTTGTCGTCGACGATCAGAATGGAGACGTGCCGAAGGTGCTCGCGGCGGTACGTCGGTTGTGCCGCCTGGTCTACCTCGGCCAGGGGGAAGGGAATCGTGACCGCGAAGGTGCTGCCGCGGCCGACTTCGCTGCGAACGCGAATGTGTCCGCCCATCAACTCGATCAGCTTATGGGTAATGGCCAATCCCAGGCCGGTGCCTCCGAACCGCCGGGTCGTACTCGTGTCGGCCTGTTCAAAGGCGTCGAAGATGGCGTCGAGTTTCTCCGGCGGAATCCCCATTCCCGTGTCGGTGACCGAGAAGTGGACCAGCGCCCGTTGGGGCAAGTCGCGCTCTTGCCGCACGTCCAGCACGACCTCGCCCCGCTGGGTGAACTTGATGGCGTTGCCCACGAGGTTGACGATCACCTGCCGCAGTCGGGCACTGTCGCCGACCACGCCGCGGGGAACGTCGGGGGCAATCCGCAGGGCCAGCTCGAGCCCTTTCTCGTGTGCCCGCAGGGCCAGCCATTTCGTCGTGTTGCCCACCGCCTCGTGCAAATCGAAGGGCGCCGCCTCGATGTCCAGCTTGCCCGCCTCGATCTTGGAGAAATCGAGGATATCGTTGATCACCGTCAAGAGGGCCTCACCCGACTCGCGGACCACTTCCAGGTGTTCCCGCTGGCGTGCCGTGGGGTTGCCGGCCAGCACCAGCTCGGTCATCCCGATGATCGCGTTCATGGGCGTGCGAATCTCGTGGCTGACGTTGGCCAGGAAGGAACTCTTGGCGCGGTTGGCGGCCTCGGCGGCGTCCTTGGCCCGGGCCAGTTCTTTTTCCGCCTTCTTGCGGGCGGTCACGTCCCAGAAGATGGCCTGCGTGCCGATCACCGTTCCGGCGGCATCGTAGACGGGCGATTTGATCACGTGAACAAACCGCGACTGGTCCGCCAGATCGTGAAGTTCTTCGTCCTCGAACAATTCCCGTGTGCGAATCACCCGGCGATCGTCGGCGCGATACTTCTCCGCCAGGTCGCGAGGAAAGAAATCGATGTCGCTCTTGCCGATCACCTCTTCGGGCGATCTCCCCAACAGGTGGCAGAAGGAGCGGTTGGCGAACGTGAAGCGGCCGTCGAGGTCTTTTCGCAGCACGTGCACGGGCAGGTTTTCGACCAGCGACGAATAAAGCGCCTGGGAATCGCGGAGCACTTTCTCGGCGTGCTCGCGATCGGCGATCTCCGCGGCCAGTTTCGCGTTGGCTCGCTCAAGTTCCGCCGTCCGCCGAACGACCAATTGGCGTACCTGCCCGGCGCGGTGAATGAGGGTGTTCAGATACATCACCAAGAGCACGGCCAGAAGCAGCGTGGCCACCAAGCTGGTGGCCGGCAGCGCCGACCGCCGGCTGGCGTAGTAGACGTCGGTGGGCGAACAGACGACCGTCCAATTGCAACCCGGCACATCGATCGAGGCGGGATGGATGAACGTCTTCTCTGGCTGGGCGAGGGGGTCGGTGATGGTGCGAAACGGAGTGGTCCTGGCCGGGGACGGGCGAACGTAGATCAATTCGCCGCCTCGGCGCAGCGTGAGATCGAAGATGTGGACGTCGATTCCCAGATTGCTCGCCAGGCCGATCGCGTTTTCCACGATCGTGCTCAGTTGGAAAACGCCCACGTAGAATCCTTCCAGGTTGGCGCGTCGCTGGGTGAGGGTTTCCGTGGGGCGCTCTTTGCGAAAGATCGGCATGAAGACATAGACGCCGGTTGCGCCCGTTTCTTCGTCGCCCTCGATCGGCTCCCTTGCAAGCACCACGCGGAAGGCATTGTCGCGGGCCACTTCCATTGCCTGGGCGAATTTCTCTCGCGACGCCAGATTGCCGCCTTCGGTGAGCAAGCCGCAATTCCGCGGAGCCACGTATTCCACCCGGCAGTCGTCCAGCGGCTCCGGCGTGCCGCTACCGGCTTCGTGCTCCGGCGGCGAACCCGGCGGCCCTGAAGAGGAGGCGTCGCGGCCGTCGGGCGAAGGTTTGCCCGAGTCCCCTGCGGGCGAATGGGTCCGATCTACCGAGACCCAGGCCAAGGCGAGGATTCCCGAGTGCCGTTTGAGGAACGGGTCGGCAAAGGCATAGAACTCCTTCCGCTCGACCAGTTGCGATCCGTCGTGAAAGGCCGACAAGGCGTCGAGCACCGCCAGATTCGCACCGACCTCGCGCTCCACGGCCCGAACCCGCTGCTCGGCGTCGAAACGGAATTGGTCCTCGATGTGGTGCGTTTCCTGGCTGCGGAGAGTCCAGCCGACCAGGCCGGCCACGATCGCGCCCAGCGAAGCGAGCCCACCCAGGGTGAGCATTCTTGCGGGCAGAGAACCGCCGCGCGACGTCGCCTCGGACGCTGGATCCCGAGGTGGAATCTCTTCGATGGAAGTCATGTCTGACGCCGAAACCCGTGTGAAACCAGTCGCTTTCCGCCGGTTCCGCGCCCGAAAGCCCCCACACCTACCGGGGAAGAGAAGAGGACCGGCGGGGGGCCAACCCATACCCCCACCCCCTGGGGTATATGTTACCACGGTGCCCCCCAATGTCAAGAACGGCCTGTTCGCGCCCTCGTGGCCCCCCGGGGCGACCGGCGCCTTTCCCCCATGCCGGATCGTG
The DNA here is from genome assembly GCA_964481605.1 of uncultured Planctomycetaceae bacterium. Classification (GTDB taxonomy): domain Bacteria; phylum Planctomycetota; class Planctomycetia; order Pirellulales; family Thermoguttaceae; genus CAYZWG01. The sequence continues at coordinate 3,065 of CAYZWG010000474.1, forward strand.
ATCCGGCCTACCGGTCTTTCCGCACAGGGCGTTCGCCCAGGATTTCCCCGTAGATTTCCGGTCGGCGCTGTTGGAAGTTGCGACTGTTCTTTCTCGCCAGGCGAAGCCGCCGAAGATCGAGCGTGGCGGAAATATAGTCTTCCTTGGGCTGGGAGCAGACGGCCTTGATCGTGGTCGGCCACTGGGCGATCATCGTTCCCGAGCCATAGGCCTGGTTGGTGCAAATCATCGAAACTTGATTGCGAAACATGGCCGTTTTGACGATGAAGTCCTCCACCCTGCCGTGCCGCCCATTGATCCAGACGATGATTTCCGCGCCCTTCAGCGAGAGGATTCGGAACGGCTCGGGAAACCAGCCGTCGTAGCAAGTGGCGATGCCCACCTTGGCGAAGCCCAGATCGAAAACGGGAAACGCGTTCCCCCGTCGCATGATCCATTCGGGGTCGTGCTCGATGAACCATTGCCGGTCGTGCCCGGCGGGCGGGTGCGAGTAGGCCGGCTGCCCTTCAAACTGGTCCACGGCCGCGTGGGTCTTGTAGTATTTGCCGAGGATTTTTCCCTCCCGGTCGAAGACCAGCGCCGCGTTGGCGAATGCGTCCCCTTCGAGCAGTTCCCAACAGCCGACGATCACGCAGATGCCCCGCTTGGCGGCAGCCCGGCCAATCTTGTCCGTCGTTGCCGAGGGAACCTTGATCCGGCCCAGGTGATACTCGGGGAAGACCACCAGGCGGGCGCCGTCGTCGGCCGCGCGGTGGATATAGCGGACCACCGCGTCGGCCGGATCGTAGCCGTCACGGGGCACGAATCCCTTTACGTAGCCGGTGATCTGCACGGCGGCCACTTTGACCTTTGCGGGCGGTGGATCGGAAGCCGGCTGGGCACCCCAGGCGCTTTCGGGCAGGCACCCAAGGAGGGTCGAACCGACAACCATCGCCACCAGCAGCAGCATGGGCTTCGTTGGGCCGAGGGGCCTTCGCGGAGACATTCGCGCGGGGAGGAAATGTGTCATCGTCGCACCTGGTCGGGCTGAATCAACCCCGCGTGGCGGGCGAGGCCGCCACTATTGCTCGACGGCAAACGACCCCCAGGGACCCATCTTGCCAATCTTGTTGGGCCCCTTGGGGCAACTCGTGATGATAGTCAAGCGACCCGGCAGCGGCAACAGACCCCCGCGGGGCCCGGCGGCGGCCGAGAGAACGCCGGGGGCCACCGGTTTGGGGTTGA
>CAYZWG010000475.1:0-4276 GCA_964481605.1 uncultured Planctomycetaceae bacterium
TTGCCGCACTTCGCAGCGCCAGCCACGTTTCGGCCGGCACAGCCGGCCCTACGGGGCTGGATCTGCGTAAACAGTTGATGCGGCAGGCCCGCGCCGAACGTCGCGACCCGGCCTACCGACTTTCCATCTGGTCCAATTGCACCAGGGATTCATCGCGCTGGCGCTCCAGGTAGCCGCGGCCCTGGCGGATGTCGATCGGGTCCCAGGGGAGTTGGGCGTCGGCCGGGTAGGCTCGGTGGACCACCGCGTCGACGTCGTAGCCCGTGTCGCGCAGCGCCTCCCACCAGAGCCGCGGTTGAAGACGCTCGCTCCAGGCGTCGAAGCGGGCGCCCCGCCGCCAGGCCAGCTCGATCGCCTCGGCCGCCCGCCGGTCGCCGCGGCTGAACACGCCTTCCAACAGGCTGGCGTCGATGTCGTGGCATTTCACCTCGACCGAACGCATCCGGCGCCGGCGGTAAAGGTGCTGGTGGGCCGCCAGAAAATACTCCCGCGTCCGCATCCCGCACCACTGGTAGGGCGTGTGCGGCTTGGGCACGAAGTTCGACACGTTGGCCACCACCCTGGGCAGCCGGCCCGTCACCTGGCGCCCCAGCCGGGCAATCGCCTCGGCCATCTCGATGATCCCGTCCAGGTCGTCGGCCCGCTCGCCCGGCAGCCCGCACATAAAATAGAGCTTCACCCGCTGAAAGCCGTTTTCAAACGCCCGCCGGCACCCGGCCATCAGGTCGTCGTTGGTGACGCGCTTACCGATTTGCGCCCGCATCCGGTCGCGGGCGACCTCGGGCGCCAGCGTCAGCCCCGAGCGGCGATCCGTATGGAGCAGTTCGGTCATCACTCGAAGCTGCTCGTTGACCCGCAGGCTGGGCACGGCGATGCTCACCCCCAGCGGCCGAAACTCGCTCTGCAAGGCCGTCATCAGTTGGGCCAGGTGGGGATAGTCGCTGGTGGAAAGCGAGAGCAGCGAGATTTCGTTGTAGCCCGTGTTGCGGTACGACTCCAAGGCCGCTTCCAGCAGGGTCTCCACCTTACGGAAACGCAGCGGTCGCTTGATCGTGGTGGCCTGGCAGAAGCGGCACCGCCAGGGGCAGCCCCGCATGATCTCCAGCGCGATGCGGTCCTGCACGCACTCCACGTTGGGCACCACGGGGCGAACCGGCAGCGGCAACCCGTCGAGGTCGTCGACCACCGCCGGCCGAATCGACGGCGGGGCCACCCGGCCGGCGGCCGCCGCCGCACGGTCCCAATCGTGGTAGCGGGATGGATAGAGCCGGGGAACGTACGCCCAGGGGAAGCCGCGGGCCATCTCGCCCAGCCACTCCGCCCGATCGCCGCCGGCCCGCTTCAATTCGACCCACCGCCGGGCCACCGCGGGCAGGCTCTCCTCACCGTCGCCGATCACGAACAGGTCGATAAACGGCGCCATCGGCTCGGGGTTTTGCGCGCACGGCCCCCCCGCAATCACCAGCGGGTGTTGCCGCGTTCGCTCTTCCGCCCGCAGGGGAATCCCGCCCAGCTCGAGCATCGTCAGCACGTTGCTGTAGCCCAGGTCGTATTGGAGGGTGAACCCCACCACGTCGAACCGGTCGAGGGGGGTGAAGCTTTCCAGCGAATAGAGCGGCAGCCCCCGCCGGCGGAGCAGCCGCTCCATGTCGGGCCAGGGCGCGAAGACCCGCTCGCAAACCCAGTCCTCCTGGCGATTGACCGCGGCGTAGAGGACTTGCAGGCCGTGGTTGCTCATGCCGATCGAGTAAGCGTCGGGAAAGGCCAGGCAGAGCTTGCCGGCCAGCTTGCGGTGGTCCTTGCCGACGGCGTTGAGCTCGCCCCCGATGTATTGGCCCGGGGTTTGCACCTGGGGCAGAATCTCCCGCACGACCCGGTCCTTGAGGGAATGATTCAGCATGGCGGATGATGGAGTTTCTGTGGGGGAAGGCTGGGAGGGCGAGGCTGCCGCCGATGCAGTTGATTATTGTACGTTGCCGGAGATGGGAAACCGCATTCCCGGCTTGGGGGGTTCGCAATCGCGGAGCGTAAGACATAATAGGGAAGAGAAGCGAGCCGGTCGAGAACCGGAAGATGGGGGATAGAGATGATGGCGACTTCACCGCACACGTTCGCGGAGCCGAAACAACCAGGTTTCCCGGGGCGACGGGTCGGGCTGGCGCTGGTGTTGGCGATCGCGGCGTTTCCGGCGGAGGCCCAGTCGCGCGACGCCGCCCGCGCGGCCCGAAACCGGATGGTCGATGAGGCGATCGTCTCGGCGGGAGTGAAGAATCCCCGCGTGATCGAGGCCATGCGGACCGTTCCCCGCCACGAGTTCGTCCCCCTGGCGCAACGCCGCTTCGCCTACCTGGACATGGCCCTGCCGATCGGTTACGGCCAGACCATCTCGCCGCCGTTCGTGGTGGCCGACATGACCGAGCAGATCGATCCCCAGCCCACGGACAAGGTTCTGGAAATCGGCACCGGCAGCGGCTACCAGGCGGCGGTGCTGAGCCACCTGGTGGCCCAGGTCTACACGATCGAGATCGTCGAGCCGCTGGGGCAGCGGGCCGCGCGGGTGCTGCGACGCTACAAGAACGTGACGGCCAAGATCGGCGACGGCTACCTGGGCTGGCCCGAGCACGCCCCCTTCGACAAGATTCTCGTCACCTGCTCGCCCGAGAAGGTCCCGCCGGCGCTGGTCGAGCAGCTTCGGGAAGGGGGCCGGATGATCGTTCCCGTGGGCGAGCGATACTCGCAGAACCTCTACCTGTTTCGCAAACAGAAGGGGCAACTGGTTCGCGAGGCGCTGCACGCCACGCTGTTTGTGCCCATGACCGGCCAAGCCGAGGCCCGCCGCCAGAAGCTGCCCGATCCGGCCAACCCCTCGCTGGAAAACGGCGATTTCGAAAGGTTGCTCGACGGCAAGGATCAACCGGCCGGCTGGCATTATCAACGCCAGTTGGAGCTGGTCGCCGACGAGGACGCGCCCTCGGGCAGCCACTACGTCGTCTTTCGCAACGCCGACCCCGGGCGGATGGCCATGGCCCTGCAAGGGCTGGGCGTGGACGGCCGCCAGGTCCAAACCCTGAGGGTCTCCCTCAAGGTTCGCGGCAAGGAGATCCGCGCCGGTCAAAACGCCCGGCAACTTCCCGCCCTGATCGTCACCTTCTACGACGAGAACCGGGCCACTATCGGCGAAGGCGTGCTGGGCCCTTGGCGAGGCACGTTTCCCTGGACCGAAAAGTCGGCCACCATCGCGGTCCCCGGGCGTGCCCGCGAGGCGATCGCGCGAATCGGTCTGCACGGAGCCGTGGGCGAGGCGGCCTTCGACAACGTGCGGCTGGAACGCTTCGACGGCCAGCAACGCCCGCGTTGACCACCGGCTGCCGTCGCTATCCACTCCCGCGAGCTTCCCCGGCCCAGCCGCTTCACCGTCGCGACCGGCCGTCCACCTCGTAGCGAAACGGCTCGGGGGCCACCGCGCGGTCCGGCCGCAGGCCCACGTTCAACAGCAACCCCACCAGCAGCCCGTGCGTCACCATCCCCGACCCGCCGTAACTGACCAGCGGCAGCGAGAGTCCCGTGATGGGCAGCAGCCCCACGGTCATCGCCGTGTTGATCAGCACCTCGACGGCCAACAGGGCCACCAGTCCGGCCGCCAGCAGCCGGCCGAACGGCTCGGGGGTGGCCCGGGCCACGGCCACGCCACGCCAGGCGAGAAAGGCGTAAAGCGCCAGCACCAGCGCCATCCCGGGCAGCCCGAACCGCTCGCCCAAAACGCAAAAGATGAAGTCGCTGCGGGCCTCCGGCAACCGGTAGGCGGCCCGGTCGTCGACCGCGGTCCCCCGCCAGAAGCTTCCCCAGACGCCCCCCAGGGCGACCATCTGCTTGGCCTGGCGAAGATGATAGGCATCGTCGCCGGCGTTGTCTCCGGGTCCGGCCTGATGAAACAACGCCGTCACCCGGGACCTCTGCTCGACGCTCATCTGGGTCCAAAGCCCCGGCAGCACGAGCACGCCCACCAACGCCACCAACCCCAGGTCTTTCCGACGCGCCCCGGCCACGAAGAGCATGGCGAAAAACACGGGCAGGAAGACCAGGGCCGTTCCCAGGTCGGGCTCGCGGAGGATCAACACGACCGGGACCAGCGTCAGCCCCGCCGGCACCAACAGCCCGCGAAGACGGCGAAAATTCTCGCGGTACATCAGGTAGCGGGCGAGCATCACCACGTAGGCGATCTTGGCCAACTCGGACGGCTGCATGCCGACCGGCCCCAGACGGATCCAGCGGTGGG
>CAYZWG010000476.1:0-4276 GCA_964481605.1 uncultured Planctomycetaceae bacterium
TACGAGCAGGGCCCGCTCCCCAATCAACATCGTTCTCGTTCCCAAGCTCCGGCTTGGGAACGCATTTTATCGTAGCTCCGCTTCCCGTGACGCTGCCAACAAGCCAAGCAGAGCTTGGCGACAGTCACGTTCCCAAGCCGGAGCTTGGGAACGAGTAGGTTGCCCCGGTTGCGTTGTCCATCCGCGATCAACAATCATCCATCCTCCACGGCGGTTTTTCGGGCAGGTAGCCGTCGAACTCGTCCAGCAGCGCCTGCTGGTACTCGCCGGCAAAGGTGCCGGCCAGGAAGCGGTCGATGCCCTCGTCGTGGAAGCGTTTCCAGCTCGCCTCCTCGGCGCCGGGATTGATCGGATAGAAAAGCGCCTCGTTGGCCACGGCGGCCTGGTAGTCGCCGGGGGCGTCGCCGATCATCAGGGCATGGTGCCGGGCGTATCCGGCGGCCACCTGGAGCGACTCTCGCTTGGTGCCCTTCTCCTGGCCGCAAATCGCCCGCACGTATTGCGACAGATCATGCTCGGCCCACTCGCGCTGGAGGGCTTCTTGGGGGGTGGCGGAAACGACGATCGTGTCGGCCGTGTGCTGGAGCTTTTCCAGGCTTTCGCGAACGAAGGGAAATGGGGGTACGCCGCGGACGATCTTGCCCACCGTGCGGTTCACGGCGACCGACCACTGGAGGGTCTTCTTCAACACGGGGTCGCCCGTCCGCTCGACCGCCTTCTCCAAGGCGGGGTTGCCCAGCTTCGTCTCGCCCTCGATCCACTCCACCAGCGACTGGGGGATTTCGATCTTCACGCCGCGGGCCTTGACCTCGGGCCGCTTCTTGAGCCACCGGAGCACCTCGACCAGGGCGGGGAAGCGGTTGATGCCCCGGCTTTTCGAGTAGAGGTTGACGAATTCGGCCGCCTCGCGGGCATACTTGCTGATCCCCTGGAGCTCCCACTCGTTGATGATGTTGGGGATGAAGCACTCCTTGTGCTTCAGTTCCATCGTGTCGAAGGCGCAGCCGTCGGAGTCGATGCCGACCAGAAAGGGATACTTGGGCGTGAAGTTCATCGTGAGCAGCAGGTTCTGTTAGTATGACAGTGTCACTCAGGGTTCCCCCCCACCGGCCCTGTGCCGGTGGATTGCGGGTGTGGAAACTACCAGCCACCGTCACCTGAACGATTCCCCGTGGCTTCGCGTAGGGGGGTGCGGGTGTGGGCGTGGTAGTTCTCAAACCCGTCTCCCACCGGCACAGGGCCGGCGAGGCGTAACATCGGCTAGGGGCGATCCGCCTGGGGTACGTAGGGCGGCAACTTCCGCGGGGCGAGGATCGGCTCGAAGCGGGCCATTCGCTGGCGGCCGTCGATGAGGGGAAGGGTGAGCATCTCGGTGCCCACCAGCGGCTTGGCATAGCGGACGAACTCGTCGGTCACGTCGAACCCGCTGGGAGCGATCCAATCCGGGGGGAAGGTTCGCTCGCTGTTGGCCACCTCGGCCAGCGGCACCTGGTCGTAGCGGACGGTGTAGATGGCCCCCGGCTGGCGGAGGATGGTGGCCATCAAACCACCCCGGCCGCCGGCGGCCAACTCGACCGCCTTCCGGCCCACCGCCCAGGCCTCGTCCAGATCAACCGTCGAGGCATAGGCCATCGAGTGGCGCTGATCGGTTCCCGGCACGTTGCCCCGGGCGGCGCCCTTGGTGGCCAGGCCGACCTGGTTGAGATAGTTGACCACGATCTGGGCTACCGTGGTCTGGCTCGAACCGTACGAGGTATGGCCGAAAGAATCGACGATTTCGCCGATCTCGCCCACGTCGAAACCCTCGCTGATCACCACCAGACAGCGACCGCATTGCTTGAGGGTCTCGTTGACCTGGTCCGCCACCTGCTCCAGCGTGCAGGGCCCCTCCGCCAGGTAAATGTGCAGCGGCATCGCGCGATCCGGGTCGGCCAGTCGGGCCGCGGCGGGGATAAAGCCGATGTGGCGGCCCATCGCCTGCATCACCAGCACCGGGTCGGCCGGGCACGAGCCCTTGTTCTCTTCGTTGGCGTTCTGCACCATGTGCAGCCAGTAGCGGGCCGTGGAACCGTAGCCCGGGGTGTGGTCGATCAGCTTGAACTCGCTGTCGCCGATGTCGTTGTCGATCGTCTTGGGGATGCCCACGGCCACCAGGTCGAGACCCCGCTGGTGGGCGAGTTGGGCGATCTGGCGGGCGGTATCCATCGAGTCGTTTCCGCCGATGTAGAGAAAAAAGCCCACGTCGTGGGCCTTGAAGACCTCGATCACCCGCTCAAAGTCTTCCTCCTGCCGCGGACGGAGCTTGTAGCGGCAGGTGCCCACGGACCCAGCGACCGGGGTATATCGCAGCAGGGCCACCTCCTCGGCCGACTGGGCCGACAGGTCGAGAAGCTGTTCCTTCAGCACGCCCTCGATACCGTGGCGGGCACCATAAACGGTGCCGATTTGGCCGAAATCGCGGGCCGCCTCGATGACCCCCCGAAGGCTGCTGTTGATGACACAGGTCGGGCCGCCGCTCTGGGCGACGACCAAGTTGCGAGCTGGGCCCATGGTTTCCACCTGCGACTCGGTCGGTCTCGGCGAAAAACCAATATTTTACCGGCGATTTTCGGCGACGGCAATCCGGGGGCCAGGTTCGCATAGCCCCAGAGTGGGGTATTGGGAGCAATGCCTACTCACAACGCTCGGCGCGGGTCGGCCCCGGCCCCGTTCGGCGCAGGTCTCCCGACCCCGCCGAAAGCCTGTAGGCCGGTCGCCACGTCCTATTCCGCGCGTTGCCGCTTCGTCGTGCGGCCGTAGATGCCGATCAGGCGAATCAGGCCGCGGCGAATGCCGTGGGCGTTGTCGGGCTTGCGGGCCTCGCGGCAAACGGCTTGGGCACGCGTGCTGATGCCGCGGTAGCGGGCCTCGCGCGAGTCGCGGGCGAGGCTCTCGCTCAAGAGGGCCACTTTCTCCCAGTCTCCGTCGGCGGCGGCAAGAACCAGGCGGTCAATCTCCAAGCTAATCTGATCGATGGCGGTCATCGTGCGGGCGAGATTGGCGGCCATGGTGGAGGCCATGCGGGCCGTGTCCGGCAAGCTCGATGCGTTCATCGGGTCATCTCCATCTGCGGGGGGGTAGGGAGAGTGGGTGGGGCGGCAGCGCCGCCCTCGTGGGGCCCGTCTCTTGAAACATAGGCCATGAAACACGCCGCGGGGACGTACCAAAGCGGGGCCGGCCTGCCGCCTGGTTCCCAATCTCCAGCTTGGGGAAACCACGGGCCGACAACCTGGTTCCCAAGCTCCAGCTTGGGAACCCACCGGGTGAGTGCTCCACGGCAGCCGAAGCGGAGCTTCGCGCTGGATGCGGTCCCAAGCTGGAGCTTGGGACCGAGAGCCGGGGCATTGGAGCTTGGGACCGAGACCCGCGCCGAACTGGTGGGGAGACACGGGGGGCGGCAACGTCAGTCGTACTTGCGCAGACCGATCAGTTGGGCCAGCACGTGGGAGAGGAAACGGGGCCCCTCGACCACGCTTCTCCGCCAGCAGTGGGCAGGGTCGGTGAGGAGGCGATAGGCCCATTCGAGGCCGCGGTCGCCGAGCCACTGGGGGGCCCGCCGCGTGACGCCGCCGACGAATCGCAACGCCGCCCCCACGCCGATGGCCACCGGCACGTTGAGCCGGTCGAGCCGTTCGTGAATCCAACGATCCTGGCGAGGGCAGCCCAGTCCCACCCAGAGCACGTCGGGCCGGGCCTCGTTGATGCGGCGGAGGTGCTCTTCGTCTTCCTCCGCAGTGATCGCCCCAAACGGCGGCGAGAGGGTCCCCGCCACGCGGTGGCCGGGGTATTTCTCTTCCAGCCTAGCTCGCAGCGCGGCCAGCGTGCGGCCGGTATCGCCATAGAAGAAACTGCTGTACTGGTTGAAATCCGCCCGGGCGAAAAAAGCCTCCATCAGGTCGGCGCCCGGCACCCGCCGCGCCTGGCGATGGCCCTGCCATCGGGCAACCAGCACCGGGGCGATGCCGTCGGGAACCCACAGCGCGGCCGAGTTGAGGATCGCCTTGTAGCGCTCGTCCTTGTGGGCTTCCCAGATGCCGTGATAGCCCGAAACCACCACCTGCCGGCAGGTGGGCGGGCGCTGGTCGATCCAACCTTCGATCAACGCCACGGCGTCTTCGATCTGGAGGATGCGGACACGCGATCCCAGCACGTTGACGGTGGGAAAGGTTTCGGTGGAGAGCATCAGGCGTTGCCGTGAAAAGCGTGGGGAGGGCAAGGTTCGCATTCTTGCCACAAA
>CAYZWG010000477.1:0-4246 GCA_964481605.1 uncultured Planctomycetaceae bacterium
CCCCCCGGCCAATTCCGTGGTGGAATCTCCTCGACCAGCCTGCCATGCTGCCGGGTGGGATGCGCCCCGACGCAAATCCCCCCAACGCTCACTTCAGCCGGTCCGGAGCCGGGCACTTCGCCACCAGGCCGAGCGATGCCTCGATCAGAATCTCGCCGGTCATCTCCCCCAGCGAAGTCCGCGAAACGTAGTCGTAACGCGGAAAGCTCTTAAAATCCACCTTGGTGAGAATGTAGCCGAACGCATCGTTGGTCAGTCCGAACAACAGGTTGTGCTCCCCTCGCATTTTTCGCTTCAGGTAGCAGCCGATATTGGGAAGCGCCTCGCCGGGAATCGTCACGATCTGGGCGTTTCCCAGGTTGACCACGTTGATCCGCGTGGTGATGCTCTGGTCCCGGTTGTGGGGGTAGTGCAACACGGAAGACGTGATCACCGTCCAGAGCAGGTCCGAATCGACGGGAAATCGAACGTCGACCGCATCGCAGAACAAGCTCGGATTCTCCTGGACCGGCGCGTCCTCGATGATCCGAAGCGCCTCGTCGGCCATCGTCTGGCCGATCCGCACGCACTCCTCCCAGGTCCTCGAATCTTCCCAGTAACCCCGCAACGCGTCGCGAGGTCGGTCCAGGTTGCGGTTGTCGGCGGTGACCATCCCGCCCTGGGCGCTGTTGAAGAAAATCGCCATCCCGCCGGCTTTCGCTTCCAGGCGGTCGTCGAGCGGGCCGACCAGGTCCGGGCTGAGCACGCCCGCCTCGCTGCCCAGCACCTCCGGATGAATCGCGTAGTTCACCAGCGTGGCGATCGTCTGGCCGCCGGCGGTGACCGCCTGAATCACACTCATCCGCCGATCATAAAGGTCGGGGGCGTAGTAGTTGTAGGCGATCTTGCCTCGGGCCTCGCCGGTGGCCACCTTGATCCGCGCCGGCCGCAGATCGTCGATCGCCTCGTTCACCGCCTCCGCGGCCTTCGTGCAAACCATCTCCATGTAGCCGAGGTCGCCCGTATGGCCGCCGTGCCCGTCGGGAAAACCATAGCAGTCGGGCCCGCTGTGGGTGTGCGTCGAGCCGATCAGAATGTTGCCGGCCGGCACGCGGGGCACTTTCGCCCGCACCCGATCGCAAAGCACCGAGGGAAACCCCAGCAGGTCCAGGCTCACCATCGCCACGGAAACCTCGCCCCGCCGAAACACCACCGCCCGCGCCGTCAGATCGCCCCGCTTTTCTCCCACGGCGCTGGTCGGACCCAGCCCCCCCGAGACGGGCAACAGCGGATCCGGCGTGATGATCCGCATGCCCGTGCCAACCTCCAGCTCGGTCCCCGCCGCCGTCGCCTGCCAGAGGCAACAGAGAACCACGCACTTTACCAAGGACGGTCCAATCATCATTGCACTCCCAAAAGAACCGGGCCGGTTTCGCGGCCCGCTTGCCATGGTCCAGACGCAACTTGTGCCGGCAGGGCAGCACGCCGGCCGTTTCACGGCCGCGCTGCCGCCGCAAGCCGCTTCGCCTTCGCGTCCAACTCTTCCAGCTTCAGCCGCACGCTGACAATATACGGCTGTTGGCCTTCCGTCCAATGCCCGTAGGTCGTGGCGACAAACGTTCCGTCAGGCAGGACCTCAACGCCGGGGTAGGCGCAATCGGCGCCGCGATGGTTGTCCATCAGCCGAATGCGATACTGCCCCTGGCGACCTTGGACCAGGTCCTCGTAGGTCCCCACCCAGCCGACCCAATCGCCGCTGGTGGGGCTGGTCTTGCCCCGGGGCGGAACGTCGCGGAAGGAAATCAACAGCCGGCCGTCGGGCCCGTAGCGGCCCGTGTGGCGATCGCCCACCAGCGCGGCCGGCATCTCCCGCGGCTCGCTCCAGGTGCGGCCCTCGTCGTCGGAAAAAATGATCTGCGAGTTCTTTCGTCGGGCGTTTTCCCGCAACAGCACGGCCAACTGCTTGCCGTCGGGCGAGCGAATGATTCCCGGCTCGCAAAGTTGGACGTCGCTCGACCGGTAAATCGCCTGGGGAAACGACCAGGTCATGCCGCCATCGCTGGAAAACGTCTTGTAGAGTGTCATCACCACCGGCGACTTCCGACGCGGCGTGGCGGCAAAGAACCGGCCGTCGTCGTGAAACATGGCCAGGTAGTGCCCCCGGCCCGTCTTCAACTCGGCCACGCACCCCATCGTCACGATGCCGCCCCAGTCGCCCACCGGCTCCAACTCGCTCCAGGTGGTGCCGTCGTCTTCGCTGACTGCCATGCGGCAGGGGTAAAGCCCCGAAAACATGATGATCCGCTTCTTGCCTTCCGCATCCACCACCCGAAACAGCGTGGGCACCTCTTTGCTGGTGGCCCAGCTCTTGGGCACCGGCAGCCGTTCCGACCAGGTCAGCCCGCCGTCGTCGCTCCGCTTATAGACGATCGCCCCGCCGCCGTGGCCCTTGGGGTAGACGCAGAGCATCGTCCGGCCGTCTTCCAGCAACACGGTGGTGGGATGGCCCAGGTATTGCTCCGGCTGCCGATCGACGACCACCTGTCGTTGGGTCTCGTGCGCCAGGTCGATCAACGGAATGGTGAAACGATCGAGCGCCTGGGGGACGATTTCCCCGCCCGCATCGGTCCCCGGCCGGCCCGCCGCCGGCTCCGCCGATTCGCCTCCCAGAAGCGCGGCCAGCCGGCCGGCCACCAGGGCGTGGCCCCGATCGTTGGGATGTTGCCCATCCACCAGCAAGGCATCCAGCCCTTGGCCACTCCGGGCGGCAAACGATTCGAACTCCGCCCAAACGTCCACCAGGTCGGCGCCCGTCGCCGCGGCCACCCGGCGAACCGCCCCGGCGTATCGCGCCAGCCGCTCCTGCCGCCAGGCTTCGTAACGCCCGCCCAACGGGTTGGGCGTCATCAGCACCACCCGGGCACCATCGCCCTGGAGCGTTCGCGTAATCGTGGTCAGGTTCTCGCCGTACCGATCCAAGGGAATCCGTGAAGGCCCACCCGGCTTGTTCGAGTCCACCCAGCAGTCGTTGATGCCGAATTGAACGATCACCACGTCGGGCCGGACGGACCGCACGGCCTCGTCGAGCCGGTCCAGCGCGTGCCGGCGACGGTGCCGGGCGTTGTCGGCCAGCCGGCCGGTGTGGCTGCCGCCTACGCCGGCGTTGACGACCTCGGCCGCGACGCCCCCCGCGCGAAGCAACGTCTCCAACCGCTGGGCGTAGACCTCTTCCACCGCCGGCCGCGGGGCCGTGGTGGAATCGCCGAAGGCGACAATCTTCAGCGTCTTTGCCCCAGACGGCGTTTCTGCCGGGGCCAGCGCAAGACAAGTGCTCAACAAAGCCAGCAGCGCGCCGAAAGTCACCCTGAAATACATCGAAGCATCTCCTCTCCGCGTCTCAACCGCGCAAACCCGACCTGGTGCAAGCGTAGCCGAAGCCCCCGCCGCGTGCAACAATTCGCCGCATCGCCGTGTAGGGCCGGCGGCTACCCGAAACCGCCACGTCCAACCGCCTGCGGAGGTCCGTTCCCGCCCCCCTTGCCCCATCCGCGGTTCTTGGTGCTTGATCTCCGGCGGGGGGCTGCTCTAATATGACAGTGCCACTTAGTTCGAGTTTTGCACATATTTCGACTGGTCACGAGGGTGGTCAGCACTCGTTTGGGAGTCGAGGAAAACGGGTTTGTCGTGCTTGGCATGGTTCCTCTCTGTTGCCTATCCCGAAACCCGATGGATGCTCAACAATGGACTACAAAATTCCACTTATCCTTGAGCCGCAACCAGAAGGAGGCTACACGGTTACGTCACCGCTCTTGCCCGAACTCGTTACTGAAGGCGAAACCGTCGATGAAGCAATGTCCAACGTCAAGGATGCGTTGGCGGCTGTCGTCGAAGCATATCAGGATATTGGTCGGTCACTGCCGAAAAACGCGCAAATCCAAGATGCCAGTGGAACCGTGTGGCTGGAAACCGTGGTAACGGCTCCATGAAATATCGCCAAGTCGCCGGCAAGTTGACGGTTCTCGGCTGTCGTGGACTTTCGCGGAAGGGTGGGGGCTCGCATCGCAAATAGTTCAATCCCAGCAACCAACAAGCCACGGTCCTTCCGGATTGGGGTGGTCGCGATCTCAAGCTCGGAACGGTTCGTGCGGCAGTTCGGCAATTGAGAATTGTTTGGCAGGATTTTCAAAATGCCTAACCAACACATGGCCAATCTAATGAATCGCTCAACTTGACCCGGCGGGTTGCTCTGGCAGCGGACGGTCCGCCG
>CAYZWG010000478.1:0-4243 GCA_964481605.1 uncultured Planctomycetaceae bacterium
GCCCCACCCCTCCCTCCGCCCCCGCACGGCAGCAGGCCCACGCCCCACACCCCCGTTTCGCCAAATCCGGCCCGGCCCGGGCAACCGCCGACCGGGCCGGCAGCACGCCCTCGACCGTCCTCGACGCCGACGACCCCCAAGTCGTGCGGCGACTCGAACGGCTCGACGACCTCGTCTACGAGGCCATCGCCGGCAAGCAGCAATCGCTGGAAGAGTTGAAACGCCTCTGGTCCAATACCCGCGGCGAGTTCGCCGAGGAACTGGTCGCCGAATCGCGCGAGCAGTATCTCCGCTACGCCCTCTCGCTCTGGGATCGCGGTGCCCGCCAGGCCAGGGTCCGGCCGACCGACCAGACGATCAACGCCCTGGAGGTTCTCTGCCTCCTGTTTGGCGAAGCGTAGTTCCGTAGGCCGGATCGTGATCCGGCCTACGTTCTGCACCGCGGCGTTTTCGACGGGGTCGGGAGACCCGCGCCGAACGCAGCCGGCCCTACCGTCGCTTGGCTTGTGCCAACCGCGTTCGTATAATCGCTCTCGCTCGACCTTTCCCGCGTCGCCAGCGTCTGCTTGAGGGAGAAACCATGCGGATCGCGACCGTGTCGGCGGTTGGACTTGCCCTGGCATGGGCGTGCGGGCCAGGTGCGGGGGCGGGCGGCATCGACGACGACTACTGGCACGAAGATTGCGCGGACACCCAGCCTTGGACCCTTCAGCCGACGTGGCTGGGCAACGCATCGCCCACCGCGGTCGCCACCGGTGACGGCCAGACCGTCTGCTTCCGCGTGGACCAGCCGGGCCGCGGAATGAAGTGGTCGCTCGCCATGCCCTCCGTTTCCTTGGATGAAACACCCTGGCTGGTGGTCCGCTATCGGGCCGAAAACCTGGATACGAAGAATACCGACTACCTGGTCTACATCGACGACCGGGTGCCGGACCGTCAGCTCGACGCCGTGCGGTTGTCCGACGCGGTTTGCGACGGCAACTGGCACACCGTGGCGGTCGATCTCTCCACGCTCACCGAGGCCCCCGCCGTGCGGGCCCTGGCCGTCCAGGTCCAGGCCGGACCGCGGGCCGGCGGGGCACTCTGGCTGGACTGGATCACGCTGGTCGAGACGCCGCCCCGGGAGGCCGAACTTGTCGGGCACGCGGCGACCGTGCAGCCCAAGCCCGACTGGGTCGCGCCCTTGGCCGATGCCCACTGGACGGCCCATCCCGATTGGCTCGACAACCCGGCGGCCGAGGGCGGCCACCATGCCCAGCGGCGGGCCGATGCCACCACGTTCGCCGTGGACCGGCCCGGCCGCGGGATGAAGTGGTCGTGGGATTTGCCCCAGCCGGTGGCGTTGGCCGGCCACCGCTACATCGCCATCCGCTACCGCGCCACGGGTTGGCGGCCCTGGAGCGACTACGCCGTCTGCGTCTTCGGCAAGCCCGGCGACGAGCACGATCCAGGCTACGCGATGATCGTTCCGGCCGGGGAATTGCTGGGCGACGGTCGCTGGCACACGTTGAATCTCGACGTCCGCCGCCTGGCCGCCCGCTACCCCGCGATCACCGGCCTGGCCGTTCAACTGCAAGCGGCCGCGCCCGCCGCGTCGCTCGGCCTGGCCGACCTCCGGCTGGTCAACCGGCGGCAACGCTGGCGGTTGGCCGACGCGGTCGACTGGAAAGCCGGCACTGATTTCGACGGGTTTCAATCGGTCAAGATCACCGCCGGCGACCGGGCGGCGGCGTGGCGGCGCCACCTCCACCTGGCCGACTGGTTCAGCGAGCCAGCGGTGACCGTGGCGGGAATCCCGTTTTTGCTGCGGAAAACGGAGCCCGACCTGGCCGCCACCGGCATCCGCGACAAGTCGGAGTTGCGACTGCCGCTGCAAGGCTCCGCCGGCGAGGTGTACCTGCTCATGCTGGCGGTGCTGGTAGGTGCGGAAGAGCCGGCCTACGGCGGCGGCAAGCTGACCGGCATCCGCGACGTCGATCGCTTCCGCCTGCGGCTGGAATATGCCGACGGCTCCTCCGACGAGTGCCTGCCGATGAACATCGCCACGGGGCAGTTCGGCATCGCCCGGGGCGTCCAGGTCGTGGTGGCCGCGGCCGACGCCTCCCGGCAACTGACCGCCGCGGTGCTCTGCGATCGTTGCAAGCAGGCGGCGTTTGCCGTCGCCGCCGCGACTCTGCGGACCGCCGGCCGGCCGGCATTTCCCCAAGTGCTGGAGGAAACCCCACCCGTTCTCAAACGGAAACGCTCCACCGGGACGCCCCACGCCGGGCAGCCAGGGATCGCGCTGGCGGCCGAGATCTCCCCCCACGCTCCGCCCATGCTGCAACGCCTGGTCCACCAGCCGAGCGGATGGAACTACCTCCGTCAGGCGTGCCCTCTGGTCACGCTGCGGGTGGACGGCAAGCCGGTCCCGCCGGGCGACTGGAAGCCGATTGCGGAAGAAAAAGACAAGGAGAAGAGCTCCCCCCCGCTCGCCTGGTTCGAGGTCCCCGGCACCGACGGCCTGCGACTGGGTTTCAGCGCCACGCCGGCCGGGGCGGATCAATTGCGGGTCGCGGCCGCCGTGCGCAACCGGGGGCCGAGGCAATACACCGTCTCCCTGGTGGCACCGGTGATCGGGCCCTACCGCCTGGGCGAGCGGGCCGAAGAGGCCTACTACCTCGTGCCGCGGCGGGGTTCCGTGCTGGACAACCGGCCCTGCTCGTTTCGGGAGCGATACTGCGGGCTGTTTCCCGTCCAGTTTCTCGATACGTTTTGCCCCGCCCAGGGCCGCGGCCTCTCGCTGCGGACCGAGGACACCCGTTGCCTCCGCAAGAACTACCTGCTGGAGAAAAAGGACGGGGCATTCACGATCGGCGTCGAGTATCCCCCGCGGACGCTGGGGCCGGGTCAAACGCTCACCGCCGCGCCGGCCGTGATCGCCGCCACCGACGGCGACTGGCACCGCGGGTTGGAGGCCTACCGCCGTTGGGTCCAGCGGTGGTACAAGCCGCTCTCTCCGCGAAAACCCTGGTTCCGCCAGGTGTTCAACTTCCGCCAGCGGTTCCTCTGGTCGTGGGACCCGCTCTACGACGCGAAGCAGGCCGGATTCCAGCTTCAAAAGGCGGTGGACGAGGGGCAACGCGAGTTTGGCGGAATCGACTACCTGCACCTGTTCGATTGGGGCAACGTCACGCCGTACGGGCGAATCTACGGCCGCGCGGGCGACTATTCCCCCTACGAAATGTTTGCCGGCGGCCGGCCGGCGTTCCGCCAGGCGATTGCCGACGTGCAAGCGCAAGGCATCCCCGTGGGACTCTACATCGAGGGCTACTTGCTCCAACAGCGAGGTCGGCTGGGCCAACACTCCGGCCCCTCGTGGCAACTGGTCGGCCGCGACGGCAAGGGCAAGTATTGGCCGGAGAGCACGGAGATGTTCATCTGCCCCGGCGTGGCCCCCTGGCGCGACGTCCAGGCGGCGACCTATGCCGCCAAGGTGCGGGAACTCGGCGTGGACGGGATGTACATCGACGAATTCGGGTTTGCCAACGCCGGCAAGGACTGCTTCTCGCCGGACCACGGCCATCCGGTGCCCAGCTACGCGGTGGCCACCGAACGCGATTGCACGCGGGCCATCCGCGCCGCCATCGACGCCGCCAAGCCCGGCGTGGCCGTCTACACCGAGGAGACTCCGGTCGACGTCACCACGCAGTACCAGGACGGGAGCTTCTCCTACGCCATGCTTTCCGCCCGGCAGACCCGCACCAGGGTGCCGCTGAACGTCGCCCGGTTCGCCCTGCCCGACTTCAAGACGATCCAAATCCTCTTCTGCGACAAGCCCACCGGAAGCTGGGCCACCGGCGTCCGTTGGGTCTTCTTCAACGGCGAGGCGATCTGGCTGGAGGGCAAGGCGGACGAGTGGTTCGAGCCGGAAACCCGGGCGGCGATTCGCCGTTGCCACGCCATCCTGCGAAAGCACCGCGACGCCTTCACCACCTTGAATCCCCAGCCCCTGGTGCCCACCGAGCGAGGTGGGCTGTTTGCCAACCGGTTTCCCATCCCGGGCAAAACCGTCTACACCCTCTACAACGCCCGCCACCGCACCCTCCGCGGCCCCGTGCTGCGGCTGGCCCACCGCGACGGCGCAAGCTATCGCGACGCCTGGCACGATCGGCCGGCCGACGTCCAGCGCGAGGGCCAACAGGACCTGGTCCGCCTGGAGATCGGACCGCACGGCGTGGGGTGCCTGGTCGTCGAGGAGCAG
>CAYZWG010000479.1:0-1235 GCA_964481605.1 uncultured Planctomycetaceae bacterium
TGCCCGCACCTTATTGGTCCGCCGGCCAAGAATCGAGACCAACTTCTGGCCACCCCGGCAGGGCCGAAACGAGGGCGCTGGGCGAAGACAACGGAAATTGCCCGATCGCGATCGGGCCTACATCGCGGCCGGGCTCAGGCCAGCCGCCCCGATGCTTCGATCGGCCAGACGTCGACCACGCGGCCGTCTTCATGGACGTGGAACCGGCGGTGGAGATTGGACGTGGTGCAGCAGTGGCTGGGCAATAGCTCCAGCGCCTGGCCGACGTGCCACTGGTGGGGTGCGTGGTGGACGACGCAGTGCTCCTCGGAGAGGAAAAACGGGATCTCCACCTGGGGGTAGCCCTTGATCCGCGGCGGCCCGAACTCCGCCCCCGCGCCCTTGACCCCCACGTCGAGCACGGCGGCCCCCGGCCGCTTGCTAATCACCCGGGTGAGCACCGAGAGGGCGACCTCGAACTGCGGCACCATCTGGGCGTAGCGCCAATCCATCGTGGCATAGCTGCCGGCCTGAATTTCGTCCACGCCCTCGATCTGGCCGGTGATCTGGTAGGTTGCCGAGGAGCCGCCACTGAGGACGGCGACGGGAATGCCGTGCCGTTCGATCAACCGGCGGGTTTCCACCGCCAGGCCGAGCGCCCGCCGGGTGGCCTCGGTTCGCTCCCGCACGTCGTTGATGTAAACCACGTGCCCCTCGTAGGCTTGGAGGCCGTGGAATTCCAGACCGCCGAGCCCGGCGACCTGCCGGGCCAGTTCCAGCGCCGGCTCCCCCGGCGCCACACCGCAACGGCCCATGCCGATATCGACCTCGACCAGCACGCCCACGGTCACGCCGGCGGCGGCCGCCGCGGCCGAAATCGCCTCGGCCTGCGTCGGGTCGTCGACGGCCACGCGGAGCTTGATCCGTCCGGCCAGGCGAACCAGCCGGGCGATCTTCTCTCGGCCCACCACCTGGTTGGCCACCAGCAGGTCGTCGAAGCCGGCGTCGGCCAGCACTTCCGCCTCGCCCAGCTTGGCGCAGGTGAAGCCGACCGCGGAGCCGGCCTCCATTTGCCGCCGGGCGAGCGTGGTGCACTTGTGGTTCTTGAAGTGCGGCCGCAGTCGGCATTTCCGCCGGCGAAAGAAATCGGCCATCCGCCGGATGTTGCGGTCCGAGGCCCGCCGGTCCAGCAGCAGTGCCGGCGTGTCGAGGTCTTCGATCGGCTTTCCCGTCATCGGATGATTCGCCTCTGTTCG
>CAYZWG010000479.1:1335-4209 GCA_964481605.1 uncultured Planctomycetaceae bacterium
GCGCGGGGCCGCCCGACCCTGCCGTAGTTCTCAAACCCGAAATCCACCGGGGCAACCCCGGTGGGGATGCTCCTCCCGTTCGGCGCGGGGCCGCCCGACCCTGCCGTAGTTCTCAAACCCGAAATCCACCGGGGCAAGCCCGGGGGGGATTCTCCTTGGCCACCGACCCTCCCCGGAATCCGTCACGGATTCAATCTCTTCCTTGGTTCACGGAACTTCGTGGAACTCGATAACCGCGGATGAAGGGTTTGCCGGCGGGTGCATCGGCCGTGATGTATTGCACCACGTAGAGCGAACCGTCGGGCAACTCGACCCAGCCGGAATAGCCCCAGTCGGGACGCTTTGGATTCGTGTCGTTGTCGACCAGGACCCATCGGGCTTCCTTGGGGACCGGCCCTTTCAACGGCGTGGGTTGGAGTGCCACGTGCTGGGGTTCCATGTAGGCGCCAAGGTAGTGGCCGGCTTGAGGAGCGCCCACGCGCGTCGTGAGGAACACTTCTCCGCTGCTCAACAGTCCCACGTCGGGGCGACCCGCATACCGCCACGGCCCACTGCCGTAGAGCGGACTCCACCCGCGGCCGCCGTCGCGGGAGATCGCCTTGAGCCCGTTGGTCACGCCCGGTTCGTCGTCGCGCATGTAGCAGACGACCTCGCCCGTGGCCAGCTCGACAAAGTCACCTTCGTTCGGTTGTCGCTTGGGGTGTTTGCCGACAAGGATCGGCCCTTCCCACGTCTTGCCGTTGTCGGCCGAACGGTACACGACCTGGATCTGCCGCCAGTCGTTGTCTTCCTCGAAACTGGTAATGCCGATCAGCAGCGTGCCGTCGCGCAACTGGGTAATACTGGGGACGATTCCGCCGCGCACCGACGTCTTCTCGGGTCCGACCCAGCTTCGCCCGTTGTCGCGGCTGCGGAACAACCAGACCACCGCGCGGTTGTCCGTCCACCAGTGATGCACGCCCGGCGGCGGATTCTGGGGAATACAATCCACGGCAATCAACAAGGATTTGTCTTGCAGACGAACAATCCGCGAGCAATTCAGCCAGCCGTCGCGCCGACGATTGCTCAGTTGGGCCACGACCGTGCGTTTTTCCCAGCTTCGGCCGCGGTCCCGGCTGACGCGGGTGACGATGGTGGAAACCGGTCCGGCGCCGTGACCATCCGATTCCTGATAGGTCAGCACGAAATCGCCGTTGGCAGCCACGGCCAGGTCGGGCCAGCTTTCGTGAAACCTGTCATTTCGCGTGACTGTAAAATGGTGGATGGACTGACCATTTTCGGCCGGCTGCTCTCTTACCAGGCCATACACATTGGTCGCACTGACCACATACTCCGGCACGGCGTGATAGTCGCCGTTGACGCATTCGGTGATTCCCCGCTCGCGGAAGTCGGCGATCACGTCCCGGACCATCCTCACCGCCAGGTCCGGATCGCGTCGTGCGATGGTGGGCGCGACCCAGGCGACGGGCGTGGCCCAGAAGGCGCCGTTTTGATACGTGCCCGGCTTCACGCCCGATTGGCGGAAGAACCGCTGCCAGGTTTCTCCCCCCAGCAGATGTCGAACCTGGCCGCGCTGGACAATTTCGTCGTAGTGTTTCACCAGGTAGTCGGCGATTCGAGCGGATTGTTTCTCCGTGGCAAGGCCCAGGTGTGCCGCCAGCGCGCTGCCCCAAATGTCGATCTGTTTGCAGTCGCGGTCCGCCGCCCAAAACATCCCCGCCTGGTCGTTCCAAAGCCGGCCGAGGTTCTTGCGAATCAACTCGGCCCGCCGCCGGTACTCCTCCGCATCGCCGCATTGTGCCTTCCGGCACAGTCGCTCCATTCGCGCACAGGCGTCGTAGTACAGCAGCGAGCAGAACAGCAGATGGCCGGTCTTGGCGATATTGTCCGTAAATCCGTACGGACACTGCGGCGCATCGGGCGGGTTGAAGACCAGGCCGTTGCCGGCCCGGCGCGTGTGATCCAGCCCTTTGCGAATCGCCGGCTCGACCTGCCGCGGCAAGTCGAGATCGCCGGTCAAATCGACATACGCACACACCAGCCTGGCCATGAACGCGCCGTTATCCAAGGCGTGGTCGGCCAACGGCTTTTGTTCGGGACCGGGACCGAAGACGCCCTTGCCGGCCACGTTGACGCGGTCGGGCATACATCCATCGTCCCGCTGGCCGGCGAGCAAGTACAGAATCGACGACTTGATCTCCTTCGGTTCCAACAAGTCGCCGGCGTACTCGACCATGTAGGCGAAGTCGCGCGTCCACAAGGCGCGATAGTTTCCCACGCCGTCGGGCGTGTGCAACCACACCCCATCCTTCCCCCGCACACGACACCCGCGAAGCTGTTTCCGCGTGGCGTCGCCGAGCCACTCCATGTCGGCCCGTGCGATCCGCTTCCGCAGCGTATGCGAGAAGTCCCCCGGTCCGTCGCCATCCGCGGCCGTGGAAACAAGCGGGACGACAATCACAAACGTCAGCACGCCGGGCAACCACCAAGGGGACAGGGCACGCCGGGATGCGAGCAGCGGACCAGCGGATGTCATGGCAGATTCTCCATCAGGGAGCAGGGATCGTCGTGACCGTGCCGGCAAGGTTGGGCGCCCCAGTCAAACTTTGTTGACTGTAGTAGTTCTTATGTTGATAATCAACTCTTCCCCTGGTTGCCAAGCGTTTCCCCTGGTTCCCAAGCTCCAGCCCTTCCCCTGGTTGCCAAGCGTTTCCCCTGGTTCCCAAGCTCCGGCCCTTCCCCTGGTTCCCAAGCTCCGGCCCTTCCCCTGGTTCCCAAGCTCCGGCTTGGGAACCCACCGGGCGAGCGTTCTGCTCCGCCGCCGGCGAAGCGGAGCTTCGCGCTGGGTGCGGTCCCAAGCTGGAGCTTGGGACC
>CAYZWG010000480.1:0-4205 GCA_964481605.1 uncultured Planctomycetaceae bacterium
CCTCTTGTGGCACCAGCCACACCGGTTCAAGAACCGGTGCTACCCACGAATGAACGCGGGGACCATGGCGGCGGAGAAAGCGACGGCAATCGTCCTTCGGACGATCGATTTCAGCGAATCGAGCCTGGTGGTCACGCTGCTGACCCGGGAATCCGGCAAGGTGCGCGGTCTGGCGAAGGGGGCGAAACGGCTCAAGGCCCCTTTCGAGTCTGCTCTTGACCTGCTGGGGGTCTGTCGCATAGTCTTCTTCCGCAAAACTTCCGACGCGCTCGATCTGGTGACCGAGGCGAAGCTGGTGCGCAGGTTTCGGGTGTTCGGCGCGGGACTTGCTGCCCTTTATGCCGGGTACTACACCGTGGAGCTGGTGCGGGAGTTGACGCACGACCATGATCCGCATCCGGGGCTTTACGACCTGACCGATCAAACGCTGGACGAGTTGGCCGCCGGCCAGCCGGTTGCCAGGCGGCTGTTTCGGTTCGAGTTGGCGGCGCTGGGCCAGTTGGGACACCTGCCCTCGCTGGACACCTGTGTGGAGTGTGGAACGTCGGTCGAGTTGGTTGGCAGGGTGGCCTTCGGCCATTTGGAAGGAGGCGTGCTTTGCCCCAAGTGTCGGGGGGGCAAACGGCAAGTGGCCTCGGTCTCCGCCGGCACCTTGCGGGCGATGGCCCAGTACGCGGCTCCCGGCCAGGCCTGGCGCCGCACGGAGATCGATCGGCGAACCCAGGGAGAAATGCGAGGGCTGTTGAACCACTACCTTTGTCACTTGTTGGGCAAGAAGCCGCGGATGCACCAGTACCTGGGGCAGATCGTTCGTTGAGTGGCCGTTTCCCTTGCGGGCCACCCGTCGCTTTTTCACCTGCCTGCGGAAGATTGAACCGACCCTCGGCAGGGGTCGTATGAGAAGCATCGAGCCGGGAGCCGGCGACCACCCACCCCCGGGGGCCGGCCGGGCCGAAACAACGCAATCGTAGGACGCGAAGTGAGGACAGGGATGTCCCCGTTGAAAGCGAGACCGGCGCGGCTGGTCCTTTTCGGTGCAATCCTCGTTGTTTGTGCTCCGGGCTGCCAGGGCCTGCCCACGCGGCACAAGACCGCCGAGGCCGGCCCGCCAGCACCGGCCTCGGCCGCCCCGCCCGGCGAGTACGACGACGACGATGAGCAGAGCGGCTGGCTGTTTCGCAACATCACCGGCCAGAAATCAGCCGCCACGCAGCCCGATTCCTCGGTGCAGCCGGCCAGCGCCACCTTGCCGTCGGAGGTGCCCGCCTCCGAGGCCGTGAAGGCCGCGGTGGCCGAGGCGGAAGAGGTGGAAAAGGCCGACGACACGCCCTTCACCCTGGCCGACCTGGCCCCCACCAAGGTCTATGCCAACCTGAAGGAGATGGCCGGCTACGGGCCCGACGAGACGGTGGCCCGGACGCTCTACGAGGAGGGCACGGCGCTGTTTGGCGAGGCCCGCTACGCGGACGCGGCCGGCAAGTTCAAATCGGCGGCCAAGCGCTGGCCCGATTCGAGCCTTGAGGAAGACGCCCTGTTCATGCAAGGAGAGTCGTATTTCTTTGCCGACAAATATCCCGAGGCGAAGGAGGCCTACGAGGCACTGTTGAAAAAATACGACTACACCCGGCATCTCGACAAGGTGACGCGGCGGCTTTTCCTGGTGGGTCGCTACTGGGAACAACGCGCCGCCGGGGGCTCCGTTTTCTCCTTCTTCAACCTGACCGATTCCAGCCGACCCTGGGCCGACACCTTCGGCAACGCCCTCAAGGCCTACGAAGACATCCGCATGTATGACCCCACGGGCCCGCTGGCCGACGACAGCGTGATGGCCACGGGCAACGCCCACTTTCTCAAGGGACGCTACGAGGACGCCGCCCAGGACTACGACCTGCTGCGCAAGGAATATGCCAAGAGCGACCACCAACTCGAGGCCCACCTGCTGGGGATGGAGAGTTGGATGCACGTCTACCAGGGAGCGAAATATGACGGGGGGCCGCTGGAAAAGGCCCAGGAGATTGCCGACCAGGCGTTGGTGCAGTTTGGTTCCGAGTTGGGCCAGCACCGCCACGAGGTTCTCGATGCCCGCAACGGGGTGATCGAGGAGAAGGCCAATCGCGATTGGATGGTGGGGCAATACTACGACAAGAAGAAGTGCTACGGCGCGGCCGCCTTTTATTACCGTGCGATTATCGAAGAATACCCCCAGACGGAGGCCGCCGGCCGAGCCCGGGCCCGGCTCGACGAGGTCCGCGACCTGCCGGCCGAGCCGCCCAAGCACTTCCAGTGGTTCACACGCTGGTTCGAGGAGGATCGATGACCGGTCGTCCCCCCTGCAATCCGGCGCGGTCGCCGCGGAGCTGGTGGTGCCGGCCGCGGGGCCTTCTCCTGGCCGCGTCGATCTTGCTGGCCGGCTGCGCGTCCTATCAGATCGGCAACCGCTCGCTCTATCCCCAGGACATTCACACGGTCTACGTGCCGATCTTCGAGTCGGACAGCTTCCGCCGCAACCTGGCCGAACGGCTGACCGAAGCGGTGATGAAGGAGATCGAAAACAAGACGCTCTACAAAGTGGTGGGCACCTCCAGCGCCGATAGCGTGCTGAGCGGAAAGATCGTGGGCGAAAACAAGCGTGTGGTCGCCGAAAACACCTACGACGACCCCCGCAAACTGGAGTTGAACCTGAGCGTCCAGGTCAGTTGGGTCGACCGCCGAGGCGGCATCTTGTATGATGGCGGCGTTCCCCTGCCGCCCGAGTTGACCTCGGTCGCCGCTTCCGCCGGCGTGGTTCCGGAGTTCGGGCAGTCCATCGCCACCGGGCACCAAGAGGCGATCCAACGGTTGGCCGAGCAGATCGTGGGGATGATGGAAACACCCTGGTAGCCGGTCCGTGCCGATGGGACGGGTACCCGGTTCGACTCTGGTTCGACCTGTTCCATGGATGCCCCGTCCCGTGACCGCGAAAACACGCCCCCGCCGGCCGACCACTGGCGGCTCCGCACCACCACCCTCCGCTGCGGACGGCTGCCGCTGCTGATGGGGGTCCTCAACGTCACGCCCGACAGCTTCTCCGACGGGGGAGCGTATTGCGATGCCCAAACGGCCGTCGAGCACGGGCAGAAGCTGGTCGCCCAGGGGGCGGACCTGCTCGACGTGGGCGGCGAAAGCACCCGCCCCCATGCCCATCCCGTCGACGCCGGCGAGGAGCTCCGACGTGTGCTCCCGGTGATTGACGCCTTGTGCCGGCGGGTGCCGGTGCCGGTTTCGGTCGACACCTCCAAGGCGGCGGTGGCCCGAGCGGCCCTCGACGCCGGCGCCCAGATCATCAACGACGTCACCGGCCTCGAAGGCGATCCCCGGATGCTGCCCCTGGCCGTGGAAACCGGGGCCGGCGTTTGCGTGATGCACATGCAGGGCACTCCCCGCACGATGCAGGACCACCCCCGCTACGACGACGTCGTCGCCGAGGTGATCGCCTATCTCGGCCAACGACGAGACACGCTGGTCGCCGCCGGGATATCCCCGGACCGCATCGCGCTGGACCCGGGCATCGGCTTCGGCAAGTCGCATGGCCACAACCTCGAACTCCTGCAAAGCGCCCGGCGATTGCACGAGCTGGGCTGTCCGGTGCTGATCGGGCATTCCCGCAAGGGGTTCATCGGCAAGGTGTTGGGCGACCGGCAGGCTGATCGCGATGCCGGCACGATCGGCGTGGCCCTGGCCCTGGCGGGAAAGCAAATCCAGATTCTGCGGGTGCACAACGTGGCGGAAGTCCGCGCCGCCCTGCGGCTTTTCGAGGCCTCCGGGGGATTGGACGAAGAATAGAGGGGAGAGCGGAAGGGAGGGAATTGAGGCTGGGTTGGCGGGTGGCCCTGATAGCTTGCCTATCAGGGCGGCGCAGCCGCAAGAGGCACCGGTTCGGCGCGGGGCTGCCTGACCACTGCTGTGAACATCTTCAAAGGCCGCGGGACGATCGTAAATTGTAACCCGAAGCGTAAGCGACGGATTCCAGGCTGGTGGTTCTTCCTCACTTACGTTTCGGGTTACGATGGCCGTGGTTCAACGAAACCAGGAAAACACAAGGCTGCCTGACCCCGCTCCCCGCGTGCCCCGGCAGTCCGGCACGCCGCAATGCTCGCCTCCTGTGCCTCACGGCACCCCGATAGCAGAGCTATCGCGGCCACCCACTTCCGCTATCGCGGCCACCC
>CAYZWG010000481.1:0-4199 GCA_964481605.1 uncultured Planctomycetaceae bacterium
ATTGCGGGTTTGAGAACTACGGCGGCCGCCACCCCCAACGCGTTCGGCGAGGGTCTCCCGACCCCGCCGAGAAAGGACCGATGGTCTCCCACGTCAACCGCTTACGCAAATCAAGAGAGACCCTCGGTCAGGCCACCGGCGGGGTCGGGAGACCCGCGCCGAACGCGGCCACCGGCGGGGTCGGGAGACCCTCGCCGAACGCGGCCACCGGCGGGGTCGGGAGACCCTCGCCGAACGCTTAATTCAATGGTAGTTCTCAAACCCCTCTTCCACCGGCACGGGGCCGGCGGGGAGGAGCCCAAGCCACGTTTCGGCCGGCACGGCCGGCCCTACGGGGCTTAGACGGAGACACCCGATGATCGTTCGACCCGCCGTCGGCTGCCTGCTGCTGGGGATGGTGTTCACTTCGGCCGGGCTTGCCGACGAGGCCGGCTCGCTGCGGCTGGTCCCCTTCCCCAAGGAGGTGAAAATCGACGCCGGCCGATTCGCCTTGGGCCGCCCGCTGGTGATCGAGACGCCGGGGCCGCTGGCCGGGGCCGTGGGCACGATCCTCGTCCCGGAGTGGCGTCGGGCCGGACTGGCACCGCCGAAGGTCCAACCGAGCGGTGCGGCGCGGCAGGTGGTGCGGATAGGAACCGCCGCGACGACGAACCGGCCCGACCTGCCGGCTCCGGAGCGGCCGGGAACCGAAGCGTATCGGCTGCTCGTCTCGCCCGAGGTGATTCAGGTCACGGCCACCGCGACGCCGGGGCTGCTCCACGGGCTGGCCACCCTGGCTCAACTTGTGCGGGCCAATCGACGCGACGGCAGCATCGCTTGTGTTGCCATCCGCGACTGGCCCTCGATCCGCTGGCGGGCATTTCAAGACGACATCACCCGGGGCCCCAGCACCAGGCTCTGCGGGCTGAAGCGCGATGTCGCCCGCGGGGCGATGCTCAAGCTGAACGTTTTCACCTACTACATGCAGGACCAGTTTGCCTTCAGCAAGCATCCCCTCTTGGGTCCAAAAGACGGGTCGCTCACCCCCGGCGAGTTGAAGGCGCTGGTCGAACAGGCTCGGCCGCTGGGCGTCGACGTGCTGGGCAACCAGCAGTCGTTCGCCCACATGGAGCACACGCTGGCGCACCCGGAATATGCCCATCTGAAGGAGGACGAGCGGACGCTCTCGCCGGTGCGGGAGGGGACCTACCAACTGCTGGACGACCTCTACTCCGACGTGATGCCGATTCTGCCGTTCGAGTTTTTCAATGTTTGCTGCGACGAGACCTGGGGGCTGGGCACCAAGGGGCCTTCCCAGGCGCTGGCCGAGCAGATCGGGCCGGGGGGCGTCTACGTGCGACACATCCGCCGGGTCTACGACCTGGTTCACGGCAAGTACGGCAAGCGGATGATGATCTGGGGCGACGTGATCCTGCACCACCCCGACAAGCTGGACCAAATCCCCAAGGACGTGGTGATGCTCACCTGGGGTTACGCGCCGCGGGAGAGCTTCGAGGACCAGATCGTTCCCTTCGCCCGGTCGGGATACGAGTTTTTCGTCTGCCCGGGCGTGAGCAACTGGAGCCGCGTGTTGCCCGACTTTCGCGCCGCCGCGGTAAACATCCGCAACTTCGTCCGCGACGGCGCCAAGCACGGCGCGCTGGGGGTGCTCAATACGTCCTGGGACGACGACGGCGAGAACCTCAACGCGCCCAACTGGTACGGCTTCGCCTGGGGAGCCGAATGTGCCTGGAACGCCTCGGGGACGCCGCGGGAGGATTTCGACCGGCGGGTGGGAGCGGTGCTCTTCGGCGAGCCGGGCGAGCATTTCGGCAAGGCCATCCGGTTGCTTTCCGACCCGCGCGTCTCGGGCATGAAGAATCGCGCCTTTTGGGCCGACGACTTCGCTCCCATCCGCGCCGGCGCTGGCAAGCCCGCCGTCGAGCGGGTGGCGATCGTGCGGCAGGCGATGGAAGAGTTGGAGGCGTGCCGCGCCGACGCCACGGTGGACGCCGACCTTTTGGACGCGGTCCGGTTCGGTGCCCGCCGGATGGAATTGGTCTACCGGCGCCAACTCGATCGAGTGGCCGCGACCGATGCCTACCAGCAGGCCCTGGACGGGGCGGCCGAGGAAGCACCGGGCAAGGTCGATCTGGCGATCGAGGCGATTCGCCGCGACCGTGATGCCTACGCCGAGTTGCGGGCGCGATGGCGGCAGCTTTGGCTCGGCGAGAACAAGCCCTACGCGCTGGTCTGGTCGCTGGAGCGCTACGATCGTGTGATCGGGCAATACGACCAGGTATTGGCCAAGCTGGCGGCCGCACGGCGGGCGGCCGTCGAGGGCAAGCCGCTCCCCTCGGCCGGCGACGTCCGCTTGGACGCGGGAAGAGAAATCAAGGAATCCCAGCCATGAAAATCGAGAACGTTCTGCTCACCGGCGCGGGAGGAAAGATCGGCCGCGCCGTCTTGCCCGAATTGACCAAGGCCGGATACCGGGTGCGGGCGCTGGAGTATGACGACGGTTTGCGGGTCGAGCGGAGGGACAACGTGGAAGTGGTCAGCGGCGATCTGCGTGATCCGTCGCTGGCCGAGCGGCTTGTGGAAGACATGGACGCCGTCGTCCATCTGGCCAACGTGAAGGAAAACAAGGAGTTGTTCCTGGACGTCAATATCAGGGGCACCTTTCAGCTTCTCGATGCCTGCCGGCAGTGCGGGCACATCCAGCAGTATATTCAAGCCGGTTCGGACGCCCGTGCCGGCATCTATTACTATCCCCAACCGATTCCCATCGACGAAAACCATCCCCACGGGGGCTATCCGGGCTACTATCCTCTTTCCAAGGTGCTGGAGGAGGTGATGTGCGAGCAGTTCCGGCGGATGTACCGGATGCCGATCACCGTGTTGCGGTTTTCCTGGGTGCAGGACGAGGACGATATCCTGGCCCACGTCACGCTGAAAGAGCCGAACTTTGGTGTGCCGCGGTGGGAGGACTGGGCCGTCACGCCCGAGCAAAAGGCGTATTTTGAAGAAGGAAAAGACGCGGTCGCCTGCCTGGTTCATGCGGACGGGGCCGCCGGCAAGAGGCAAGTCGTGGGCATCCGGGACGTGGTTCGGTCGATCATGCTCTCGGTGGGCAATCCGACGGCCGTGGGCGAGGCGTTCAACGTGTCGGGGCCTTCGCCTTTCAGCTATGACGTGCTGGCCGACTACGTGGCCGGGAAGCTCGGCCTTCCGGTGGTGAGATTCGAGGTGAGCGAGTTTCATGATTTCCGTATCGACATGAGCAAGTCCCGCGCGGTGCTGGGGCTGAACCCGGAATACGATATTTTCCGCATCGTTGACGACGCGATACGGTTTCGAGAGGCGGGAAAGGAGCGATCCGCCTGCCTGTATCCGGGGTAGGAATGCTTCCGCTGGCGAAAAAACCCGACCGTTCACGAGAACGTAGGCCGGAACGCGACTCGAATAGAAAAGTCGCTGACGGTCAACAAAAAGCGAGGATCAGGTCAGATGAACCGAAGGCTGATCTCCAGCGCGCTGGCCGTGCTGCTGGGCGCGGTATCCTCTCCAGCGGTCGAGTTTCCCGGCACCGATCCGGGCGAGGCCACGGCGCGGCTGGAAAACGGCCGGCTGGTGCTGGAAAACGCCGTCCTCGGCGTGGCGTGGCAGGTGGCCGAGGGCCGTTTCCGACTGACGGAAGTCCGCGATCGAATCTCGGACAGAAACATCCGTCCGCAGGGGGCCGAGGCGTTTCGGGTCGTGCTGGGGCCGGAGCGGACGATTCCGGCCTCGTCGTTTCGGCTGGCGGCGGCACCCTCGCTGGAACGCATCGAGCCGAGGCCCGAGGCCGTCAGGGCGGCCGAACGATTCGCCGGGTGGCGGGCGACGGCTCGGCTGGTTCTGCCCGAGGAGGGCTTGCGCGTCCGCTGGCAAGCCACGCTGCGGGATGGATCGAACTACGCCGGCCAGCAAGTGACGCTGGCGGCGGAGGGTCGGCCGTGCGAGTTGGAAGCCGTCGTGCTGGTGGACCTCGACGTGTCCGGTGGGGATGGGCCCCGTACGGATGGGCCCCGTGCAAAGGCCGCCGGCACGGTGAGCGGGTCGCCCGTGGTGGCCGGCAACCTGTTCTTCGCCTGCGAGCATCCCCTGGCGGACAACCGCGTGGAGGCCGGGCGGGTGGTCTGCGGCGGCCACTGCCGCCGGACGCTGCAAGCCGGAAA
>CAYZWG010000482.1:0-4199 GCA_964481605.1 uncultured Planctomycetaceae bacterium
GCAACCGGCCGGCACAGCCGGCCCTACGGAAGGCTCGACTTTCTCGCCGCCGAAACCATCTCCGCCGGCCCCCTAAGATAATGGTGACAGACGGCGATGGCCAGGGCGTCGGCCACGTCGGGTGGTTCGGGCGGGGCGGCCAGGCCCAACTCGTGCTGGATGGCCCGCTGCACTTGCCCCTTCGAGGCCCTCCCCGAGCCGGTGAGAATCCGCTTGACCTGGGTGGCCGAGTAGTGGACCACGGGAATCTCGGCCTCCGCGGCGGCCAGGCAGATCACGCCCCGGGCATGGCCCATGAGAATCGCCGTGCGGGGCCGGGCATAGTGGGAGTAAAGCTCCTCGATCGCCAAGACCTGGGGCCGCAGGGCTTCGATCACCTCGGCGATGCCGTGGTGGATCGCCTTCACCCGCTCGGCCAGCGAATGCCGGTGGGAGCCGCCGCGAACCACGCCCGCCTCGCACACGCGGAGGCTCCGGCCCCGGCACTCGAGCACCCCGTAGCCGGTGATGTTCAAGCCCGGGTCGACCCCCAAAACGCGATCCGCCGGCTCGGCCATGGAGAGTTCGCTCCGTTGTTGTTTTCCACCTGGTTCCCAAGCTCCGGCTTACAACCTGGTTCCCAAGCTCCGGCTTACAACCTGGTTCCCAAGCTCCGGCTTACAACCTGGTTCCCAAGCTCCAGCTTGGGAACCCCACGGGCCGGAGATTCACGCTCAGTGCGGTCCCAAGCTGGAGCTTGGGACCGAGATAGATAGCGACAACGGGGAGGGAGAGGGACGCCTCTCCCTTACCCACTGCTACAACCTGGTTCCCAAGCTCCAGCTTGGGAACCCACGGGCCGTAGCCTGGCAACCAGATGATTACGCTCGCGGCCGACCACCGACCGCTACTCCCGCACCGACCACTCCGTGCCGCCGGGGCGATCTTCCAGGATCACGCCCAGCCCGGCCAGGTCGTTGCGAATTCGATCGGCCGTGGCGAAGTCCTTGGCTTTGCGGGCGTCGGCGCGAAGTTCGATCAAGAGGTCGACCAGCCGGCCGGCCAGCGCGTCGTCGCCGGCCTCGGGCTGGCTGGCCGGCTGGCGGAACATGCCCAGGATCAGCCCCAGCTCGCGCAACGTTGTGGCCCCTTGCTGGAGCGCGGCCAGCTTGCCGGCGTGGGGCCGGGCCGATTCGAGTTTCTCCTGGTCGACGAACTTGTTCAGCTCGCGGACCAACTCGAACAGGTCGCCGATCGCCCCGCCCGTGTTGAAATCGTCGTCCATCGCATCGAGGAAGCGTGCCCGATGCTCGGCCACCACCACCAGCAACGGCTCTTCACCGGGGTCGAACTCGCCGCCGGAGCGGGTTCGCGGCGCGTCGATCTGGTAGAAGCTCTGGCCGGTGACGCGCTGGTAGCGCTGGAAGAAACGGTGGAACGTCTGCAGGCCGGTGCCCACCTGGCGGATGCGCTGTTCGCTGAAATCGATCGGCCGCCGGTAATGGGTCGAGAGGAGGAAGAAGCGGATCGTCTCGGGGGAGAAGTGTTCGAGCATCTCGCTGAAGGCGCCCGCCCCCTTCGATTTGCTGATCTTGCCGGCCTGCTGGGCGGTGGCGTCGGCGGCGCGGGTATTTCGCCCACCCACCTTGCCGGTTTCGCTGGACGCCTGCATCAGGCCGTTGTGCATCCAGTATTTGGCCATTGGCCGGCCGTGGCGGGATTCGCTCTGGGCGATTTCGTTTTCGTGGTGGGGGAAGACCAGGTCCAGTCCGCCCCCGTGGATGTCGAAGGTGGCCCCCAGCAGCTTGCCGCTCATCACCGAGCATTCGATGTGCCAGCCGGGCCTTCCGGGTCCCCAGGGGCTCTGCCAGGAGGGTTCGCCCGGCTTGGCGCTTTTCCAGAGGGCAAAGTCGGCCTGCGAGTGCTTCCGCTCGGCCGTTTCGCCCCCTTCGCCTTGCATCGTTTCGAGCGTGCGGTGGCTCAGTTTGCCGTAGTCGGGAACCTTGCCCACGTCGAAGTAGACGTCCCCGTCCGACTCGTAGGCGAATCCCTTCTCGATCAGGTCGGCGGTAAACCGGACGATGTCCTCCATGTGGTCGGTGGCGCGGGGAAACTGGTCGACCGCGTCGACACCCATCGCCGCCAGGTTGGCCATGTAGTCGTCGGTCATTTCGGCGGCCAGTTGCGGCATGGTGAGGCCGCGGCTTCTCGATTCGGCAATCAACTTGTCGTCCACGTCGGTGACGTTGATCACCAGGGTGACCTCGTAGCCGTTGTAGGTCAGGTAGCGTTTGACGCAGTCGAAGATCACCGGGCCGACCATGTGGCCGATGTGGCTGGGCTTGTAGACCGTGGGCCCGCAAAGGTAGATGCCCACCTTGCCGGGATGGATCGGCTCGAAGGCCTCCTTCGATTTCGTCAGCGTGTTGTAGACGCGAATCATGGTCGTTTGCCCAAGTCCAACGGAGGACGTCTCTCTCAAAGCGGCACCAACAGGGTCACGCACTGGGCCTCGACGGCCTCTTGCCGGCCCACCGGTCCCAGCCCTTCGGCTGTCTTGGCCTTCAGGCCGACGCGATCCGGCCCCACGCCGAGCAACTCCGCCAGGCGGTGGCGGATCGCCGACTTGTGCGGGCTCAGCTTGGGACGCTGGGCAAACACGGTGCAGTCGACGTTCGACACCTGCCAGCCCGCCCGGCGGACCGCCCCCAGCGCCGCCGCCAGCATCTCGGCCGAATCGCGTCCCCGGTTGGCCGGGTCCGAGTCGGGAAACATCTCGCCGATATCGCCCAGGGCCGCCGCACCGAGCACCGCGTCGGTCACCGCGTGCAGCAGCACGTCGGCGTCGCTGTGGCCCAGGGCATGCCGGTCGTGCTCGATCTCGATCCCCCCCAACCGCAACGGGCCGCCGGCCGCAAGCCGGTGGGTGTCGTGTCCGATTCCAACGCGCGAAGCTGGCGTGACTGGGGCCTCCTCAAACACCGGTAGGGCCGCGCGGAAAGTTGGCAGCGCGAGGCTCCTGCCGAGCCGTGGGGGCGGCACTGACCGTGATTTCCCGGCTCGGCAGGAGCCTCGCCCTCCCACCTGCGCACGAATGTTCCCTTTCCGCAACAGAAACTACTTCGTAAGCGGCGGATTATATCCCAATCGCCGCACGGGGACAACGTAGAAATGGTGCGCCCGCGGTGGCCGGTAGACTCCTGGTCCACGCATCTTGTGTGGCTTTCCTCCGCCCGCACGGGCCTTTATAATCGTAAGGTTATGGCAATCATCGAGATAGAAAACTTGGCCAAGTCCTACCGGGTTTACCAAAAGAAGGAGGGGCTCTGGGCGTCGATCGGGGGACTGTTTCACCGCGACTACCGCTTCGTCGAGGCCGTGCGGGGGATCGACCTGGCCGTCGATCGGGGGGAGTTCGTCGCCTTTCTCGGTCCCAACGGGGCGGGCAAGACGACCACGCTGAAGCTGCTTTCGGGCGTGATTAACCCCAGCGGGGGCACGGCCCGCGTGCTGGGACACGTCCCCTGGAAACGCGAAAACGCCTATCGACGGCGGTTTGCCCTGGTGATGGGCCAGAAAAACCAACTCTGGTGGGACCTGCCGGCGGCCGAGTCGTTCCGACTGCACCAACAGATCTACCGCATCGAGCCGCGGGCGTTCGACCGCTCCCGCGACGAACTGACCGACTTGCTCGGGGTGCGGCAGCTTCTGGGGCAGCCGGTGCGGGAACTCTCGCTGGGCGAGCGGATGAAGATGGAACTGATTGCCGCCCTGCTCCATTCGCCCGAGGTGCTCTTTCTCGACGAGCCCACGATCGGCCTCGACGTGGTGGCCCAATACAATGTCCAGCGTTTTCTCAAACACTATCAGCAAGAGCGGCGAATCACCATCCTCCTCACCAGCCACTACATGAAGGACGTGGCGGCGCTGTGCCGCCGGGTGGTGATCATCGCCCTGGGGCGGATCATCTACGACGGCTCGCTGAGCGGCATCGTGGATCGTTTTGGCGGGCACAAATTGGTGACGCTGCAATTCGCCCACGGCGCGATTCCCGGCGACCTGGCCCAATACGGCGACGTCGTCTCGGAGGAGACGCCGCGGGTGAAACTTCGGGTCGAGCGATCGGCGGTGCCCGAGGTGTTGGCCCGAGTCTTGGCCGGTCACGCCGTGGAGGACGTGAGCGTGGAGGACCCGCCGCTGGACGAGGTGATTGCCGAGGC
>CAYZWG010000483.1:0-4163 GCA_964481605.1 uncultured Planctomycetaceae bacterium
CGCCAGGCCTGGGACTGGTCCTCCTGGTAGTAAACGTTGTAATGGGCCCACGAGCGCGCTGGGTCGTTGGGGTCGGCCAGGGCCAACAGGGACGGATCGCCTGCCCAGTCGGCCTCCAGCCGCTGGCAGGCGGCACAGCCGCGGGTGACGATCAGCGAGATGAACCACTTGTCGGCGTCGTCGGCCGGAGGCTGCAGCGCCTCGACCAGCGCGTCCTGGGCGCTCTGGCCGTAAGGCTGGCCGTCCACGTGCTGGACCATCTCGCCCAGGCGGAGAATCTCGGCCTGGTTGACCTCCAGCGACTGGCCCCGGGCGACGCCGGCCAGGAGCAACACGGCGATCATCACGGAAAAACGCTTCATTCCTCGATTCCTTGCGTGAAAGAGAGAAACGGGAGGGGTCACCACCAGCGAAAATACTCCGGCCGTGCCGGGTGGGGTGGGTAGTCCAACACGACCACCCATTGGCCGCTGGCCAGGTGCAACCGCCGAAACGACGATTCATCGTAGGCGTCGATCTTCTCCGGCGAGTTGTTGTTACAGACGTACCAGGTGGCCGTGGCCGGGTCGTAGCCCACCAGCGTCTGAAAGTGGGCCCGGCCGGCACCGATCGCCGCACCGCGGCCGTTTCGCACGGCCCAACGCATCCACTCCCAGGTGGTGCTGCCGGTGACGTTCCAAACGCGGATGCCCCGCTCCCGGCAATAGCGGGCGACCCGCGACGGCCCCGATCCGCCCCGCTGGCGGTTGCCGTACTCGGTGTCCCACAACAGCGTGGCGGCGGCCGGCACGTTCTGGTCCACCCCGCAGATGCCGATCGAGCACTGCACGCAGGAGCCGTCCGTGTTGCGAAACCACTGGCGAACTTCCGCCGGCAGATCGACCGCCAGCCGCGCCTCGGTCGGCTCGGTCGCCCGGCCGGCGCCGGGCAGCACGCTGATCAGCAGCACCACGGCAGCCTTCACGGAAACCTCCTTTCGGCCTACACCTCGCCCTTCATCTTCAGCGCGCCACGATGGTCCTGCTCGCGGACGCCGAAGTCGATGTAGCCGCGGAACTGGATGCCCAGCGTGTTGAAGTCGGCGTCGGCCCGTTCTACGGTCGGGCGATCCACGCCGCCCAGGAAGGCAACCTCGATCGCCGGCAGGCGGTTGGGGTCGGCCAGCAGGTACCAGGCCTTGCTGCTGTTGCCCGAAAAGGCCGCGTTGGAGAGATAGACCGACGAGACGACGTCGAACTTGCCCACGTGGGGGTTGGCCTGCGGCTTGGGCTTGCCGGTGGTGGTCGTCTCGTTCAGGTTGATCGAGACCATCAAGAGTTCGGCCGGCACCTTCAGCGCCGTGGGCACCAGCAAGATTCGCGCCGGCACGCCCAGCGGCCGGCCGTTGGGCTTGGTCTGCTCGCCGAAGGTGACCTCGGCCTTGGTCAGACCGTCCACGTCCAGGGTCGTGTCGGCCCCTGCCAGGTAGTTCTGGTGGTCGGCGTGAAAAAACGCCTTGCCGTCCGACTGCGTGGGGTTCGAGAGCAACAGGCCCCACACGGCGTCGGCGATCGCCTCGGCCGCGCCCATGCCGATCTGGCGGGGGATGTCGGTCAAGGCGCCCAGGTCGTCGTCGATGATCATCTGCCGGGTCAGGGCGAACATGATCCCGTGCGTATCGGCCTTCTGTCCGAACTTCATCTCGTCGACGCGGCCGTGTTTGAGTTCCCCGTCGGGACCGACCTGCTCGAACTTGAAGCTGCCGGTCATGCGGTAGCGGCTGTGCTCCTTGAAGTCGTTCACCGTGGCCAGCTTCGAGATCCGCCGCCAGGCGTCCTCGATGTAGTTGTAGCCCTCCAGCAGCGTCTTGTTGGCGATGTTCGACAGGATGCCGGGCAGGCTGGTCGTGCTGAAGGCCGCTTGCAGCCAGCCGGTGGCGTCCCGGCGAAACCGCGGCAGCCGCACTCCGGAGGCCAGTTCGCAGAACTCCTGGATGCCGACCCCCCGCAGCCGGTCGGCCGCCTCCAGGGTCTGTTCCGGGTAGGCCGCTTCGAGCACCGTGGTCGAGACGCCCGCGGCCGAGAGGGCTACCGCCTCGAACACCTGCGGTGCGGGCGTGCTGGCCTCAACATGCGCGGCCGGGGCCGAGGGACGCGAAGCGCGGAGCACTTCGAGTTCGCAACGCGTCAGGTCCCAGCCCTCGTCGATCGCCCGGGCCTCGATCTGGGGGTACTCGCCCGCGCAGATCTTGCGAATGTCGGCAATGCGCCGGGTCTCCTCGGCGGCCGCCCGGCGGATCTCGGTGCGAACTTCGGCCAGTGCATCGTCCACGTCGGGCCGAGATACATCGGCCGATGCTTCCAGCTTCTCCGGCACCTCCACCACATCATGGCCGTCTTTGGCCTGCGCATCATCCTTGGCGTTTGCATCATCCTTGACGGGGGTCGTTTTCGGCATCGCATCGTTCTCCTTGGCTTGGGCGGCGACGACGGCCTTGGCACCGCCGTCCGCACCGCTATCGACAAAACTGATTTCCTTCAGCGTCATCCGGCGAACCACGTGCAGCGGTCCCTCGAACGTTCGCCCGTTGACCTCGACCGCCTGCCCGGCCGGAACGAACTCGGCCTCGATGACCGGCCCGCCGATGCTGGCCCGCCACGGAAAACCATTCGATCCGCTTCGGGCCACGTCGCGGGCCCAACTCGTCTCGCGACTGATCAGCCCTTCCGCGATGAGCCGGCCCTCGTGGGCCTCGATCCGCGTGGTATGCCCCACGCCCTGGTTCGACTTGTGATCCAAACGAATCGGCACCGACTGGTCCGGCACATCCAGCCCGGCCAGATCGACCACGACGGGGTGCGGAAAGCCCGCGATCCGCATCGTGCCGCCCGAGTAGGCGACCATGGAGAACCGCGGCAACTGCTTCTCATCGGCGGCCGCTTCGATCACCGGCACGGCGGAAAACACCACGAATTCAGGCGACTTGACGCTTGTTGGCATCTCCTTGTTCCTTCCTGGGGGCCGGCTGGTCCGCGGCCAGGCCCAGTTCCCTCATGAGTTGCCGTTCCTTGGCCCGCTGGCGAAGCTCGGCCTCCCAGTCCTTGCCCTGCCGGGCGTACTCGTAGGCGAGCGTGGTCGTGCCCGTGGCCAGCCGCACGGCCTGGGCGTTGGCCTCCTTGGCCGGATCGACATGCTCCTGGCCATCGAAGAACCACTGATTCTTGAAAGAGTCGACCGACCGGAGCAGGGCGAACGCCCGCAGCAAGGCCGCCTCGACGATCCATGCCGAGAAGATGCGATCCAGCACCACGCGGCCCAGGTGGGACTGCTCGATCCGCAGGCTCTTGAAGTAGGTCTGGTGGTCGAGGCGTCCGCTGGCATAGTTGTGTTGGCTCGAATCGCCCGTGACGACGCTCACGGGCACGCTCAGGCAGCGGCCGATTTCGGCCAGGATCTCGCGTTTGAACTCGGCGTAGGCCGTGCCCGGCTGTTCGGCCTTGATCTGGCCGAGCTTCCAGCCGTCGGGCAGCGTGGTGGCCATTCGCTTTTCCAGTTCGATCACGTCGAGCGGTTCGACCGGCGTTGCCTCGCCGCCGGCCGGGGCGTCGGTGTAGAGCACGGCCGCGAAGTCGGCCGCCGTCTCCGCCGCGCCCAGCACCGCCAGCGTGTACCGCCGCAGTTGGGCGAACAGCGGCAGGGCCGGGGTGATCTCCGGCACGCCCCGATGTTGGCCCGGCCGGTCGGCCCGGAACCAGTGGATCACCGCGGCGGCCGGGATCCGCTCGAACTGGCCGAAGGGAAACGCCATATCGCCCGGATGGCCCTTCATCACGTGGTAAATCGTGGGATTGCCAAAGGCGTCGAACTCGATTCCGTCCACGAGGTGTTGGTTGCCGAACCACTCCGGCGGCGAGGTGACGCGGTCCGCCTCGATGGGCCGCAGGTCGAGCTTCACCGGGTGGTCCAGGGTCGGATTGTTGACCAGCACGGCGAACGCTTCGCCGTCGGTCGCCTTGGCCATCCGCATCGTGCGGAGCTTGGCGGCCAGGTCGGCGGCGGCCGCCCACTCGGCGAACGCCTGCTCGACGGTCCGGTTCGTCTGGTTGTCTTCCGCGAGCAGTTGCAGTCGCGGCCCGGTGCCCACGCAGTCGCCGGCGATCGTCAGCACCATCCCCTTGGCGTAG
>CAYZWG010000484.1:0-1937 GCA_964481605.1 uncultured Planctomycetaceae bacterium
GAGCTGCGTTACGAAGCTGGAGCTTCGTAACGAGGAGGTTTTGTCTGTAGGTCGCGGCTCCCGCTGCCAAGCTCCGGCTTGGCAGCGCCTTTCATCGCGACTCCCGTTTCTTCGCACCGGTCTGTGCCAAGAAATCCTCATACCGCGCCACGGCCGCGTCGTCCGAGAGGTCCTTGGAGACCACCAGGCGCATGTGGGCGGAGACCGTTTCGCCCGCCGCAACGTCGCGCCCAAACAGGGAGAGATAGAGCGATCGGTGGCTCGCCACGCCGTCGGGCGGGTCCTGGTTGTAGGGCGTGGCCACGGCGAAACAATCCTCCGGCCTGGCCATCAGCAACATCGCCAGCCCCGTCTCGGCCTGGCGGCGGATCGCCAGCGGCGCGGCCAGGTAGCGATTTACGCACCAGGTGACCGGGTTCGGCGGGGCCTCCCAGCGGCCGTCGAAAATCAGCAATACCGACTCCCGGTCCCGCGGAAAGATCAAGTAGTTGCCGTCGACCAGCGGGTTGTGATCGGCCCGCAGAAACCCGGGCGCCGCGCGGGGTGTGAATCGGTTCGGCTTGACGTAGACGCTGGCCTCGAAGCCCGGGGCCAGGTAGTTCGACCAGAACACCTCGAAGCCGGGCATCGCCTGCCGGGGAGTGGCGGTGGTGGCCACGTCGATGGCGTCGGCCGCGGCCAGCCGAAAGAGGGCCGTCATTTCCAGGGGATGATCCTCGCCGGGCGGAAAACGCACGGCCACGGCGCCGTCGTCGCGCAGCTCGACCTTGCCCGGCCAGTCCCGCGCGGCGT
Organism: uncultured Planctomycetaceae bacterium; assembly: GCA_964481605.1. Lineage (GTDB taxonomy): Bacteria > Planctomycetota > Planctomycetia > Pirellulales > Thermoguttaceae > CAYZWG01. The sequence goes on from CAYZWG010000484.1 coordinate 793, forward strand.
GGCCGTAGCGGGTGCCGGTGGAAAACACGCGGTAGGGACTCATCAGCCCCACGTGCTTGTTGCCGTAGGTGACCTCCCGGCCGCTGGGCACGTGGATCAACTGCTCGATCCCCTGGCTGTGGCCGTCCAGCCGCAGCCGGCCCCGCAGCACGCCCGTGTCGAAGGCATAATAGCCCGGCGGGTCGGCCGCGTGAAACGACAGATCGGCCCCGACGACGGCATTGCCGCCGGCCAGCGAGAACAAGATCGCCAGAAGAATCGGAACGGTGCGGAGCATGGTGCGACCTCCGTTGTTGGAAGAAGTGGATGGAGCGTGCGCGCTCCGCACGAACTCCGACTTGACGTCGTTCCCAAGCCGGAGCTTGGGAACCAGAAATGCCGGGTCGCGACCCGGCCTACGGCGCTACGGCCAATCCCCCCATTTCCGCGGACCCGGTCACTTGCCGGCGGCCCAGCGAATCCCCTGCTCGACCAGCTTGCCCCAGGCGGGGTTCGTGTAGGCCTGGCCGTCGTGCCCCAGCATCAGGTAGAACACCCGGCTCTTGCCGTACTGGTGGGTCCAGGCGACCTGGTGGTTGTTCTTGGGATGATCGGTCGTCAGCAGCACGTGGACGTCGGGCTCCACGTAGAACTTGCCGTAGGTTTCGTCGTGAATCTCGAAATCGTCGATCCCCCGCGTGATCGGGTGCTGCTTGTCGGCCACGCTGATCTTCAAGTCCTGGCCGTGGGACCAGGGCGTCGTCTTATACGCCTTGCCGTCGATCTCGCAGTCCTGGAGAATGAACTTGCCGCCGATGATCTTGCGGAATTCATCCCAACCGGCGTGCGCCCCCAGGTTGTGGTGCAGCGAGACCACCCCGATGCCCCTGTCCTTCAACAGCTTGACGAAGGCCGCTTGCTGTTGGGGGCTGATCCCGGGGCGGCACATGTCGTACATCACGATGCAGTCGTACTTCTTTTCCAGCCCCGGCTTGAGCAGGTCGGCGTCCTTGGGCATTTCGGCCTTGGTGTACGTGATGCTCTTCATCGCGTCGAACGTGGCGTAGAACGGTTCCTTTTCGAAGGGGTGCCCGCCGGTGGTCAGCAGCACGCGAATCTTCGCCTGGCCCGCTTCGTCGGCGGCCGAAAAACCGGCCCATCCCAGG
>CAYZWG010000484.1:2037-4161 GCA_964481605.1 uncultured Planctomycetaceae bacterium
CCCGGCCTAGGGGACCAGGGGCGTGGTCAATTACTGCTGTGTCGGTGAATGCGGCTACGGAGGCGAGGTCATGAATACGATTCATGCTGTGTACGAAAACGGCGTTTTTCGTCCCACGGTATCCGTCGAACTGCCCGAGCATTGCGAAGTGGAGTTCGAACCACGTTTGGTCGCTCCCAGCGACTTGGAGAAAACGGTCGAGGCCGTATACGACGTGTTGTCGGAGCGGTACTCATCCGGGCAGAGTGATCTCTCCGCTCGACATAATGAGCATCAGCCATGAACAGGGTTTTTCTCGACCACTTTCGTACGGCTGGCTTCGAGACGCTCTTTTGACTTCTGCCCGTCTTCGGGACTTCGCCATCTCGGTTCACGGAGCGGTTTGTATCATCCAAGCGGGAGGGAGCAACGATGATCGAGTTGGACGCCAAACGCGCGGTTGCTCTCCTCATCGTGTCGGTGTTTCCGGCCGGTCCCGGGCGGCGACTTCCCGCCGCGGAGGTGCGAATCGACGTGGCCGCCGCCTCGGTGATTCACACCATGCGCGGCGGCATGGGTGCCTCCTGGCACGCGATCGAGGAGCCCATCCCCCATGGGCCCACACACTCCGACGGCGGCAGCGCCTGGGGCGGGCATCCGCCGGCAGAGGATGAGGCGGCCTGGCAGCAGATTTATCGCCATGCCGACTGGTTGGGTCTGGACTGGTGCCGGGTAGAAGTCGAGCAGCGGATGTACGAGCCAAATCGCAAGCAGTTTGATTGGGACAATCCCGAGATGCGGATCCTCTACCGCATCCTCGATTGGTGCCAGCAGCGGCGTGCGGACGTGTTCTTGCAGCAGATGTGGGGAAACGTGGCCTGGAATACGTTTCCCCCGTGGCGCGACGATCCGGCCCAGCGGGTACACAGCGGGCCGCTTTCGATGGACGACTACGCCGAGGGGCTGGCCGCGCTCGTCGAGCACCTGGTCAAACGCAAGGGATACACGTGCATCCGCTCGTTGTGCATCGTCAATGAGCCCGGGTATGCCTGGTCCTGGTGGCGACGGCCGCCGATGGTCGCCATGCCGCTGGAGCCCGGCTTGGCCGCCGTGCGCAAGGCGTTGGACAAGCGGGGGCTCGAGAACGTGCCCCTCTGCGGCCCCGACTGGACCGACCTGCCGGCCTTGGAACCGGAGAAGATCGACTTCGATCCTCTGGTGGGAGCCTACGACATCCATTCCTATTGGGCCAACTTCGACGGGCGCGAGGGCGGATACCCCCTGGCGCAGGCGGAAAAACGCCTGGCCGATTGGGCCGCCTGGGCCCATGCCCGAAACAAACCGATGTTTCTCTCCGAGCTGGGATCCATGGCCTTCGGCTGGCAAGGCGATAACCCCGGCCCGGCCAGCTACACGGCGGGCCTGAAAGACGTGGAGCTGGTGATCCGTGGATTGAACGTGGGCGTGGACGCCTTCAATCGCTGGAGCTTCGTCAATCGCGGCGACCTCGACGGCCAATGGCAGATGATCGACACCTTCGACCGCAAGCGGAAGAAGCTGCTGGGGAAGATCACCCCGCATCCCAACTCGTACTTCATGTACGGGCTGCTGACGCGTTTCACCGCCAAGCACTCCCAGGTGCTCAAATGCACGGTCGACGGTGGCCGCCTGGGCCGGTACCAGCGGGTCTTCGCCGCTTGCCTGCGGTCGCCCAAAGGCCAACTCACCTTGCTGGTGGTCAACGACGCCGATTCCCCTTGGGAGACGACTTTCACGCTCACGGGGCTGGGGCAAGCAGGCACGCTCTACCGGTATCAGATCACGCCCCAAAAGCGAGATCGTGCCGACTTGAAGGTCGAGGCCGACGCGGAGTTTCCGCTGGTGCGGCCCGCGACCGAGTTCCGACAGCGTCTCCCCGCGTCCAGCGTCACGGTTTACACCACGTACCGCCGCGCCCACGACGACCCGGGGGTCATCGCGCCATAGCGTCCCTGGCGAGGCCGGCGCCCACGGATGAAGGATGAAGGATGAAGGATGAAGGATGAAGGATGAAGGATGAAGGAAAGAAGCCGAGGGATTTGAGTGGGCGGACTAGTTCGACTGTTTGATCTGGGTTGACTCGACGCAAGTATTTATGTATTAGCA
>CAYZWG010000485.1:0-4142 GCA_964481605.1 uncultured Planctomycetaceae bacterium
CGATGAAAACCCTTTCACGTCGTTGGCCGACGCCGAAATCCGCAGCGTTGAGTTTCCGAAAAACAACTTGGTAGTGAAGCCCCCTGGGACCTCGTCCCTTGGTGTGAAATCGTTCCAGCCGCGCCAAGTGCTCCGCCCGCCCCTCGTTTGCCTTCGGCGTGATTTCGGGATAGGTGATCTGGAGGAGGACGTGTTCGAAGAACTTCGCGAACGCGGGACGTAGAAGCCCCTTGACGTTTTCAATCAAGACCGCCTTGGGCTCTGTTTGCCGGATGGCACGAATCGCGTCTGGAAAGAGGTTACGCTCGTCGCGGTCCCCGCGGTGCTTTCCCCCAATGGAGAACGGTTGGCATGGAGGACCGCCGGCCAGCAAATCAGGTGACCCGAAGGCACGGAAATCCAACGCCCTAACATCGCCTTGATGTAACGGCCAATCAATCACCCCGCGTCGGTTGTTTTCACGGATTGTGTCGCAAGCGTTGTGATTCCATTCCACCACGCCAACGTGCTTGAATCCCGCTTGGGTTGTCCCGAGTGCAAGCCCGCCCGCGCCGGCGAAGAGTTCAAGTGCGTTCACTTTCGAGGAACTCCCTTATGCGTTCTTCCAGTGATTCGGCACACGCTGTCTCGCATTCCCAGATCACAAGGTAGGTCCACCCCGTTCGGGAAAGTCGGGCCTTGTTTCTGATGTCCCGCTTGCGGTTCGCTTCGAGCTTGGGTTTCCAGAAATCGAGCCGCGATTTCGGCATCCGGTTGTTCGCGCATCCCTTGTGGAGATGCCAAAAGCAACCGTGAACGAAGATCACCTTTCTCCGCGAACGGAAAACCAAGTCGGGCTTGCCGGGGACATCGGAGCAGTGGAGCCGGTAGCGGTAACCCAACGCATGAACAAGACGCCGAACGAGCATTTCCGGTTTGGTATCCCGCCCACGGATCAGGCTCATTCGCTTGCTCCGTTCCTCCTTCGTGAGCGTATCCGACATCTGGTCACCCATTCCTCTGGACGAACCATACCCGATTCCGACGGAACTTGCTAGCATGACGCGGATTGTGCAAACACGCGAACTGCCACTTGAGAAGGGGGTGCCATCGGCCCGGCCTCCGCGATCGGCCCATCTCCGCCCACGCAAACACCCCTCCCTCACGTCCAAATATCCCGGTCCAGCATCCGGTAACTGATCGCCTCGTTCAAGTGCTGCGCCGCGATCGCCTCGCTTTGGTCCAGGTCGGCGATCGTGCGGGCAACCCGCAATACCTTGTCGTGTGCCCGGGCCGAAAGCCCCAACTCGGTCATCGACGCTTTGAGCAGGTTTTGCCCCTCGTGGCCCAGCCGGCAGAACCGCCGCGTCTGGCGGTGCGTCATGTCGGCGTTGTGACGCGTGGGGCTGCCGTCGAACCGCCGGGATTGCACTCCGCGGGCGGCAGCCACCCCCTGTCGCATCTGGTCGCTCGACGTGCCCGGAGTGTCCCCCGACAACTCGCGATAGGGCACCGCCGGCACCTCGATGTGGATGTCGATCCGGTCCAACAGTGGCCCGCTGATCTTCGACATGTAACGCTCGATCTGGGGCACCGAGCAATGGCAGCTTCGCCGCGGATCGTTGCGATATCCGCAAGGGCAAGGATTCAACGCCACCACGAGCATGAAATTGGCCGGAAACGTGCTGCTGGCCAAAGCCCGCGAAATCGTCACCGTGCCGTCCTCCAGCGGTTGGCGGAGCACTTCCAGGGTGGAGCGGTTGAACTCGGGCAATTCGTCCAGAAAGAGCACGCCGTTATGGGCCAGGCTGATTTCGCCCGGCGCCGGCGGCGAGCCCCCGCCCACCAGGCCGGCGTTGCTGATGGTGTGGTGCGGCGCGCGAAACGGACGCGTGGCCAACAGCGGCTGCCCCGCCTTCAGTCGCCCCAAGGCGCTATAGATGCGGGTGGTCTCGATCGACTCGCCCGTGGCGAGGTCGGGCAAGATGCTGGGTAGCCGCTTGGCCAGCATCGTCTTGCCCGCCCCGGGTGGGCCCAGCATCAGCACGTTATGGCCTCCGGCCGCCGCCACGGTCAACGCCCGCTTGGCCATCTCCTGGCCCCGCACGTCGGAAAAGTCGTCCCCGTAGAGGCCCAGCGTGCGAAACAGCTCGTCCACCCGCGAGGGCACCGGCTCGATCTCGATCTCGCCGGCCAGGAACCCCACCGCCTGGGCCAGGCTGGCAACCGGGATCGCCTCGATGTCTTCCACCACGGCCGCTTCCGCCGCGCTGGCCGTGGGCACCAACAGCCCCCGCAAGCCTTCCTCTGCCGCGGCCGTGATGGCCATCGACAGTGCCCCCCTGGTCGGCCGCGTGCCGCCATCCAACGCCAACTCCCCCACCACGGCGTACTGTTCCAGCCGATCCGACTGGAACTGCCCGCTGCCGGCCAAGATCCCCAACGTGATCGGCAAGTCGAAGGAGGCCGCCTGCTTGGGCAATTCGGCCGGGGCCAGGTTGATCACGACCCGATTCTGCGGACGCACAAAACCCGAGTTGACGATCGCCCGCTCCACCCGATGGGTGCTCTCCTTGACGGCGGCCTCGGGCAGGCCCACCAACACCGTTTTGGGCAACCCGCTGGGCGAGACGTCCACCTCGACCTCGACCGGCACGGCCTCGATACCCAAAAGCGAAAACGTTTTCAGCTTGGCCAGCATGAGCCATCCCGCCCTTGCGCCCCCGGCCGCCGCCACCGGGCGACGTGCCGAACGCCACCATTCTGGCAAGCCGGCCCCCCTGCCGCAAGGGTGAGCAGTCCGGGGCCTGCCCATGCTGCCGCCGTGCCGGGCGGCCACCCCCCCCATCCGACGGCCTTCGTGTTCGCTGCCCGGGCCGCGGCCCGCTCCGCCCAACGGACTGGTGGTCCTCGGACCCCTTGCGTTTCGGCCCACCTGTGGTAGGCTTTGTGGTTGCAAGGGGTGTTGAACCGACGACGTGAGTCCCCGGCTCTTTGTAGAGAGAGCATGCTCGTGTCGAGTTGCAGTTCGTTTGACCGTGGCTTTTTGCCAGACTGAGTGCATTCGATTGCGGCTGCTTTTCTCCCCCTGCGGTGGTTTCGTCGAGGTCTTCTTGCACGGAAAAGGGGCCGTGCATGGTGGACTGCGGCTTGGGTACGTTTGAATTCTGTTGTTAGGGAGTGGCGGACATGCCGCAAGGTACGATTAAGAAGGTGGTGACGGACAGGGGATTCGGGTTCATCGAGGGGGAACGGGGAGACATCTTCTTCCACCACTCGGCGTTGGAGGGCGTTTCCATCGAAACGCTCAGCCCCGGACAGGCCGTCGAGTACGAGGTGGGAAGTGGCCCCAAAGGCCCTCGGGCCGAGAATGTTCGGGTGATCGACGGCTAGGGGAATCCGTCATTTTCTCCGCCCGGGGCAACCCGCTGTTGCCCAACTTTCCTCGGCGGAGAGAGGTTTGTGCAGGGGACCGCGGAGATTCTGCCGCGAGGATTCTGCCAAAACGAAGTGAGCGGACACGCTGAGGACCGGCTGAAAGACAAGCTCCGCACCCGCCCCGGTAGGGCCCCGGCGGGGACCTGCTGAAGTTGTCGCTCGGCCAACCTCCAAAAGGATCGATCTAGCTTGCGCGGGCCTGCCCCCTACGGCAGGCCCGCGCTTTTTGCGCCCATGCCGCGGCGGTCGATGCCGGCCGGGAGCAGGTCGCCCTGGCCGGCTTGTTGCGGGGCCAAGCTTGGTTTAGCATCGAAGGAAGACGCCGTGGTCCGGCGGACGCGCTCGGCGCGGGTCTGGCGACCCCGTCAGCGGGGTGCAGGAACGGACTTCTGGAGGCTGTTTGAGGTGGCGGTTTCAAGAGGGAGATTCTGAGAGCTGTAGGCCGGGTCGCGCTGCCGGCATCGTGGAACCAGCTCTTCGTGCTCTTCGCGGGCTTCGTGGTGAAATAGTTCCAAAACCCGCGGTCACCGCGGGCAGTGTTCACCACGAAGCCCGCGAAGAACACGAAGAGAAGTAGCGTAGGCAGCGTGGCCTTCGAGTTTTTCCAAGCCGAGCAAGCATGGGGAGAATGCAAGGCGCGTGGGTCGGGCCGCCACCTCCGCGGCCGCTCTGGGCAACCCATTTCCCCCCATCGCTAGCTGCCGCCCTGCAAAAAAAGTCCGTTC
>CAYZWG010000486.1:0-4138 GCA_964481605.1 uncultured Planctomycetaceae bacterium
GGTAGCACCGGTTCTTGAACCGGTGTGGCCGTGCCACAAGAGGTCAGTGCAAATCACTCCAGCGATCGAACAGGAACACCGTCTGAGCGTCGCCACCCCCTCCCTCACCTCTTGCCGGCTGCCGCCGGGTGCAGGTTCAAGAACCTGGGCCACCCCTGTTTTCGGCGGGGTCAGGAGACTCGCGCCAAACGTGCGCGCCGCGCCGAGCGCTGGGCGCCGCGCTGGCTTCATTCAATGGTATGGGGGCTACCGGGTGCGGGGTGCCGCGGGCGGAACAGACCGGGCAGGGGGCAGACCGCCACCGGCCGGCGCGCGACCGGCGGGAGCCGGGGGCATGGCGGGGGGCCGGCCCATGGGCGGCCGACCGCCGGCGCCGGCGGCGCCCGGCGGCAGCGGCCCTTGCAGGCCCTCGGGGGGCATGGTGGCCGGCTGCTGCTGGCCGAACTCGTCCTGGCCGGTGGCCCCGCCTTCGCCGCTGGCGGCCACGTTCCAACTGACGATATCATCCTCGGTGCCGTCCTGGCGATCTTTTCCCATCGACCAGATGTCCGGCCCGGGTCCGGCGCCCCGGGTGGGTGGGTACTCATACTGGTAGGCCATTCCCCAGGGGTCCGCGGGCAGGGCGTCGCTGTTGATGTAGGGGCCTTTCCAGCCTTGCAAGTCGCCGCCGCCGCCCATTTCGCCGCTGCCGCCCATTGTGTCGGAGACGCCGGGCATGGTGATCAGGGCCTGCAAGCCCTGTTCGGTGGAGGGATAGTCGCGGCAATCCAGGACGTACTGTTCGAGCGCGCCCTTGAGCAGGCCGATTTGACTCTTGGCGGTGTTGATGTCGGCCTCCTTGCGGCGGCCGAGGATCTTGGGCGCCACCATGGCCACCAACATCACCAGGATTGCCAGCACCACGAGCAGTTCAATCAAGGTGAAGCCACCGCGACCGGGGGAGTTTCGTGGGGACCGTTTCATCTGTCTTTCCTCCTTTTCGAGTAAGAGCAATGCTCGGCGGCCTGAACGTTCAGGCGGATCGTATTCTCTCGCACAGACGCAGGTGGCGTGTTGTTCCAACCGGTCTTGTTTACGCCACGTTTTTTCGCTTTTCCGGGTGGTCACATGGTGGTGTTCATATCAAACACCGGCACCAACAAGGATACCATAACGAAGAGGATGATCGAACCCATCACCATCAGCATCATGGGCTCGATCATCCGCACCATCAGGTCCAACTGGCGGGCCGTTTTTCGGTCGATCGTGTCGGCGATGCCCACCAGCACCGAATCGAGAGTATTCGATTCCTCGGCAACGCTGATCATGGCCATCACGGACCTGGGGATCAAGCCGCTCTCGGCCAGGGGGCGGGCCAGCGTTTCGCCGGAAGAGACGTTTTCCGCCGAGCGGACGATGGCCTCGGCGAGCACCTTGTTGCCCGTCGATTCGCTGCTGATTTCCAGGGCCCTCAACAGGGGCACGCCGTTGTTGAGGAGGGTTCCCAAGATGCGGCAGAATCGCGACAGGGCGGAGTTCAAGAGGATCTTTCCCACCACGGGAATACGCAGTTTCCAGCGGTCGAAGAATTTGCGTCCGCGGGGTGTGTGGAGCAGGCTTCGCAGCCATCCCACCAGGCCGCCCAGGGCGGCGGCCACCCAGAGGCCGTAGTGGCCCAAAAAGCTGCTCGTGCCGAGGAGGATCACCGTGGGGGTGGGCAGACCCCCGCCCTCGCGCTCGATCCGCTCAAACAGGGTGGCAAACTTGGGCACCACGAAAACGATCAGGAACACGGTCACCAGGGTTCCGGCCACGGCCAGGAAGGCGGGATAGGCCATCGCCCCCACCACGCGGTTTTTGAGTTCTTCTTGCATCTCCAGGAAGTCGGCCGTCCGCTTCAGCGCGTCCTCCAGGAACGCCCCTTCGGAGCCGGCCCGCACCACGCTCACCGCGAGCTCGTCGAAAACCTTCGGGTGGGCGGCGAAAGCTACGTCCAGCGACTGGCCTTCGGAGACCTGGTCGCGAACATCCTTGAGCACCTCGGCCATGGTGGGATGGGCCGTCTGCTCGGCCAGAATCTCCAGCGATCCCATCAGCGGCACGCCGTTTTGCAGGAGATCGGCCAACTGCGTCAGCGTGGCCGCGATCACCGACGCGCCGACCCGTTTTTTCCACTGCCAGCGGGCCCGCCGCGCGTCGGCGTTCTCCACGCGAATCGGATAGAGCGACTTCTCCGCCAGGGCGGCGAACGTTTCTCGCTTGGTGGCCGCGGAGACCGTTCCGCTGACGTCCTCGCCGGAGAGGGTTCGGGCCGTGTAGGTGAATTCGGGCATGGTGGTTTGGCGGCGTTCGGCGTGGGTCTCGGCGTTCGGCGTGGGTCTCCCGACCCCGCCGAGAAAGGGCCGGCGGGGTTCAGTACACGAATCACCAATCCTAATCTGCCTTGGTCACGCGGAGGACTTCGTCGATGGTGGTTTGGCCGCGGAGCACCTTGACCCAACCGTCCTGGCGCAAGGTGCGCATGCCCGCCCGGACGGCGGCCTGCTTGAGCACGTGCGAGCCGGCCCGCTCGTTGGCCAGGTCGCGAATCTCCTGGTTGGCGATCAGCAGTTCGAAGATTCCCAGCCGTCCCGCGTAGCCGGTTCCCCGGCAACCGCGGCAGCCGACGGCCTGGTAGACGGTGCCGGCGTTTTCCATGTACTGGGCGAAGGGGAAGTCGTCGGGCACGTCCTCTTTGCGGAGGTGGACCGGCTGGCGGCATTCCTTGCAGAGGGTGCGGACCAGCCGCTGGGCCATCACGCCCTCGACCGTGCTGCAGACGAGGAACGGCTCCACGCCCATGTCGGTCATTCGCATGAACGCTCCGGCGGCGTCGTTGGTGTGCAAGGTACTGAACACGAGGTGGCCGGTGAGCGAGGCTTGGACGGCGTTTTCGGCCGTTTCCAGGTCGCGGACTTCGCCCACCAGGACGATGTCCGGGTCGTGTCGCAGGATTGCCCTGAGGCTGGTGGCAAAGGTCAGACCGACCTTGGTATGCACCTGAATCTGGTTGATTCCGTTGAGTTGGTATTCGATCGGGTCTTCCGTGGTGATGATTTTGGTCTCTTCGCTCTTGATCTCACTCAGCGCGCTGTAAAGCGTGGTGGTTTTTCCCGAGCCGGTGGGGCCGGTGACGAGGATGATGCCGTGGGGCAACTTGATCAGTTGGTTGAACTGGGCGTAGACGTCGTCGTCCATGCCGACGCCCTGGAGGGAAAAGCTCATGCGGTCCTTGTCCAGCACGCGCATCACGATTCCTTCGCCGTGCAGCATGGGGATGATGGAGACACGAATATCGACCTCGCGGCCGGAGACCTTGAGCTTGATCCGCCCGTCCTGGGGAATGCGTTTTTCGGCGATATTGAGCCGGGCCATGATTTTCAGGCGGCTGACGATGGCCGATTGAAAGCGGTTGATCTCCGCCGGCACGGGCTGTTTCTGCAGCACGCCGTCGATCCGGTAGCGGACCTTCATTCCGTCGCCCTGGGCTTCGATATGGATGTCGCTGGCGCGGGCTTCGATGGCCTCGGTGAGAATCTCGTTGACCAGCCGAACGACGGAGGCCTCCTGGGCCATTTCGGCGGCTTCGGAGCCTTCCCAGTCCAATTCGTCGAGCACCTCGACGGCGCCCTCGCGGTCTTCGCTTTGGGCCAGCAGGCCGTCGACGGTCTCGGCCCCCACGCCCAAGTGGGCCTTGATCAGCTTAGCCAACTCGGCCGGCAGGGCGACCCTGGGAATCACGCTCATGCCGGTGGCCGCTGCCACCGCGTCGAGGGCGTGCAGATCGAACGGATTGGCGATGGCCACCACCAGGGAACCGTCCTCCCGGCCGATGGGAAAGACCTCGTGGCGGTGGATCAGCTTGAGGGGAAAGTTCTCCAGCGCGGCCGGGTCGATCCTGGTCTTGGTCAGATCGACCATCTCCATGCCCAGCGCCTGGCCGACCGCCTGGAGTGCTTCCTCTTCCCCCGTAAACCCCAATTCCGCGGCGGCGTGGTGGAGGCCGCCGTCGCTGGCCTGGGCCTGGCGCGCGATTTGCAGCTTGCGCGCATCGAGGGTGCCCGCGTGGGCAGAGGCGTGGACAGTAGTCATGATGCACCGAGAAAGCCAAGGGCCAAAA
>CAYZWG010000487.1:0-4127 GCA_964481605.1 uncultured Planctomycetaceae bacterium
ATCGGTTACAAACAAGGTAGCAAGCTATTCGTGCACGGCGAGGGGTACGAACTATGAAGACGGTCACGATTCCGTCGCAGGCATCCGAGCTCCAGGCGCTGCTCGAGCAGGCCCGCGACGAGGACATCTTGGTACGAACGGCCGACGGCACCGAATTCATGGTGAGCGTCGTCGATGAGTTTGATCGGGAAATGGCCCTTACTCGGCAGAATGCCAAGCTCATGGCGCTGCTTGACGAACGTGCCAAGCAGGAGGAGACCGTTCCCTTGGCAGAGGCCAAGCGGCAACTCGGCTTGAGCCAGTGAACAGCATCAGAGGCATTTGCCGAACCAAGCGATGCACCGGAGCGGGCTACGTCTCCGGCAATTCGACCTTTTGTCCTTCGATGAAGGTTCTTGGTTGTTTCAAGCTGACCGGCGACGGGCAGCACCCACAGCCCGAAAACCCCCCCGGCAATGTTCTTTTCGTGGGCCTGGAACTTACCATCGGTCGTCCAGCCGGCTTCCCTCAAGATTCTTGCCGCGTTCCGCCGCGAACGCTTGAGGACATCAGCGGATGAGCGTAAGCTACACGCTTCGGCCAGATTCCGATTCCCGGCCAACGGTAACTGGGCAGCGGCACACGGCCGGCGGGGAGGGGGTCCAAGTGGCGCTGTGCAAGCAATTGGAATAGAATAAGAAGTTTGGCCAAGGAACCGAGACGAATGATAAAACAGGCTGTGTATCTGGAGACCAGCGTGATCGCCTACGCGACATCGCGGCCCAGCCGCGATCTGGTCCTTGCTGGGCGTCAGCAGATTACGCGGGAATGGTTTGCTCTCCGGGCTCAAGCGTACGAGTTGTTCGTCTCCCAACTCGTCGTCAGCGAAGCATCGTCGGGCGACGAGGAGGCCGCACGGGAGAGAATAGCTTTCGTACGGGGAATTCCGCGACTCGGGATCACGGACGCGGCGAGGGAACTCGCGGCCGAACTCGTCCAGAGCAGAGCCGTGCCTCGCAAGGCCGCGGAAGACGCCCTTCACATTGCCGTGGCCGGGGTCCACGGAGTAGAATACCTCCTGACCTGGAACTGCACGCACATCGCCAACGCGACGATGCGCCAAACCATCGAAGGTGTGTGCAGAGGCGCCGGCTATGAGCCGCCCACGATCTGCACGCCCGAGGAGTTGATGAATGACTCACAAGGTTGACGATATCGTCGAGGAGATCCGACGGCATCGAGAAGCCCATGCCGCGTCTTTGGATTACGACTTGAAGCGGATCACCGAGGATCTTCAGCGGCAGGAACGGGAGTCCGGCACGCGGGTCGTGAGCCGTCCGTCGCGCAAGCCGCTGGCGATGCCGAAGCGATAATCGGCCCAACGGCAAACCGTTAGCCCACGCACCTGTTTCCGGTATATCGCATGGCAGCACCCGAACCTCGTCGCCTTCTTTCGACACTCAAGGCCACTCTTGCCAACCAAGGCATCGATGCTGATGCTGTCGTGGCGGAGTTCGGGCAGGTGCAGGCCTCAGAGGAGCGGGCGCGTGGCAAGGAATTCACGTTGAGGGACCATCTGTGCGGTTTGGTGTTCTCATTATTGAGCAGCCAGCGTCCCTGGGGTCCGATTGAGCAAAACTCGTCTCGGATTGAAGCGATCTTCTTCGGTTTCGATCCCCAGCGTGTGCGAGTCGGCAATCCCGACTCCTTCATCCGAAGCATTCGTGACCTGCGGTGTGGCAATCGGCAGATCAAAGCCCAGATGTACTCTCTCGGCGAGAATATTGAAAAGCTCAAGCGCATCGCACGTGACCACGGAAGTATGGACCAGTTCGTCACCAGTGACGAGCCAAGCATAATCGCCGCCAAGTTGTCGGATTCCGCGAGCGTGTACAAGCTGAAACAGGTGGGGTATACGCTGGCACTCGAGTACCTGCGGAACGTCGGTATTCGTGCCGGGAAGCCAGACGTGCACGTACGGCGGATACTCGGTGGTGAAAGATTGGCCTACATTTCCGACTACCCCTCGGAGGAGCAGGCGTATCGCCTGGTCGGCCAACTCGCCTCGGATGCGGCCTGCAATCCTACCTACCTGGACAACCTGCTCTGGATGTTTTGCGCCCAGGATTATGGTAACGTCTGCGGAGCACAGCCACGGTGCTCCGTTTGCGGATTCGTGGACACCTGTAACTATGGGGATCGGCATAGCAACAGGGTCTAACTGGACTTTTGCAAACTCCTCCCCTCTTCCTCTGGGAGAGGGGCCGGGGGTGAGGGGTGAGAGAAGGCACGCAAGCAAGGCAAGACATTCTTCCGCCAATCGCCCTCACCCTAACCCTCTCCCGGAGGGAGAGGGGACCTCGTGTCGCCATTCTGCCGGTCCCGTCCCACGGCGAGGTCGCCCCCCCTACCCGCCGCCGGGCAGCACCCGTAGCCCGAATACTCCCCCGGCAATGTTCTTTTCGTGGGCCTGGAACTTGATCCTCACCTTGCTTTTCCCCTTGGTTAACTCGGCCGGCAGCGGATAATCGACCTCGAAAAACTGCCCCGGCCGGTCTTGGTGCAACGCCTGGGTGGCGATCTTCTTTCCCTCGACCAGCACGTCAAACCGGCGCGGGCCGCTCTCGCTGCCCCAGTAGGTCGCCCGCAAAACGACCGGCTTGTCCGGGGTGACCTTCATCTCGTAGGAGAACCAGCCGTTCGGCGCGTGGCGCCATTTGCGTCCCAGGTGTTGGCCCGCTCCCGTCCCTTCCTCCTGCATTTTGTGGTCCCGCTCCGACGGCAACTCGCCCGGCTGAACATAGTCGATGGTGAGCGCCTCGAGCTTGCGACGCTGCTCCGCCTCGGCCCGGTCCCGGGTCTGCTTCCGCGCCCAGCCGGCTTCGGAAAACACGTCCCAGAAGATCGTGTAGCGGCGGTCGTGGGTGCGGAAGAAAGGCCGCAGCGTGACGTTGCGAGGACGTCCCACGCCGACCATCCGGAAGGTCGCCGGCCGGCCCTCGACCGGTTTCAGCCACTCGCTCGGCGGGCGTCCCTTGGTCACCAGAACCGGCACGAATCCGGGCGAACCCGCCTCCGCGTCGTCCACCGCGCCCAGGTCTCCGGCCAAAACCAGCGGCCCATACATCACCGCCACGCGGTGGGGATTGTCGGGCATGGCCTCCAGCCGCAGGGTCATCGGCAGACGAACCTCGACCACGTCGCCGTCCTGCCAGGTCCGCTCGATGGCGACGTAGCTCGACGGCTTGCCCTGGACCGCCCGCGACTTGCCGTTGATCTTCAGTTGCAGTCCTTTTTCCGCCCAGTAGGGCCAGCGAATCTTCAACCCCAGCCGCACCGGCCCGGTGGAGGCAAAATGCAACGTGGTCGTCTCCCGGTCGGGAAACCGCGTCTGTTGGGTGAGCGTGACTCCCTTCTCCTCCCAGCGGAGTCGCGAAGCGATGAACAGGTTGACGAACAGGTGATCGGCGTCGTGGAAATAGATGCAGCGGCCATACTTGGAGTGGTTTTCCATTCCCGTGCCCACGCAGCAGGTGAACCCGTAGGGGTCCTGGTAGCGCTTGTAGCCCCCCATCTCCAGCGACAGGTTGTAGATCACCCGCCCGTTGCCGGGGTGCTGGGTCGAAAGGATGTGGTTGTAGAGTGCCCGTTCGTAGAAATCGGCCGCGTCCGCCGAGGCCGTCCACTCGAACACGTGGCGGGTGAGCTTGAGCATGTTGTAAACGTTGCACGATTCGGTCGTGTCGGGACCGAGCCGGTCGCTGAGCACGTCGGGCGGGCCGAAATGCTCGTTGAGGCAATGCCCTCCCGTCACGTAGGAATGGTGATGCACCACTCGCCCCCAAAAGAACTCGGCCGTGCGGCGATCCTTTGCGTCGCCGGTCAGTTCATACCGCCGGGCCAGGCCCACCAGCTTGGGAATCTGGGTATTGGCGTGCAATCCGGGCAGGCAGTCGACGCCCCGGGAGAGCGGATCGAGCACGGCCCGGTGTTGAAAGCGGCGCGACAGCACCAGGTAGCGCGTCTCGCCCGTGTCGGCGTACAGGTCGGCCAGCACCTCGTTGATTCCGCCGTGCTCGCAGGCCAGCATCTTCTGCATCTGCTCGTCGCTCAACCCGGCCACGATTCCCCCCAGCCAGTCGGCAAAC
>CAYZWG010000488.1:0-4126 GCA_964481605.1 uncultured Planctomycetaceae bacterium
GGTTGATGTGGGAGACTATCGGTCCTTTCTCGGCGGGGTCAGGAGACCCGCGCCGAACGCTGCCAGACCGCGCCTCCGGGCCCTAATTCAACGGTATTGCGGCAAAACCCCGCCACCTGGCGCGCTGCTCGGCCGCGCGGCGGATTCCCGCCCCGGCAGACCCACGGCGAAATCCACACCGGGACCCCTCCCTCGGGGTGATGCGTCTCCCGCAGCGGTCCCCCGCCGGTCGCCGCTCTGCTCACGAAGCCCGCACCCGTCGCGGACCATCGAACGTGTAGCCGAACATCTCGATGTCCTCACGCCAGTATTCGGCCACCAGCCGCGCGGTCCGGTCCGTGTAATAAGAGCGATAGTCGCGATGCAAAGTCCGATTGATGTGGGGTAGTGACACGTCCAATTTCAACACCCGGCCGACGTGGGCGAAATCCTCTCTCAGCGTCTCGAACCGCCCCACGAAATCCACGATCAGCCTGCCGTCCGGTTGCACCAGAAATGCCGTCTGCGACATTTTGTTTCGCCAGGCTTCGTAGTTTACGTACTCCTCGAAATCTCGCAGCGAGCAGACGCGGCGGTGGCGGTGGTGCATGCGGTTGTTGAGCAGGTAGTAATACGACGATACCAGGCGGTCCCACGGATTGCGGACGAAGGCGAACTTGAAGAAGTCGGAATAAACCTGCTCGGGCAGATGACGTTTCAACACGGCGGCCGTGGAGTGCGTTCTGAATTGCTTCCACTGGACGGGTCCGAAATAGTTGACGTGAATGCCGACTTGCCTCAGCAGACCATGCACCCAGGCCTGTACGGGTGGTTCCGCAAAGCCGGCCAGCGCCCGGGTCACGCTCGAACCGGCCGTCTTGGGAATGTGGATGAAGATGAAGCGGTGGCTATGGGAGATCACCACGTGCTGATTCCGCCCAAAGGTGGATTCAAGAGGAGCGGGTGCGCACCGGCCGTGACGCTCCGTCGACGAGGGCGGCGAAGTGTAGCGACTGCGCCCCCGCGCGACAAGGTCGAAACAGGCCATCCCAACCCCCCCGATCGATGGGCTGTTTTCCTGTTGCCCAAGCTCGGTCCAGGAACTATCATTCCGCCACCCGTTGGACACCGGACACGGCCCGAACCAATCCCCGGCCCGGAAACGATCCACGGGCCCGTGGGAGCCGGGGCGAAACCCGGCCGGGAAATCGATAACCGTTGGCGGCCGGAAACGCACAGTCACGTCCAACCGGCGTTTCGACCCAGGGAAGGGAACACGAAATGGATATCGACGTAGCCACCATCACGGGATTGCAGCGGACCACGGTGCGCCGCTGGCACCAGCAGGAGATCGACAACCCCTACGAGGACTTTCTCGCCCTCGTCTGCCGGCAGCACGAGCAGAACTTTCGGCTCTGGCACGAGGAGGACGTGGCCCGCAGCCCGGACGTCGGCGACCAGCGGATCGCCCAGGTCAAGCGGGCCATCGACAAGTTGAACCAGCGGCGCAACGATCTGATCGAAAAGGTGGACGACTACCTGGTCGCCCAATTGTCGGCCGAAGGCATCGTGCCCCAGCCCGACGCCCGGCACCACACGGAAACGCCCGGCAGCGCGATCGATCGCCTCTCCATCCTCGCCCTGCGAATCTATCACTTGCAGGAGCAGCTTGGCCGGGACGACGTCGAGGAGGACCACCGCCGGAAGGTCCGCATCAAGCTGGCAACCTGCCAGGAGCAGTACCACGACCTTTCCGCCTCGCTGACGCTGCTGCTGGCGGACATCGTGGCGGGGCGGGCCCGGCTGAAGGTCTACCGGCAGTGCAAAATGTACAACGACCCGGCGTTGAATCCCTATCTCTACCATGCCCGGGGGAAGCCGGCGGCCTGAAACCGCGGCGAAGCAATGGCCGGGCCGTGGGCGGGGTCGGGAGACCCTCGCCGAACGCGGAATAGCCGTTTTTCGGCCTGCCCGCTTATCCAGCCAAGCCCTCCCTTCTAAAATGGAGCCGGGCGGTCGCCTGCCTCGTCCGGGACCGTCTCCTTCGCTCGAACCCTCCCCCCGGCTTCTCCTCCCATGCCCAAGCGACGCCCCCCTCGCAAAGCACGCCGCCCCAGCGGCCCCGCGCTCCTGCCGATGACCCCCCGCGAGGTCGCCGCGCGGGGGTGGGACGCGGTCGACGTGGTGTTCGTCTCCGGCGACGCCTACGTCGACCACCCCAGTTTCGCCATGGCCCTGCTGGGGCGACTGATCGAGGACGAAGGCTACCGCGTGGCCATGCTCAGCCAGCCCGACTGGCACTCCGCCGATGCCTGGCGGAGTTTCGGCCGCCCGCGGCTCTGCTTTGCCATCAGCGCCGGCAACATGGACTCCATGGTCAACCACTACACGGCCGCCCGCAAGGTCCGCAACGACGACGCCTACAGCCCGGACGCCGCGCCCGGACGGCGGCCCGACCGGGCCACCTTGGCCTACTGCCAGCGGGCCCGCCAGGCCTATCGCGGCGTGCCCGTTGTCACCGGCGGCGTGGAGGCCAGCCTTCGACGCCTGGCCCACTACGACTATTGGAGCGACAAGGTGCGCCGCTCCATTCTGCTCGACTCCAAGGCCGACCTGCTGGTCTACGGGATGGGGGAGCGGACGCTGGTGGAAATCCTCCGCCGCCTCCAGGATGGGGCCGCCACGAGCGATCTCCGCCAGTTGCGCGGAGTGGCCTATCGCCTGGGTGCCAGCGAGTCGGCCCCCCTCGACGATTCGGTCCTGTTGCCCAGTTTCGAGGAAGTGTCGAACGACAAGCGGGCTTTTGCCGAAATGATTCGCCTGGCCCACCGGGAAACCAACCCCGCCAACGCCCGCCGCCTCGTCCAGCCGCACGGTCGCGAAACGGTGGTCGTCAATCCGCCCCAGTTCCCTCTGAGCGAAGCGGAGATGGACCGCGTCTACGGACTGCCCTACACGCGGCGGCCCCATCCGGCCTACGGCGACGCCAAGATTCCCGCCTACGAGGTGGTCAAGCATTCGATCCAGATCATGCGGGGATGCTTCGGCGGATGCACTTTTTGCTCGATCACGGCGCACGAAGGCCGCATCATCCAGAGCCGCAGCGAGCGGTCCATTCGCCGGGAGGTTGGCCGGCTGGCCGAGGACCCCACCTTTACCGGCGTGGTCAGCGACCTGGGCGGCCCCACCGCCAACATGTATCGGATGAACTGCCGCCGGCCCGAAATCCGCGCCAAGTGCCGGCGGCCAAGCTGCCTTCACCCCACCATTTGCAAGCTGCTGGAAACGGATCACGGACCGCTCATCCGCCTGATGAAAGCGGTGCGCAATGCGCCCGGTGTGAAGCGGGTTTTCGTCGCCTCGGGCATTCGCACCGACCTGGCCCGGCGGAGCACCGCCTACCTCAGCCACCTGGTGCGGTATCACGTGGGCGGCCACCTCAAGGTCGCCCCCGAGCACACCCACCCGGACGTGCTGTGGCTGATGAAGAAGCCGCCCATCGAGGATTTCCAGGCCTTCGCCCGGCGATTCGCCCGGGTCTCCCGCGCCGCCGGCAAGCAGCAATACCTGGTGCCCTATTTCATTGCCGGCCACCCGGGCAGCGACCTGGCGGCGATGATCGACGTGGCCTGCTACCTGAAACGGACCGGGATGCGGCCCGAGCAGGTGCAGGATTTCATTCCCGGCCCCTTCGACGTGGCCACGTGCATCTACCATACCGGCCTGGACCCGGCCACCGGCCGCGAGGTTTACGTCGCCCGGGGCGCACGCCGGCGGCGGTTGCAGCGGGCGCTGTTGCAGTTCTTCAAGCCGGAGAATTACGGCGATGTGCGCGAGGCGCTGTTGGAGGCCGGCCGCGCCGACTTGATCGGCGGCGGCCCGCAGTGCCTGATCCCCGCCCGCCCGCCCAATCGCCCCGCCAAGCCAGCCCGGAAAACCCGTCCGGGCGGGCGAGCCGCGACGCCGGGTCGCGGCGTCGGCTATCGTCCGCACCGGGGCTCCTCCGGGCCGCGGGGATAGCCGCGATATGTCTCGGTCCCAAGCTCCGGCTTGGGACCGCATTTCCGCGCCGGCTCCGCTTCGGCTGCCAGGTTCGCAGCGCCAGCCGTAGGGCCGCGGGTTCCCAAGCTGGAGCTTGGGAACCAGG
>CAYZWG010000489.1:0-4114 GCA_964481605.1 uncultured Planctomycetaceae bacterium
TTTCGCTGCCGATGCCCGCCTGCAGCGTCATGATCTTCGCCCGCACGATCACCCGCGCGTCCACCTGCCGGAAGCTCATTCCCACCAGGCTCAAGATGCTCACGTTGGCGTTGGACATGTACGCCTGGAACCAGAGCGCCCCGTACATCATCATCACCATCCCCACCACGCCCACCACCAGCAGGACGACCACGCCGATGATGATGTACAACGGATCCACTGCGTTCTGGGCGAGCAAGATGGACAGAGATTCGGGCATCACGATTTCTCCTCGGTTACCAGCCGGATCGGACGCGGACCAGCGCCGGCTTCCGCCGGCGGACGATCCCAGCGGGCGCAGCCATCCACCTCGGCGCTGCCAAACGCCCCAGCGGAGGATGCCCGCCCGCGGTTGTTTCCTGCCGACCAGGATAACGCCTGAGGCGGCCAAGGGAATAGTCCTGGGAGGGATTTGCCCGAAAATTCTCCCTCCCCCTCAAAAGCCTGTAGGCCGGGTCGCGACCCGGCATCGATCTGTAGGCCGGGTCGCGACCCGGCATCAACCGGGCAAGATACCGCGCGGCAGCCGAACGGTCGTTCCACCATGCCGGGTCGCGACCCGGCCTACAATGCTGCCCCGCCAAAGAGGGGTACGGTGCCGCTTCTCGTCTCCCAACCCGGCGTCGGTCTGCTATGCTTGTGGTATGTCGCAATCGGAACTGGCCCAACTCGAAGTCCAGGCCGAGCTGGACCTGCTGGTGGAGTCGCTGCGGCGGTGGGCCACGGGGGGCCCCTGCTGGCAGCCGGCCGCCCGGCCGCGGGGCCTCGTCCAACGCCTGCTGGAGCGGACCGGCGCCATCCGGCTGCGGATGGAGGCCCCCCTGGTGGTAGCCACCCTGGGGGGAACCGGCACCGGCAAGAGTGCCCTCGTCAACGCCCTGGCCGGCGCCGACCTGACCCGCGCCGGTCGCCAGCGACCCACCACCCTGCGGCCGGCGATCATCTGCCGCCCCGACATCGCGCCCCAACAACTCGGCATCGATCCCGACGCCGTCGACGTGATTCCTTGCCAGGCCGCCAACCTGGCCAACCTCGTGCTGATCGACTGCCCCGATCCCGACACGAGCGAATCGCCCCATGCCCCGGCCAGCAACCTCGCCCGGCTCCGCCGCATCCTTCCCCATTGCGACGTGCTCTTGATCACCACCACGCAGCAAAAGTATCGCAGCGGCCGCGTGGCCGACGAGTTGGCCGCCGCGGCGATCGGCGCCCGCTTGATCTTCGTGCAGACCCACGCCGACGTCGACCAGGACATCCGCGACGACTGGCGCTCACTGCTGGAAGCCCGCTACCAGCCCGGCCGAATCTTCCTGCTCGACTCGCTCGCCGCCCTGGCCGACGCCGAACAGGCAATCGCACCGCGAGGTGAGTTCGCCGACCTCGTCGATCTCCTCACCCGGCAGTTGGCCGGCACGGCCCCGGGCAGAATCCGCCGGGCCAATCTGCTCGAACTGGTCGAGCAGACCTTGACCGTCTCTGCCGACCAGCTCGACGAGGCCATGCCCAAGGTGCGGGAAACACTCCAGGCGATCGACCACCGGCGGACCGAATTGGGTCGAAAACTGGCCGCCCAGATGCACACCGAGTTGCTCGCCGGCCGCCGCCAATGGGAAATCCGACTGGTGGGCCGAGTCGCCGCCCGGTGGGGGCTTAGCCCCTTTTCCTTGGTGTTGCGGGCATATCAGGCGGCCGGAGGACTGCTCTCCGGCGCGCTGCTGCTGCGGGCCCGCTCGCCGGCACAGGTCGCCTTGTGGGGAGCCTGGGAGGGAACCCGCCATTGGCGAAAGGCCCGCCGCCGCCAACGTGCCCACCAAGGCACCGACCGCGCCCTGGCCCAGGGCTGGAACCGCCAGGAGCTGCACGAAGCCGCACTGGTGCTGGACGGCTACGCCGCCGAAGCCGGCCTCGATCGCCATGCGACCAGCACGGAAACGGTGCTGGCCGAAGCGGCCCACGCCGGCGAGGTCTTCGCCGCCGGCGCCGCCGCCCAACTCGACGCGCTGGTCGAGCGGGTCGCCGCCCGCTACAGCGGATGGCTGACTCGCGGCTGGTACGAGTCGTTGACCTTTGCCATGCTGGTGCTGGTGCTCTTTCGCCCGGCGAAAAATTTCTTCTACGACTGCTGGCTGGCCCACCCCGTACAGCCGCCCCTGGGCATCGACTTCTATCTCGTCTCGGCCTTCTGGATGGCGCTCTGGTGCGTGTTCCTGTTGTGGGGGTTCACCGGCCGGCTGCGGCGCGGACTGCGGCGCGAGATTCGCCGCCTGAGCAACACTTGGCAAACCGCCCAGCCGGCCGAGGGTCTCTTCGCCGGACTCGAATCCGAGTGCCGCCAGGCCATCGAATATCGTGCCCAACTGCACGCCTTGCAACAGCAAGTCGCCCGGCTACGCCGGCAACTCAATCTGCCCCACGCCGAACTGGGAAGCCGCCGCTGAGAACCGGCCGAAACCTCCACCGGGTAGCCCAGGTTCTTGAACCTGCACCCGGCGCAGCCGGCAAGAGGTCAGGAGAGCGGTGGGCGACGTCCAGACGGTGTTCCTATTCGCTGGCTGGAGTGATTTGCCCTGACCTCTTGTGGCACCAGCCACACCGGTTCAAGAACCGGTGCTACCCGCTGGGGAACGAGACGGTAGGCCAGGTCGGGAGCCCCACGCGGCTAATCCCACCACCACTGGCCCTCGGCCAGGTTGAGCTCGATTTCGCCCCGCAGTCGGGCCACGCGACCATCCTCGTCGTCCATCAGATTCTTTGAATCGAGCGCCATATCAGGCTCGATCTGGACGCCCCCGCCGATCGGCGTCATCAACCGGCGCCCCTTCCAAACGGCCGCCACGGTCGATTCGACCTGCTTGGGAGCGTTGAAAACCCGCACCGAGAACTTGCTCTCGTCGCCGAAAAACTCCATCTTCCAGCCGGCCTCGGAATAGAAGTCCTCCTGCTGGATATAGGCCGCTGCCACGGCCAGGTCGATCAGGTTCCGCAACTCGGCGTAAACCGGCGACCGCTGGGCCAACTCGGGGTACTTCTTCGTGAAACTCGTGGCAAACGCCTGGCTCGCCCGGCTGCCTCTGGCCACCGACGTTCGCTCTCCGCTGCCACTGACCATTTCGTTTTCGCCCACCAGCTTCACCCCATCGCCCACCAACTCCATCGCCAGACCGTCCTCGCTGGCCCGAACACACTGGTAGTCGGGCACAAAGTACCAGCGAAACAAGGCGTTGCGGGAAACCTGGGCCGGGCTGGCCGCCTCGATGAAACTGACCATCCGCACCGGCGGACGCTCCAAACCGATCCCGATCAACTTCATCCGGTAGTCGGCCTCCACCAACACCTGGGCAAAATGCGTCTGGGGCGGAACCCCCTTGATGGTCACCTTTTGCATCCCCAGGCTGTTGCGCAGCCCGTTGACGATGTACTGCGTTTGGGCCGGTGTCGCCGTCGAACCCGTCGCTCGCAAGAAACGCTGCATCGACGCCAGACCTTCCTGCGTGGGGTCGATCGAACAGCCGATCACCGGCGTCTTGCTCCCGTCGGGCGGAAAGGCACGCAAGGCCACCACCAGGTCCTGAAGCTGGACCACGGGCCGACCCGTGGTGATCCCGATCTTCCGCCCGGCACCATCGGTCGTCCAGCCTTCGGCCGGACCGGCTACCACCACGTCGCCCGACTGCGGATAAAGGAAGACGTATTTCACCCGAAGCAAACCGGCCAGGCAACGCATCTCCTCGGTGGCCACGCCCCCCTTGGCGGCCACCGCCTTCTCCAGCCGATTCAGCGACACCTTGCGGAGGTTGCTCGGCCGGGCAAGATCGTTTCCCAACGCCGCCCGCGCGGCCATCGCCCGCTGCCGACGCAATACGCCCGTAATATCCGGTACGAAATTGGTGCGAAACGTCCCTTGGGCGTCGACCACCACCCCCGCCGCGCCTACATTGCCCCCGTTGTTATTGTTGTTCCCGCCGCCGCCGATTCCACCACCACCACCGCCGCCGCCGATTCCACCACCGCCGCCGCCGCCGCCGAATTGGGCCAGGGCGTCGCCGGCCGTCAAACCGACCGCCAGTGCGGCCAC
>CAYZWG010000490.1:0-4113 GCA_964481605.1 uncultured Planctomycetaceae bacterium
TTACAGTGTTTACAGTGTTTACAGCGGTACCGGCGGCAACAAGGAGTAAACGGATGGTGCAAGACGAGCGGGCGACGGAGATCGCCGAGGCGCTGGAGGGACTGTTGGAGGACGGCGACGAATGGGTCGTCTCCTGCGACGAGGACGAAATCGACGTTCGTGCGGCCGACGAAATCGACGAGGGCCTGGACGAAACCCACCCCGAACTGTACGGGCATCTGCTGGAGGTCAGCAAGGAGTTGTCCAACGCCGGCATCAACTTCGTCTGGGTGGGCGTGCTGGCAATGGGGGGCGTTTGCCTGGCGATTCACATGAATTGGATCGACGGGCTGTTTGGCATCAAGGCCGAGTGGTTGCAGGGTTTCTGGGTCTACCTCTTCCTGCTGGTGGCGGCTTTTATGGTGATGGGATACCTGGCCACCCAGGTGGAATCGTTGGTCTACGCACGGCGGCGAAAAGAGCTGGGCGAGTCGATCCGCCGGTCCGGCATGACCCGCTGGCATCTGTTGGCGCGGATCGAGGACGACCCAGGTGTCGAGGAGGTGGCCGAGAGGCTGAAGACCGACCGCGGCATCGTCGATACGAAGATGTTCCGCTGAGCGGCATGGGGGCTCGGGGGAGGGCCTTCGCGCTCACTCCACCTCTTCGATCTCGATCTCCAACTGCCCCAGGATCTTCAGCACCGGCAAGAAAGCGATTTGCGGCGAAGCGCCCTGCAGGCTGGTGTGGGCCACCTTGAGGTGGGCGGCCCCGATGCCGCCCTGGCCCAGGGTCGCGTCCAGCGGAATCCAACGGTCGTCGATATAGACCTCGGTCCACATGTGGTAGAAGTATTTGCGCCCCGAGTAGACCAGCCCCACGGCTGCCCGGGCGGGGATGCCCCGCGCCCGGGCCAGCGCGGTCAACAGCACCGCGTGTTCGGTGCAATCGCCGGCCAGCGTGCGGGCCACCTCGGAGGCCGTGGCAAAGGCCATGCTGAAGTCTCGCGCGGACATTCGCGCGTGCACCAGCTTTTCCAGGGCCACGGCCGTCCGCCAGGGATCGTCGCCGGCGGCCACCTCGCCGGCCAGGGCCACGACCTTGGGGTCGTCGCACTGAACGAGGTTGTTCGGCGCCAGGTCTTCGTCGCCGGGAGGGTCGTCCCCGGCGTGGGGATTGCCCAGCTTGCTTCCCGGCCGGACCGCGTAGACGGTGACCCGGGCCGTGTGCGCGTCGAGCCGCTCCACTCGCTGCGATCCACAGGAGACAAACACCGCGGCCGGATCGCCGCCGGCCAGCTTGACCCGGTAGACAATCCGCCGTGTCTGGTGCGGATTTACCAGGGTGCGGTTGACCGGCACGGCCGTATCGAACCCCAGATCGAAGCGGGCGGGGTCCGCCTTGGCCAGCGCCTCGTGCTTGGGCAGGCGAACGGTCACCAGGTCGATGGCCGCCAGCCGGTTCTTGTAGACGGCGCCCCGGCGATCGGTCCAGAGCGTTCCTTCCAGCGTTTGCCCGGCATAGCTCGTGGAGGTCTCGATCCGCAATAGCCGGCGACGCTTTCCGCCCAGATCGACGGGTTCGTAGCGCTTGGCTTCGAGGTCGATGGTGGCCAACTGGTTGACCCCCACGTCAAAGGCTCGAATCGTCCGCCGCTGGCCCGGCCGCAGGGGCGAGCGGGCCAGGCTGAGCTCCGTCGCGTAGGGGCCGCCGTACTGGTCGGACCAGGGGATCGTGGTGTCGAGCGTCTTGCCTTCCGTAACGATTTCCAAACGCAACTGATCCCCCTCCACGCGGCCGCTGGTCCGCATGGGCACGTCGCCCTGGGGCTGCTGGCTCTTGAACTCCACCAGTTGGCCGTCGGGTGTCTCCCAGGAAGTGCATCGGCTGTCCACGGCCACCGTCTGGCCGTAGCGGGGAAGCTCCATCCGCCCGTAGCTGTCCACGCGGAGCAGTTTCCTCCCCTCGCGGAACTGGTGGGCCACCGTGATCTGCTCGTAGCCCACCCGATTGCCCTGAAGATAGACCGCGTGGAATATCTCCTCGTCGGCGATCGCGCCGGCGGCAGGCTGCCGCGGAGAGGGCGAATCGGGCGTTTCGGCGGGGCCCGGCCGGCCGCATCCCCAGACCGCCAACAAGGCCAGCAGGACCACCGCGAGCCGGGTCGTGGGCACCAGCGCGGGCCTCGTCCGGCACGTTCCCGGAAGCGTCAACTTGTTCATCAGGCGGGCCATTCCCTGTCGAGCGGGTGGTGGTTCTTGCGGTGGTTCGACTGGCCTCATTATACGGTTCTCTCGCCAGGTTGGGACCATTCCGACGGGCGGAAGAGATCGGTTTGGGTGGACTTTCTCGCAGGCAAAGTCTGCCCCACCGAAAGCGATTCGCAGGGGGCCACAAAGTTCTTGATTTGCCGCGAGTGGTTGCGGCACCGGGCGGATTTCCAGGTGCTAGACTTGCCATGAGCTTGCTCACCCGGGGACGCGGCCGACCCGATCGGGTTTGCGCCGGGGAGTGTTTCCCCCCCGTGCCGCGGGGCGGGCGAACGGTTCGTGGACAGAGCTCTCCCGCAGGGGGTTCGGCCCCCTTTTGTGCGCCGAAACGATGGTAGCAGCGGGAACGGTTGTCCGGCCTGGTTCGGTTCCGGGATGGGCTGGGGCGGCAAAGTCGAAATCAGACCGGCCCGGAAGAGAGAAAGCGTAACCTACGATTTGGTAGTGAGGCTGCACGCCACAGCCGCCTTGGCACGTCCAGACGGTTTTGCCTCGTAGGGAGAATTGCACGGCCAATGCTCGATCGATTTGGACCGCCATCTGAAACCCCGGGTTTCCGTCGGAGGCCCCCCGTTCATCGGCCGTGCAGGCCTCAATAGAAGAGAGCACTGATGGGCTTCCTGAAGAGATTCTTTCGAAATGTTTTCCGCGACGGCTCGATCCCCGTCGGCACCAGCAGCTTCGAGCAACTCGGCGAAGAAGAGCTGGAGGCCCACCTGGGTGTGTCGCGCTACGGCGATTTCAATCTGACCGATGCCATCCGGCCTTCCTACGATCTTCAGGTGGTTCCCCGCCAGGGCTTTCGCCACGACTGCTACCGCGACGAGGAAAGCCACTCCAACGTGCCCGTGGTGATGGGCGCCGTCAGCGGGGAGAAGCTCTTCGACGCCTTCCTCGATCTGATCGAGCCGCTGGGCAACGTGGTCGACGTGGTGCTGGAGACCAGCCATAACCGCGACCGGCAGGGCCACACCGATCTTTACCGCGAACACATCGACATGCCGGTTCTCAAGAGCATCTTCTATGAATACGAGAGCCTGCTCCTGAACGACGGCTGTACCGGCATCGCCGTGCTCAACCCGGGCGTCCCCCAGGAAGTGCAGTTCGACGAACACAAGCTGTTGATCGTCTACGGCGAAGACCTGGGCCGGTTCGAGGATGTGTTCAACCAGCGCGGCGTCGGCTGCGACGAGCAGTTGAAGTTCGTCACCGAGGCCGAGCATGTCCACTCCTCCAGCGACGTCTTCGCCCGGCAGTTCGACGAGCTCAAGACACGGCTGGGAATGGACTGCAACTACTTCTAACGTCTGGCCAAACGGCGTGCGGCGGCCCTACCGGCAACTGCGGCGGGGTCAGGAGACCCGCGCCGAACGCTGCCAGACCGCGCCTCCGGGCCCTGATTCAACGGTATTGTCTCCTAGCCCCCTCCAATGGGCGGGAACACGCTCACCCGCTCCCCACCGTCGAGCGGGGTCGCCAGCTCCGCCCCACGGTGGTCGACAAACACGATCCGGGCTTGTTCGAGGGGAACGCCCAGTTGCCGCAAGACGTGGCCGACGCTGGCCGGGGCCGCGATTTCCAGCCGTACGCACCGCCTCCCCCCAGCGTAGCGGCGAAGCGTGGCAAACAGGTGAACTTCGACCGAGGCCATCCTGCGACGCCTTTCAGTGGGAAGTGAGAGTAGGGTGTTGGGCGCCGGGCATCGCGCCACTCTTGTTTCGTGTCGGCGGCAACACGGGAGGGCGAGGCTCCTGCCGAGCCGTGGGGGGCGGCATTCACCCTGATTTCCCGGCTCGGCAGGAGCCTCGCCCTCCCGTACCGATCCACGTTGTACCCCGAGCGGCCCGGCGGGCCAAGCTGGGCC
>CAYZWG010000491.1:0-4092 GCA_964481605.1 uncultured Planctomycetaceae bacterium
GGACAGCCACGGCCACCTTCGGCGAGCCGATCCCGGTCGACCCCGGCCGAGGCAAAAAGACGGCCGCCCAAATCCTCACGCGAACCCTCGAAGAGCGGGTTCAGTCTCTTGTTAGCCACTCCATCAAATCAGCGGGTAGCACCGGTTCTTGAACCGGTGGCGAAGCGGAGCTTCGCGGAGGATGCGGTCCCAAGCTGGAGCTTGGGACCGAGGTAGAAATTCTGCCATCGGCTGGACGCCGCGGCAGTAAGTTTATGTTGCGGAAAGCGGACATCCGTGCGTACCAGCGGCGCGAGGCTCTCGCCGAGCCGCCCTCCGTCCCCCTTCCGCGCGTTCCCCTTTTCGCTCCTCTCACTCCGACGGTGCCATGCCGGGCAGCCCGAGCTGGGCCTGGTCGATGCGATGCGTGCCGTGGCAGTCCGTGCAGACGGCCTTCCTCTTGGGCGCGCCGATCTTGATCCAACGGGCCACCACCTCCCGGGCCGACACGTCGTGCGCTTTGTGGCACTTCCGGCAGGAGGCGTCGATCTTCTCGCCGGCGTAGGTGATGTCCGGCTTGGTCGCCCCGATATTCTCGTCGTTGGCGTGGGCGGCGCTGGTGCCGTGGCATTTCACGCAGGTGATCTTCTCGGCCAGGTGAACCCGGGCAAGCTCCTCCCAGACGAAGGTCATGTGGCAGACGTAGCAGGCGCCGTTGGGACCCATCGGGTCGAGCATCGCTTCGCCCGAGTCGTGCTCGCTCGACTCCGCGGCGCCGGCCGCGGGCTGGGCCGCCGGCGCATTCGGCTTGCGGGCCTTCGGCTCGGCCGCCAGCAGGCAAATTGTTCCCACGAAACCCAGCCCAAGCAGTGCCATGCCGACGGCGGCGACCAGCCGCTTCAGACGGTTTCCCATTTGTGCAGCCATCGGTACTCGGGGGTCAGGTGGGCGTAGTAGTTGCGGGTACACTCGTAGAGGGCCTGCTTGTCTTCGGTGGTGGTGGGCGCGTTCTTTTCGTAGGCCCCCCTGGTGTTGACTTCGAGTTGCTCGGGGATATTCACACCGGGGATAATCGCCGAGAGGCGTTTTTCCTGGAGCATGTGCTTGACCAGGGCCGCCGCCCGCTTGTCGATGCGGCCTTCGATCTGCTTGGGTTTCAGCCCGAAGGTGGTTCCCGCCCCGAACGGCTTGAGGCCGATCACCCCCACGCCCTTGGCTTGGGCCAGCTTGAGCAGGCTGTCGCCGCCGAATTCCTTGGTGAGAAAGAGGTAGGGGAAGATAATCACCGAGAACGTGGGATAATTGTTGAGCACCCGGCGAAAGACCTTGGGGTTGTGGGCCGAGATGGCCAGGAAGCGGACCTTGCCCTGCTGCTTGGCCTTCTCGAACACCTTCACCACCAGGTCGAGCGTCTTCTCGGTCACCATGTACATCGTGGCAAAGGCGGTTTGGCCCTCGCCCCAGGTCGCCCCCACCGGCCGCCACATGTCGAGCACGTCCGTCTTGTAGGAGCGGAGCCGGTCCTCGATCGACTTCATCATCCCCTCGGGCGACAGTTGGTCCTCGTACTCCTGGGTCACTTTCTGGGGCCAGGAGGCAAAGCCGATGAACCACTTGTCTCGCCCGGCCGAACTCGAACGCGACATCGCCTCGCCGTACATGTCGCACTCGGCGGCGATGTTGTTGTCCACGTAGTTCATCCCCATCTCCACGGCCTTTTCCAACACCGGCACGCGGTCCTTCGCCGTCCGCCCACCGTGGCCGCCGAGAGAAATCTCGGAGATCATGAACCCCGTCCGGCCCAAGGGGCGATAGGTCATCTTGGGGTTGTAGTTGAGGATTTTCGACGAGTCCACGGTCTCGGCCGAAGCCAGCGAGGCAATGCCCGCACCGGCCACGGCGGCGCCCGTCGTCTTGAGGAAGTCGCGCCGCGTGTTTCCCTGATCGGACATAGCGTATTCTCCTGAACGGGGTTTCGAAATCGAGTTCTCTGCTGCCGGATCACGATCCGGCCTACGCAATTACTTGTCGGGCACTTCGTAGGGATCGCACCTGGTGTCGACGTAGGCAAACCCGGTCTTCCTTCGCGCTTCTTGTTCCTCGATCCAGGCACCGATTCCAAGCCTCTTCATTCGCTCGCCGTCAGCCAGCATGGTGACGTAGCCCTTGGCAAGACCCTGGATGCGGTCGCACGGATAATCGTCACAAAACGGGCAGACGTCCACGCTCTTCTGCCGGGCGCATTTGCGAATCGCGCAGAAGGGAGGACCGCATTCGCCTCCCCGGCAGCGGCATCGCGATTCCGATTCGGCAAGATCATTCAGAAACGACCAGAACTCCTTGAAGTTCGGAATATCATGTCCCCAGCGGTCCCAGGCTTCCTTGCACATCGACTCGCGGAGCGCCTCCGCCCGTTTGGGAATACGGTTGCGCTGCGCGCAGAGGCCGCAATACAACCCGCAATACGCCACCTGGTCCAGGTCTGCCATCGCATTGCTTCCTGGCGAGTCCGCCGGCACCTACCGCCTCTACCTGCCCCCATTCTCACCGGGCAAGTCGTTGCGTGTCAAGGGTTTGGAAGCCTCCCGTGGCCCCGGCCCGATTCACTGCGGCAATTCCGCTTCGTACGTCTGGTGGATCTTTTCCAGCCGCTGGACCACCTCCGGGTGCTGCTTGGCCACGTTGGTCATCTCGCCGATGTCGTCGGCCAGATTGACCAGGAAGAGCTTGTCGTCCTTGCCTAATGGGGCTTTCTTACTTGTGTCGCGAGGATTGCCCAGCAGTTTCCAGTCGCCCTGGCGGACCACCCACTGGGCCCGGCCGCCGCGGCCCAGTCGCCAGTAGTAGACGTCGTGGGGGCTGGGGGCATCGGCCGAGCGGATCACTTCGGCCAGGCTCTTGCCGTCCAGCTTCACCCGGGGTGGCCGCACGCCGCAAAACTGGGCGATGGTGGGCAGCCAGTCGCAGCCGCTGGCCATCTGGCCGCGAACTTCGCCCTGGGGGATCGTGCCCGGCATGGAGACGATCGCCGGCACCCGCAGCCCCCCTTCAAACAGGCAGCCCTTGGCCCCGCGATAGGGTCCGGCATATCCACCGCCGCCGAAGGCCCGCTCCTCGGTCGAGTGGCCGTGGTCCGACTGGAAGATAATCAGTGTCTTTTCACGCAGGCCGAGGGCGTCGATCTTGGCCACCACGCGGCCGATCCGTTCGTCCAGCGTGGAGACAAACGCCGCGTACATCCGCCGCGGCGACGGCAGTTTCGCGTAGCGGGCCCGCCACTGGGCCGTGCCTTGCAGCGGGTAGTGGGGCACGTTGTTGGCCCAATAGAGGAAAAACGGCCGATCCTGGTTCTCTTCCAGAAACTTCTCGCACTCCTCGGCCATCAGGTCGGGAAAGAAGCGGCCTTCCTCCCAGATTTCTTTTCCGTTGCGCCAAAGGTCGTGGCGATTGGGACCGGCCCAATAGAAATAGTGCGAGTAGTTGTCGATGCACCCGCCCATGTGGCCGAAGGAATAATCGAAGCCCTGGCCGCCCGGCATCGTCTCGGGCGTGTAGCCCAGGTGCCACTTGCCGATATGACCGGTGACGTAGCCGTCCGCCTTGAGCATTTCGGCGATGGTGATCTCCTCGGTGGGCATACCGGCCACGCCGTGGCTCGACGAGCAGTTGCCCGCCACGCCCGCCCGGGGCGGAATCCGCCCGGTCATCAGCCCGGCCCGCGACGACGAGCAGATGGCCGAGGGGGCGTACATCTGGGTGAAGCGGACGCCCCGCCGGGCCAGGCTGTCCATGTGGGGCGTAATCAGGTCGTCGGCACCGTAGCAATGGGCGTCCAGCGTGCCCTGGTCGTCGGTATAGATAATCACCACGTTGGGCTTTTCCGCCGCCGCGCCATGGGCGGTCACCGCCGCCGAACAAGCCGCCAAGAACACGCAAGTCGCCAACCAGGGAAGCGTTCGTCGAGTGCCGCATCGAGTGTGCCAAGCAATGCTCATGAGGGTCTCCTATGATTTGACTGGACTTTTGCAGAATGACGACACAAGGTCCCCTCTCCCTCTGGGAGAGGGTTAGGGTGAGGGCGATTGGCGGAAGAATGTCTTGCCTTGCTTGCGT
>CAYZWG010000492.1:0-4087 GCA_964481605.1 uncultured Planctomycetaceae bacterium
ACCCCCGGCCCCTCTCCCAGAGGGAGAGGGGAGGAGTTTGCAAAAGTCCAGTTCTGACTTTCTTTGACGGCCCGGCGGGCAGGTTGACCATAATAAGCTTGGACAGGTTTCGGCTCCGGCCGGGGTTTACGATGGGGAGCAGACTGATGGGCAGTATCCTTCCGAGGGCGGTCGGCGCGGTGGCGGTGTTGGTCGCGGCCACCTGTGCCCGGCTCCCGGCCGCCGAAGGGCCGCCGGCCGAAACACGCAGCCTCCCGGCGGACCGGCTCGTACCCCAGTGGCATTTGGGCGACCGCTGGATCGTGGAGACCACTACCCGGCCGTTGCAGGTTCGCTCCGATCCGGCCTTGGTTGCCACCAGCCGGGCCATCCAATGGCAATTCAGCGTCCAGCGGTACGAGAAATCGCTCAGCGACGATTGCTACCGCCTCGAGGTTCGCTGCCTGGAGTCAAAACAGCCGCGGCCGGTGACCGTCCTCTGGATCGACCGCCAGACGCTGGCCCTGAGGCAACTCCAGACCCAACTGCCCACCCCCGACGGTTTTCGCACGATCACCCAGAGCTACGAGTTCACCGCCGGGCAGCCCTCGCCGGTGTTGGGGCCGCTGACGGCCCTTCCCATCGATCTGCCGCTGTTTCGGGCGGGCCAGGCCAAGGGGATGGAGACCTTCACCTACGAGACCCACTCCGGCCCGCGGGGAACCAAGGCCGTCGGCGACGTGGGGTTCGCCTATCACGTCAAGCAGCAGATCGCACCGGCCGATGCCGACGAAGCCAAGACGCTGGTGGGGGAGTCGCTGGCCAAGGGCCTTCAGCAGAAGCCGCTGGTGGAAGTTCGCATCGTCGGTCCCCAACGCCGGGTCCGTCAGCTCTGGCAGCCGGGACTTCCCTGGCCGGTCTACTGCGAAAACGGCTCCACCGTTTGCCGCCTGGTGAAGGTCCTGCCCGCCGACGGCAAGAAAGAGCCCCCGCGGGAGGCGACAGAATGAGAACTCCGCTTTCGATCCTGTTGGCGACGGTCTTGGCGTTGGGGGCCGTGCGGGCCTCCGCCGCGGTGGAACAGGCGGCGGCCAAGCACACTCCCTGGTCCGGCTACTGGTGGCCCATCGCCAAGGGCGAGTTGCTGACACCACTCGGCAAGTACGACTACCTCACCGGCTCGCAGGCTTCCGCCTGGGAGCGGCAGAACCATCCGCCCGGTCCCCAGGTGCCCGAGTGGCACGGCTACTGCCACGCCTGGGCGGCCTCAGCCGTGCTGGAGTACGAGCCCGACCGACCCCGGCAGGTGGCCGGCCGGCCGGGATCGGGGCAACTCGTGCTGGGCGTGGGCGATCAGAAAGGGCTTTTCGCCGCCGGCCACGCCCGCGACGTCGCCAACACCTACGGCGACCGCTTCGGCGATGGGATGGGAAGCGAAGACCTCCAGGACCTGGCCCCCGACGTCCTCTGGCAAGTCCTCAAGACCTTCATCAAGGACCAGGGCATCCCCCTGGTGATGGACCTGGAGTCGGGCCCCGAGGTGTGGAATTATCCGGTCTACGCCTACCGCATCGAGTATTCCCCCTACGGCTCGGGGGGGCAATACTCGGGCCGACTGGGGCTCTGGGCGGCCGACGACGCCGTTCCGCCCGACCACGTGGGCACGATGGTCCACTACGAAACCTACACCTTCACGTTTCGCATGGCGAACGGGTCGATCGTGATGGGCTCGGGGCGCTGGGTCGGCCAGAGCGTGGCCAACCATCCCGACTTCGCCTGGTATCCTTACGTGGCCATGCCGGAAAACCCCTTCATCGACTACAACCGAGTGAAGCAGCTTCTGGGCTCGACCGGCACGCCCCCCGGGACCGGTCCGGCTACGCCGCCGCCCGGTGGCGGCGCGGCCCCTGGCGGTGGTGCAGGGCCCGGTGGTGCAGGGCCCGGTGGTGGTGCAGCGCCCGGCGGTGGTGCAGCTCCCGGCGGCCCTTCCGCCTCCTCCACCACCGGCAACCGGCCCGGCGCCGGCCGGCTGGCCCTTTCGCCGGGCACTCCCCTGAGCCCGCTCCAACTGGTTGCCGCCGTAACGGAAAAGACGTCCGCGTTTCCGCTGGACGTCACGGTCGACCGCTTCGACGGTGGACACTACACCATCGGCGAACCCCTCTCGCTGAGCGGCTCCTCGGGCCGGGCCGGCTTTCTCTACCTCTTCTACCTCGATCCCGTGGGCCAGTTGAGCCTGCTCTTTCCCGGCCCCGTCGACGACAACCGGATCGCGGCCGGGCAGCGGTTCGTGCTGCCCTCGGCTCGATCTCCGGCGGCTTTCACGCTGGCAGGGCCGTTTGGGGTCCATCGGATCAAGGCCATCGTCACCGACCGGCCGCTGCTGTTGGGAGGGAGCCCTCGGCAGACGCAAGCCCCCCAGGCCAAGGCTATTGGGGGCCGCCGGCTGCGCCGCTTCCGGTGGCCGCCGACGGAAACTGGCCAAGTCCAGACCCTGCTCCGCGAATACCAGAAAAAACGCGCCCTCCCGCCCGCGCGACTCGACGGGATTCAAATCCGCAAGGTCCTCGTCTCCTTTGCCCAGGACGAGGTCGCTTTTTACGTCGGCCCGCGTCAAACCGGATCATCCCCCCAGGTGCAACCATGAGCCCGCCTTGCCGCCTGACGGCCGCCGCTTGTGTCTTGATCGGTGCCATCGGTGCCGCGCTGGTTCCGTTGGCTGCCGCCGGACCACCGGGCGATCCGCGAGGCGTGGTGGTCGAGGAGGTCCGCAACGATCGGCCCGCCTTCATGGTGCGGGTTGCCGTGGACCATCCCGACCGCGTCTATCGCGGCGGTGAGGAGATGCACGTCCGGGTGGACACGGAACGGTCCGGCTACCTCTATCTTCTCTACTGCGACGCGGAAGGCCGGATGACCTCGCTGTTTCCCAACCGGGTGGACCAGGACAACCGGATCGCCGCCGGCGTGCCGGTGCGGATTCCGGGGCCCGGGGCGCCCTTTCGGCTGCGAATCGCCCCGCCCTACGGCCGGGAGGTGCTCAAAGCGATCGTCAGCCTGGCCCCCTTGGACCGCAAGCAGGTCAAGACGCTGGTCGGCGGCGGCGAAACGGCGACCAAGGTTCGCGGAGTCAAGGCCGTCTACGTGGAAATGAAGAATCAGCCCAACGTCTGGGCGGAGCACGACGTGGCGACCACCACGGTCGCTCCCCAGGGCCAGGCCGCCGGCGGATCGACCCCGGCCGCCACGCCGCCGGGAACCACCACCACCACCGCCAGCCGGCCCTCGAACCGCCCCCGGCGGGTGGGAGTGTTCATCGGCATCAGCGAGTTTCGCGATCCGGCCATTCGCGACCTGAAGGTTTCCTACAAGGACGCCGTCGCCATGGCCCAGGCAATCAGCCGCGGCGGAGGCCTCGACGAGACGATCGTGCTGATCAACGAGCAGGCGACGCTGGCGAATATCGAAAACGCCATCCGAACGCGGCTGCCCGCCGTCACCCGGCCCGGCGACACGGTGGTGATCTTCTGGTCCGGACACGGTGCCCGCTGTGCCGACGACAACGGCGACGAGCGCGACGGCTATGACGAGTATCTCGTGCCCCACGACGGCCGGCTGGGCGACGTGGCCACGATCCGCCGAACCATGCTCCTGGACGACACCTTCGGCCGTTGGATTCAGGAACTCGACGGCCGCCGGCTGGCGATCATCCTGGACACCTGCCACAGTGGCGGCCAAACCGCCCAGGAGAAGTCGCTGGGCAAGGGGCTCGACGTGGGCCCCGCCGTGGCCGGCGACGTGGCGTTTGATTTTCTCGACGGGGAAATCGAGCGTGCCAAGGACATCGGCCAGCGCGACACGGCGCTTTTGGCCTCGTCGCAGGCGGCCCAGGTCTCCTTTGAACGCAGGGAAGGCGACCTCAGCACGATGACCTTTTTCCTCGTCGATCTGCTCCGCTCCGCCAGCGGCCCGGTGACCCTCAGCGATGCCTACGACGCGCTACGTCCCCGGGTGGCGGAATACGTGGAGCGGACCTTTCCCGGCACAACCCAGACCCCGGTGCTGGTGAACAATCTTTCCCGCCCGTTTTACCTGCGGCCGTAGCGGT
>CAYZWG010000493.1:0-4087 GCA_964481605.1 uncultured Planctomycetaceae bacterium
ATTAGGTAATGAAGTCTTTCGGGTCTACATCAGTTTTCCGGAAGCGATTTGCGATCTACGAAGATACGAGGGTCCACTTGGCAGGCGACGGGCCGCGGGTGGCCCTGACAGCTCGCCTATCAGGGGGGCGAAGCCGCAAGAGGCACCTCTTCGGCGCGGGGCTGCTCTGTTCGGCGCGGGGCTGCTGACCCCGCTCCACGCGTGCCTCGGCAGTCCGTCGCGCCGCAATGCTCTCCTCCCGTGCCTCACGGCACCCCGATAGCAAAGCTATCGCGGCCACCCGCGCAAAGCGCTATCGGGGCCACCCCCGCGCGCAGCCCCGATGAATCGGGGCACTACGAACGCGCAGCCCCGATGAATCGGGGCACTACGAACGGGCAGCCCCGCGGGCCGGAATCGCGATTCGGCACCGCGGCCTAGCAGAACATCCAGGTTACTGCCGTCCAGCAGATGCCGGCCAACAGCGCGGCGATCGAGGCCTGGGGAAGCTGGGTGCGGACGTGGTCCATCAGGTCGCAGCCGGTACACATGGCGCTGAGTACCGTGGTGTCGGAGATGGGCGAGCACTGATCGCCGGAGACGCTGCCGTCCATCACGGCGGCGAAGCAGATCGTCATGAAGAACTGGGGATGGTGGAGCCCGGCGGCCGTGGCCACGGCGTAGGAGAGCGGCATCGCCAGGGGGAAGGCCACGGCATAGGTGCCCCAACTCGTGCCGGTGGAAAAGGCGATGATGATCGTCAACACCTGGAGCATCACCGGCAGGGCCCAGTAGGGGACCCGCTGGCCCAGCAGTTCGACCAGGTAGATTCCGCCGCCGGCCTGCTTGCTGATGCCCCCGATGGTCACCGCCAGGAGGAGGATCACCGAGCCCAGCACGACCCCCTTGAGGCCGTCGCCGAGGCCGTCCATGAGGTCTTTCAGCCGCATCCCTCGGGCCAGGGCCATGCTCATCGCCAGAACCAGGGCGGCCCCGAACGCCCATTGCACGTTGGGCGACCGGTAAACGAGGAAGGTGCCGATGGCCGTGGCGATGAGCACGCCGAGGGGGAGAAAGAACTCGATCGGGTGGGGGCGATAGCCGGGGGGCACGCGGCTGGAATGAAGCTCCTTGGCACTGAGCGGCTCGGCGTCGTGGGCGTCGAGCTGGCCGGTGGCGCGGGCACGGCGGATGGCGGCCTTCATGCGGCGGCCGGCCAGGGGAGAGATTTCCAGGCTCAAGAGAAACGTGAAGGTGACCGCGAAAATGGCGTAGAAGCAGAAAGGGACGCTTTTGAAGAAGAACAAAATCCGGTCGGTTTCGGTGGCCAGCCAGGGGACGCCGGCGACGAAAATGAACGCCTGGACGTAGCTCGGCCAGGCATTGAACGCCAGTTGCGAGGCGATCGGCGAGGCGGTCGAGTCGACGATGTAGGAGAGTTCCTCGTGGCTGATCTTTTCCCTGTCGGCCAGCGGCTTGACGGTCGTGCCCACCAGCACCGTGCTGACCGTGCCGCCTTGGAAAAAGATCACTCCCAGGCACCAGGCCACCAGCTTGGCGGTGCGGGGGCCGCGGACGAACTTGCGGGTCATCAGGTCGGCGAAGGCCTGGGCGGCGCCGGTGCGGCTCCAGACGCCCAGCAGTCCGCCCAAGAGCCAGAGATACAAGAGGAGAATGCCGGCGGCGTTTTCCGTGGCCAGGTTCTTTACCAGCACGTCGCCGGTGAGGTCGTAGCTGCCCAGCAGCAACGCGCCCACCACGATCCCGCCGAAAAGAGAAACCAGCGGCTCGCGGGTCATCCAGCAGAGGCCCACCGCCACCAGCGCCGGCAACAGCGACCAGAGCCGCCAGTGCCGTTTGGCCACCAGGTGGTAGTAGAGCTTGACGGGGTGCCCGTCGACCGGCCGGGTTTCGTAGGCGAATTGTTCCGTCACCCGGGGCGAGTCGCCCGCGGCGTTCAGCGCGGCGATGCGGTCGGCGTTCAGCGCCGCGTCGGCCAGGGGTACGGGCGCGTGGAGAAAGACCCGCTCTTGCTTCTGCGTGTAGTAGAGCCGGCCGTGTTGATCGGCGGCGACGTCGAGGTTGATCTTTTCCACGGTCCAGGTGGGCGCGGCAAAGCGGCCCACGCAGAACGCCGCCGCCAGCGCCAAGAGGAAGAAGATCAGGGCCGGATTGGCACAGCGGCGCAACAGGGCGGCGGAAAAAAGAGCCGGGCTTGCACCTCCCGAAGAGCTCACCACGGATGCTCCATCGCTGTGGGGGGGACTGTATTGCCCGGACCGGCGTGGCACGGTTGCCGACGGCTTGTGTGGGGCTATTCCCGGATCAACTCGCGGACCGTCGCGCCGGAGGGAATCATCGGCAACACGTGCTCCTGGTAGGGAACGGCGACGTCGAGGAGGAAGGGATCGGGCGAATCGATCATCTCGCGGATGGCGTCTTCCAGCTCCTCCTTTTGGGCCACGTTGCGAGCCTGCCAGCCGAAGCCCTTGGCCACGGTGACGAAATCGGGATAGCGCTGGTCGGGGCCGATGCCCTCGCCCTGGCCGATCGCCTCGGGGTTGTCGATCGGTCCCAGGTAGGTGTGGGCCCGGTTGGCGCCGTGGAAGCGGTCTTCCCACTGGACCACCATGCCCAGGTGCTGGTTGTTGAGCATCATCACCTTGACCGGCACCTTCTCGCAAAAGCAGGTGGCCATTTCCTGCACGTTCATCAGCAGGCTGCCGTCGCCGTCGATATCGACCACCAGCTTATCGGGATGGGCGATCTTGGCCCCCACCGCCGCCGGCAGGCCGAAGCCCATGGTACCCAGGCCCCCGCTGGAAAGCCACGTTCGCGGGCGGCGGAAGCGGTAGAACTGGGCCGCCCACATCTGGTGCTGGCCCACTCCCGTGGCAATGATCGTGTCGCGATCCTTGGTCAGCTTCCAAAGCGTATGGATTGCGTGCTGGGGAAGGATGGCCTCGGCGTGCTGGTCGTAGCTGAGCGGATCGGCCTTTTTCCACGCTTGAATCCGCCCGTGCCACTCGTCAAGATTAGCCGGCGGCTCGACGATCTTGTTCAACTCGCCCAGGGCGTATTTCAGATCGCTGACCGAGGCGATGTCCGCCTCCTTGACCTTGTTGATCTCGGAGGGGTCGATGTCGACGTGGATGATCGTGCCGTGCTTGGCAAACTCGGAGACCTTGCCGGTCACCCGGTCGTCGAAACGCACGCCCAGCGCCAACAGCAGGTCGGACTCGTGCACGGCCATGTTGGCGTAGACGCTGCCGTGCATGCCCAGCATGTCCAGCGCCAGGGGATGGTCGGCGGGAAAGCCGCCCAAGCCCATCAGCGTGGTGGTGACGGGGATGCCGGTTTTCCGGACCAACTGGAGAAGCTCTCCAGCCGCCTCGGCCACAATCACCCCGCCGCCGGCATAGATCACGGGGCGCTTCGACCGGGCAATCGCCGCGGCGATGGCCTCGATCTCCTCGCGGCTGGCCCGCGGTGTCTCGCCCGAGTAGCCGGGCAGGTCCATGGGCGTGTCGAAGTCGGGCACGAGCTTGGCCAATTGCACGTTCTTGGGCAGATCGATCAGCACCGGGCCGGGCCGGCCGGTGGTGGCGATAAAGAATGCCTCGCGGACCACCCGGGCCAGGTCGTTGGGGTCGGTGACCAGGTAGTGATGCTTGGTCACGCTGCGGCAGACCTCGACAATGGGCGTTTCCTGGAAGGCGTCGCTGCCGATCACCGGGGTACCGACCTGGCCGGTGAGGGCGATCATGGGGATGCTGTCCAGCTTGGCATCGGCGATCGCGGTGACCAGGTTGGTGGCCCCGGGGCCGCTGGTCACGCAGCAAACCCCCACCTTGCCGGTGGATCGGGCGTATCCCTGGGCCGCAAACCCCCCGCCCTGCTCCTGGCGGGGCAGCACCACGCGAATCTTGTCGCGAAAGCGGGTCAACGCCTGGTGCAAGGGCATACTGGCCCCACCGGGGTAGGCAAACACCGTATCCACGCCGCGGTTGACCAACGCCTGAACGACCACGTCGGCTCCGGTCACCGGTTCGAGGGTCGCCGACTGGCGTTTTTTTGGCGTTTTGCTGCGCACGGTGGACACGTGGGG
>CAYZWG010000494.1:0-4084 GCA_964481605.1 uncultured Planctomycetaceae bacterium
CTAGAGCTGGGACACTTCCGAGCCGTTTCGTGAGCCCAGCGCGCCCCAAACTCCGTACGGGCTCTCCACCACCCCGGACCTTTCCGGCTCCGGCAGAGACAGGTCACCCGTGTCGATCGTCTCGCTGAAGAAATGGACCGAGCCGTCGGCCATCAGGCCGTTGACGCCGCCGGGATGATTGCTGGTGGGCGTGAAGACTCCCCAATAGCACCACCGGCTCTCGCCGCAAGAGCAGGACGGACCGTTGGGCGGCAGCACCGTGGTGATGCCGGCCACCATGCCATGGCCCTCGCCCCAGAACCGGCCGCGATAGCCCCAGACGGAGCCCGTCAGCAGCTTCGGGTCGTTGGGATCGACCCGGCTGTAGCAGACGATGGGACTCTGGCTCATGCCGGTCAGGGCCACGGCGACGCCGCCCTTGACCCGTCGCGCACGATTGTCGACGGCACCGACCAGGCCTTCGGAAACCGCCAGCGTGTTGCTGGTGCCATCGAGGATGTCGCGAACGCCCATGTGGTTAATGCGGCCGAACACTCCGCGAGGAGTCCGGTCGAGATAATTGTTTTGGATGCGGTCGCCGTAACTGAAATGATAGTTCGTGTATCCTTGGCGGTTGGCCGGTTTGGTGTGCGCCGGGCCGTCCGACGGACAGAGCAAGGTGGGCACCTGCTGTTGCAGGGGAAGATAACCGCGGCCCGTGCTGTGGAAAGCGTACGGCCCGTAGGGGTTGTAGTATTGGCCGTTATACGTCTCGGGAGACGTGAACAGGTCGTAGAGAGGGCCCTGCTCGTAGAACGGCAAGAGCGAGACCCAGCCGGTCATATAGCTGTAGGTCGACACGTAGTGATTACCCCAGGGCGACGTTGTGCCGGTACACGCCGCGCAGAACACGTTGTGCGTGTCGTGATAGTTGTGCAGCGCCAGTCCGATCTGCTTCAGGTTGTTGCTGCACTGAGCCCGCCGGGCAGCCTCGCGGGCCGCCTGCACTGCCGGTAACAGCAGGGCGATCAAGATGCCGATAATGGCGATCACCACCAACAGTTCCACCAGCGTGAATCCACGCCGCAATCGAGACAGAAACATAGCTCACCTCCCCCCATGAGAAAAAGGAACAAAAAAAGAACCACGATAGCTCCCGTAGGGCCGGCCCTACGCCACTCTGATCGAATCCGTGGGTGGCCCGATAGCTCGCCTATCAGGGCGGCGTAGCCGCAAGAGGCACGGGCGACCATGTCACACTGTTCGGCGAGGGTCTCCTGACCCCGTCGACGCGTCTCGACAGTGCGGCACGCCGCGATCCTCGCCTCCTGTGCCTGCGGCACCCCGATAGCAGAGCTATCGGGGCCACCTCAGAAAACCATGACGATCTTGAGGATTCGGCTACAACTGTCGTAGGGCCGGCTGTGCCGGCCGGCCCAGCCAGTTCCCGACCGGCACAGCCGGCCCTACACCACCTCTTGTTCCGAAGCAAGTCCCGCGTCGATTCGCGGACGGGATGAGACGTTTCAGGAACAGGGGTAAGAAGGCTCTCGCACGAACAGCAACTCGACAGCAGCGTTCCCCCCGTGCGAAAACCGTGACGATCTTGAGGATTCGATGACAGTTTAATCGATGGCAGAACGAAGGCAATACTTTTGCCAGAAAAACTTGCCGGTTTTCCACACCCGGCCGAGATGCAAACCCAAGGCAGAATGATCGCCGCTTCCCCCTCTCGCGAGGGTGTGACATCGGCCGACGCCCGGAGAGGTGGTCTGGGGACGTTCGGCGCGGGTCTCGCCGAACGCTGAGCCCGGGGTCGGCAGCCCCGCACCGAACGCTTGGTTCAACGGTATCGGGTTTTAGAGCACGTAGCGATTGACCACGTTCTCGAACAGCTCCTGCCGGCCGCTGGTATTGGGTGTGACGTCGCCCTTTTCGAGCATGTACTTTTCCAGCGAGGCGAAGTCGTGCCGGCCGGCCTCGATCTCGGCGCCGATGTTGGAATCCCAAGAGCGATAGCGATCGGCGAGCATCTCGGCCAGCACGCCGTCGGCGCGAATGGCGGCCGCGATCTTCAGGCCCTTGGCGAAAGTATCCATTCCGCCCACGTGGGCGTAAAACAGATCGACCGGCTCGAAGCTCTCGCGGCGGACCTTGGCGTCGAAATTCACGCCCCCCGGGGCCACGCCCCCATACTTGAGGAAGGCCAGCATGATCTTCGTGGTGAGGTAGACGTCGGTGGGAAACTGGTCGGTGTCCCAGCCCAACAGCAGGTCGCCCGTGTTGGCGTCCACCGAGCCCAGAAAACCCTGGCCGGCGGCGTACTCCAACTCGTGCTCCACCGTGTGGCCGGCCAGGGTGGCGTGGTTGGTCTCGATGTTCAGCTTGACGTGTTCCTCCAGCCCGTAGGTCCTGAGGAAGTTGATACAGGCGGCGGCGTCGAAGTCGTACTGGTGCTTGGTCGGCTCCTTGGGCTTGGGCTCGAAGTAGAACTGGCCGGTGAAGCCGATCTGCCGGGCGTAGTCGACCGCCATCTGCATGAATTGGGCCAGGTGGTCCAGCTCCCGTTTCATGTCGGTGTTCCAGAGGTTCTGGTAGCCTTCGCGGCCGCCCCAGAAGGTGTAGCCGTCGCCGCCGAGTTGCTTGGCCACTTCCAAGGCCTTTTTCACCTGGGCGGCGGCGAAGGCAAAGCTGTCGGCGTTGCAGCTTGTGGCCGCCCCGTGGACGTAGCGAGGATTGCTGAACAGGTTGGCCGTACCCCAGAGGAGCTTGATCCCGGTGCGGTCCATCTCCTCTCGGATCACCTTGACCACCGTGTCGAGGTTTTTGTTCGTTTCGGCCAGGGAGCTGCCCTCGGGGGCCACGT
Source organism: uncultured Planctomycetaceae bacterium (assembly GCA_964481605.1). Classification (GTDB taxonomy): domain Bacteria; phylum Planctomycetota; class Planctomycetia; order Pirellulales; family Thermoguttaceae; genus CAYZWG01. The sequence continues at coordinate 2,846 of CAYZWG010000494.1, forward strand.
CGCGGTCGTGGAAGCAGAAGAATGGGGCGCCCAGCTTCTGGATGAACTCGAAGGCGACCCGGACCCGGCCGACGGCGTTGTCGACGGTGTCGGAGGCCCCTTCCCAAGGACGCAACATGGTGCCGGGGCCGAAGGGGTCGGCGCCGGTGCCCCGCATCGTGTGCCAATAGGCGACGCTGAAGCGGAGTTGCTCCTTCATCGACTTCCCTTCCACCATCTCGTTCTCGTCGTAGAAGCGGAAGGCCAGCGGGTTTTTCGAGTCGGGGCCCTCGAATCTGATCTTCTCAATGTGGGGGAACGCAGCCATAAGTTATTCTCCTGCAAGGGGTTCCCTCCACAACCCGGTTCAGCGCGGGGGGCCGTGGTGGGTGGGGATCCGGGCGGGGCCGACCAACCCAGTCGGATCGGCCGGCAAGACCCAATATCGTGCCACATCGAGATTGTCGAGGTCAAGTGGGGGCCGCCACGGGGACGCGGCCTACGGACTACGTCGCCCGCCGCACGATCCAGTCGCCCAAGCGGGGCGATAGCTGCGCGATGGCCAGCAGCAGCCGGGCCTTGGCCGGGATCACCAGTTCCGGCTTGCGATGTTCGCAGGCGAGGAGAATTCGGCTGACCAGTTTCTCGGGCGGGATCAGCCGGGTCCGCACGCCCGCGCCGGGTCGCCGTGCCCGGGGGGGGATGTCCTCCAGGCCTTCCAGCGGATAAAGCCGCGGATTGTCCCGGGCGATGGGTCCCGGGCAGACCAACAGCACATGGAGTCCCGCCGGGCCCAGTTCCAGCCGCAACTGCTGCGAATAGGCCGCCACGGCGTGCTTGCTGGCCGGGTAGGCCCCCACCCAGCGCGAGGCGATCTTGGCCGCCAGGGAGCCGATATTGACCACGTGGCCCCGCCGCTTGAGCAGGTGGGGGACCGCCGCCCGGGTGCAGCGGACCAGGGCGATGAGGTTGAGTTCGAGCAGCTCGCGGAACTGTTCGGGCGTGGTGTCGAGGAGCTTGCCCCGCATCGAGCGGCCGGCGCTGTTGACCAGCACGTCGAGCCGGCCGAAGCGGTCGAGGGTGTGCTCGACCAGCGTGTCGACGTCCTCTTGCCGGGTGATGTCGGCGGGCAGGCCCAACGCCTGGGCGCCGCCCCGCTCGATCTGTTCGGCGGCATCGGCCACCGCGTCGGCTTCGAGGCCCACGATGGCCACCTTGGCGCCGGCGTCGGCAAACCCCTCGGCGACCGCCCGGCCCAGC
>CAYZWG010000495.1:0-699 GCA_964481605.1 uncultured Planctomycetaceae bacterium
GTGTTGGGCGCGGGTCTGGCGACCCCGCCGAAAACGCCCACCATCAGGTCTCCCAAGTGGCGACAGCGGGTAGGCCGGATCGTAATCCGGCGTCGCCGGGGCAACGTCCTGCGTGGCACCGGGTAGCCCAGGTTCTTGAACCTGGGCCGACGCAGCCGGCAAGAGGTCAGGGGACCGGGTAGCCCAGGTTCTTGAACCTGGGCCGGCGCAGCCGGCAAGAGGTCAGGGGAGCGGGTGGCAACACTCGGCCGGTGTGTCTATTCGATGGGTGGAGTGATTTGCCCTGACCTCTTGTGGCTCCAGCCACACCGGTTCAAGAACCGGTGCCACCCGGGAAGTCGCGTTCTTGACGCCAGCCACGGCAACCACCGCTTGGTGCCGGTTTTTTGCCCCGCGAACACGGCAGTAGGATTGACGCAAGGGGGGGAAGATGGCACGCTACCGGTAGGAAACGGGGCCGTGAAAGGCTTGTCACCCGAGTTCGGCGAGGAGGGCGCGTGGGATGAACGTTGGTCCGATTCTGCTGGGATGTTGGTTGCTCGCACAGGTTGCTCCGCCGGCCGGGACGCTGCAAACGCTGGCGCCGCCTGCGACCCAAGCAGCCCCGGCGGCCCCGGCGGGGGCCGTGGTTTCGCCGCCGGCCGGTGGGCCCGCGACGGGCAAGTCGCCGGGCGTCTCCACCGAGGACGGAATTTATTC
>CAYZWG010000495.1:799-4071 GCA_964481605.1 uncultured Planctomycetaceae bacterium
AGGATTGCCCAATACGCTACGCCGGGCGCTGGACGTGACCGATCCGGCCAACCGCACCGGGACCAAGTCCGGCACGCCGCCGCCGCCGGCCGGCGGGCCCGCGACGGCCGGGTCGCCGGGCGTCTCCACCGAGGACGGGATTTATTCAGGATTGCCCAATACGCTACGCCGGGCGCTGGACGTGACCGATCCGGCCAACCGCGCCGGGGCCAAGTCCGGCACGCCGGCGCCGCCGCCGGCCGGCGGCCATTCGATCGTGGTTCCGCCGCCGGTGGTGCCCTCGTCGCGTCTGCCCGGCAGCGCGTTTCTCTCGCCCGGTGGGACGCCCCCGACGACGGCGCCGCCGTTGGGTTTGCCCGGGATTTCCTCGGCTCCTTCGCCGGCGACCGCTCCCGGCGTGGAGTTCACGCCCCCCAGCCCGAAACAACTGCTGGCGGCGGCGCTGCGCGAGCCGGTCGGCACGGGGGTCTCGGGGCGACACTACGCCCTGCTTGATGTGCTGGGCGGGGCGTCGGAGCGGTCCAAACGGCTGAAGATCGCCCACGCCTACTGGCACCTGGTCTACGCCGTGGCCGATCTGCGGTTTTGCGTGGACCAGCGGGAGCGGATCGGGCAACTACGGGTCGGCACGGTCGACGCGAAGCTGCTTCGGGCGGCGGAGGGTTTTTCACAACGCGAATTGGAGGCCGCGGAATTGTCGGCCACGGAGGCCCAGTACGAGTTGGCCGAGGCCGCCGGCCTGCCCGAGGGCGCGGCCTTGCCCCTGCCCTCGGATTGGCCCCACGTGGGCACCTACTCGACTCGTTTTGCCGAGCTTTTCGCCACGCGGCAGCCTCCCCGCGGCACGCGGCTGATCGACCGAACCCTACCGCTGCGGAAGCAGGCGATCGAGGTCCGCTGCTCGGCCGTGGGCATGGCGGAGGCGGCGCTGGAGACGGTCGCCGGCTCCTATTCCGCCGGTCAGGTCGATCTGGGGGCGGTGCTGGCGTCGATTCGCGAGTGGACGCGGCAGCGTCGGGCATGGATGGCGGCCGTCTGCGATTATAACCATGCCATCGCCGACTATGCCCTGGTCGTGGTGGGACCGGAAACGGCCGGCCGCGACCTGGTGTCCATGCTGATCGAGTTGGAACCGACGACAACCGGCCAGCCGGCCGGCAGCCGGGGTGCTTCGGCCGGGGCGGCCGATTCGGGGGTGTTGCCCGCTGAGTTTCTGCAAGCGGTACCCGACCACAGTGCGCCGGTCGTAGCGGGGCCGCCGGCGCAGACGCCGACTCCGGCGGGCCCGCCAACCGATCGGGCAGGCGGATCGTCGACCGGCCGGCCGACCCTGGCCCCGCCCAGAGATTTGTTTGCCCAACCTTCGCTGCCGGCGTCGGCCCAGCCCAGCCGGCCGGCAGCAGCGGCCGGATCGTCCGGGCAGCCCACGCTTGCTCCGCCCCGAGACGAGACGGGGGCGGCCCCGGCGTCCGGCGCGTCGCCCGAGAAACCGGCCGCAGCCGCTCCGGCCGCGAACACCCCGCTTCCCGACGACGGCGGCGGTTACGACGGCCGGTTGCCGGCGGAGTTGCCCGAGGCGCCTCGGTGGTCCGATTCCAGCGGGGTGGCCCCCGGGGGGACGACGCGGCCGGGCACGACGATCTCGCGACGGGCGTTGGTGCCGGTGGCGCCGCTGGAAAAGGGGCCGGTGCCCTACCGTGCTTACAAGCTGCCCAGTTCGTTGGCCGGCGCGACCGACGGGCTGCGCTACGCCGCGCTCTCGGGGCTGGCGCCGGCGGTGCGGACCTCCCGGCTGGCGGTGCGGCTGTTCACCGGCGTCGGCCTGCCGAAACCGGGGGGTCGAAAAGTGAGCTTGGAATCGTGCTTGCAGGGGCAGTCGGCCGAGGCCCGCCGAGGGCTGATCGCGGCCTATTGGACGGCGGCCCAGCGGGTGGCCGAGTATGGTGCTTGCGTGGAGCGGGCGGAACTGCTGGACGAGTTGGCCTCCGCGGTGATGTTGGGCACAGCGGGGACCCCGGAGGCGGTGGCCCGGATACGGGCCATGCGGCTGGCCGCGGACGCGGACATTCTGGAGGCCCAGGTGCGGCTGTTGGGGGCCGAGTTCGAGTTGACGCGGCTGGCGGGGCGGCCGCTCGATTCGGCCTGGCTGGTTCCGTCCACGCCGCCCCACGCCGGACCGTACGCCTTGCGGATCGAGGCCCAGCCGCGATGGCTGGTCGAATCGTGGCCGGTGCGGCGGCTGGCGGTGACCATTCCCGCCTTGTCGCAGAGCGTGGCCGGCCGCGCGGCGGAGGTGATGGCGGCCGACGCCGACCGCGCCGCGGCGATTGCGGAGTATCGGCTGGGCCGCTTGACCTTCGACGCGGCGCTGGGGGCGATCGAACACCAGGTCGAGGAGACGTCCGCGCTGGTCGAGTCGGTCGGCGCCTACAACCAGTCGATCGCCGACTACGCGCTGCGGGTGTTGCCGTCGGCCATTCCGGGCGACCGGCTGGTGAGCACGCTGGTGGTGGTGCGATAAGACGGCTATCGCGTGGCCCTCTTCTCGGCCAGGTGCCGTTCAAAGCGGTCCTTCTGGATAACTGCCCGAACGTGTTTCCCCCGGGCCACCAGGTCGTGGCTGTCGCGGGCCTGGAAATCGAGCATCACCTTGGTGTCCTCGACGGCGGTGACGGTGGCCGTGGCCACGACCGTATCGCCGGCGGGCGTGGGGGCCAGGTGCTGAAACTCGAAGCCGATCCCCACGGAGGCCTCGCCGGGATCCAAATGCGGCCGGACGGCTTCGTAGGCGGCCGTTTCCATCACGTGCAGAAGCCAGGGGGTCGACAGCACGGGGGGTGCGCCCGGCTTGCCAAAGCTGACCAGGTTCTCGGTGACCACACGATGCCGGGCCTGGCCCGACACACCGGCTTGGAGACTCTTCTTCATCGACTCCTCCGCAAGTCTTGTCGCCGCCGAAGACGCCGATCGACTCCACCGTCCGGCAAACCGGCAGGTTCGCTTGTCGGGTTTCGCGCCCCCCGGCGCGGCCAACGCGGCCTTTTACGCCGCGGCGGGACAAAATACTATAGCGTATCGGACGGTTCGGAGGGGAAAAGGGGGAGGAGGGAAAACCGCGATCTTGGAGAAAGACCAATTCTCCACGCATCGCTGCAGTTTCGTTACCCTAGCGTGAGGCCCCTTGTCGGGGTCCCGAGTTCCAGCTTGGGACCGCATTTCCGCGCTGGCTTCGCTTCGCCCCCGGCAGAGCAAGACTCTCGGTCAGCGGGTTC
>CAYZWG010000496.1:0-4061 GCA_964481605.1 uncultured Planctomycetaceae bacterium
GGGGACGGCCGCGACGGTTGTTTTCGATGACATCGCTACCTCCACTCAAGGGAACGAAGCGGGAAAGTTCGGCGCGTGCGTGCAGAGCGCGCACCCTACGGTATCTACGGTATGTCAAGTGTAGCAGGGGCCGTGCCCTGCCGCATGGTGGGAATCGCCTGTGGAAGCCATCTTTTCATTGTCCCGACTGGAAGCGGCGAAATGCCGCGTCCTCGAGCAACTGCCGGGCCAACACCCGATAGCCTTCCGCCAGCGGATGACTGGCGTCGGCGTAGTCGCGGCTGGGCAGCGGCGGCGGCACCCAGCAGGGGACGCCGTTTTCGTCGAACCAGTTTTTCGCCTGGCGTTTCCGCGCCTGGTAGACATCGAGGCTCGCCGGGCCCAGCATCGCTTCGTTGAACGGCCCCAGCACCACGAAGAGGTGGTTTTTCCGCCGGCGAAGAATCTCGATCGTCCGCCGGAAGGCACGCCATTGCAACGACGTCTCCAACTCGACCCAGGGCGGGTTGAACGGCCGGATGCCCTGCTCGGTCCACGGCTTGGCGACCGGCCGCGGCGAGGGGGGCTCGTCGGGCGACGGCAGCTTGAGCGTGATCGCACCCAGCGGCGACCGGTAAGGATGCTCGATCGTCCAATAGGGGAAGTCCGTGTCGTCGAAATAGGCGATCCGCAGGTGGTTTGTCCAGGCCAGCAGGGGCACGTTGCGGGTGACGACGTGGCCCAGCCGGGCGGAGAGCGATGCCCTGTAGCAGGGAATGCGGGGAAAGAACTGGGGCACCAAGGCCGGATGATTGAAGGCGAACTCCTTCTCCGTCCGCAAGTCGTGCCGCGGCGAACTCATCCAAAGGAGGTTGCAGTGGAGGATCACGTCGCGGCCGGCAACCGCGCCGCCGTAGTGCTCGATCAGCCCCAGCAGGGCCAGCGGATGGATGCCGTCGACGCCCAGGTTGGCGAACCGCCGGTCGCCGCCGAGCTGGTTGAGATCGTGGGAGAGGGTCTCCTCCCTGCCCACGTAATGACCCCAGACCACGGAGTCGCCGATCAGCAGGGTTCGCTGCCGTGAGCACGCCCGCTGGAAGTAGCGCTGGACGGTCCAGTAGTCGTTGCTGAGACGGAAGGGAATCCGATCGTCGGGTGCGTCCGCAAGGGGCTCGACGTGTTTCCACGCGGGCGGCAGGCAGCACAACAGCAGACCCAGCACGGCCGCCGCCACCAGCCACTCGCCCGGCGAAAGCCGCACCGCGTTGGAAGCCGGCGCGGCGTCGGGGGGGTTGTCGGCGGGCGCGCCGGGCGAAGGGGAGCGAGGTTGCATGGGTGGCGGTTTCTCCGGGAACGGTGGAGATGGCTGGTCTTGGTGCGGAAAGCGGTAAGTGGACTTTTGCAGGATGGCGACACAAGGTCCCCTCTCCCTCCGGGAGAGGGTTAGGGTGAGGGCGATGGTGCGTACCTTTTCTCACCCTCACCCCCGGCCCCTCTCCCAGAGGGAGAGGGGAGGAGTTCGCAGCCGAAAACCCACCGTGTTTTCACCGCCCGATCCGTGTTCAGCCAGCGGCCAGCTTGCGGCCCGCCGCTCTCGCCTTGCGCAGCCCTTTCTCCGGCGGGGGCGAGTCTTCCTGTCGCGGAACCATGCCCACGAAGATCGTGCCCACCGGCTTGGCTCCCAGGGTGGCGGCCATGATTCGCAATGCCCGCGGGGCCCCGGTGAACACCCGGCCCAACACCGCCGGCATGGCCGAGGAAGTAATCAACACGGCCCGCTTACGCTTGGTCTTGGTTCGCAATTGGGGGCCGCCGCGGGTGCCCCACGGCCAATAGGCGAAACAGATCAGCCGTTCCATCCACCGCCTGGTGATCGCCGTGACGTTGAAGAAATTCACCGGCGCCCCCAGCACCAGGGCGTCGGACTCGTCGCACTGGACGAGGATGCTCTCCATCTCGTCCTCCAGTGGACATGGCCCCCGTCTCTGCCCTGGCTGTTGGGTACACTCCCTGCAATTCGTGCAGAACTCGATACGCTTGTCGACGAGGTAAATCTTCGTCGTTTGGGCACCGTGCCTTGCGGCCGACGCAAGGACCTCGGAAACCAACGAATCGACGATGCCCCCTTTGCGATAGCTCCCCACGATCCCCAGTATCTTGATGCTCATCCGCCTTCCCCTGGTTCGTAGCGTCCGGGTGTGCCGATCCACGCGGAACGCCGTGCGGTCGTCCGACCGAGCCACCGGCCGTGGGCCAGACGCTACGCTGAAGCATAACCGACGCGACCCGCCTGCTCCACCCGTGCGGTCGGCTTGACACCCACTGCCGGGGCCTTACGATAGGGCCGGGATGGAGCCGCCGTGAAGCGAAGACCCCGGCGTCCAGCCCCGGCGTTGCCGACCGGAAAGGGCCAGCCTGCCATGTTGCTTTGCCCTCGCTGCCACAAGCCGCTGGTTCGCACCCGCACGAAGTACGGCCGGGCGTTCGCCTGCCCAGAATGCCGGGGACGGGCGGTGGCGCTGTCCGTGGTGCGGAAACTGACGCCGCGCGAGCCGGCGCGGCAGTTGTGGCGCCGGGTGGTGCAAGAAGAGGGTCTGCCGGGGGCGGACTGCCCGGTCTGCCGGCGGCGGATGCTGGAGGTCAAGGTCCCGCTCGACGGCGACGCGTTGCCGCTGGACGTCTGCCGGCGGTGTCTCTTCGTCTGGTTCGACGCCAAGGAGTTGGACCGGCTGTCGACCCGAGAGGAAACCCCCCCGGAGCCGGTGGCCCACGCGCCAAAAGCTCGCCGGCAAGCTGCCCTGGCCGAAGTCGAACAGGTGGCCCGGCAGGCCGAGCGGGAGGAAGCCGAGACGTGGTCCGACTTTGCCGGTCCCGAGGACGCCTGGAAGTGGATTCCGGGACTGCTGGGAATGCCGGTCGAGTGCGGCGTGGAGCCGGTGCGGGCCGTGCCCTGGGTGACCTGGGGACTGGCCGCCCTGCTGGCCACGGTATTTGCCTTCACCAGCGCGGACTTGGCGGCGGTGGCCGAGCGGTTCGGCCTGATCCCGGCCGATCCCTGGCGGCTGGGCGGGCTGACACTTCTGACCAGTTTCTTTCTCCACGCCGGACTGATGCACCTGCTCGGCAACGGGTACTTTCTGTTGGTGTTCGGCGACAACGTGGAGGACTTCCTGGGCCGCTGGCGATACGTGCTGCTGCTGGGGGCGGCCACGTTGGGCGGGGCCTTGGGCCATATCCTGCTCAACCCCCAATCCACCGTCCCCTGCATCGGCGCCAGCGGCGGCCTCTCCGGCGTGATCGTCTTCTACGCGCTACGGTTTCCCCATGCCCGACTGGGCATTCTCTTCCGCTACTGGCTTTTCTTTCGCTGGTTTTACATGGCGGCCTGGGTGGCCATGATCCTCTGGCTGGCCCTGCAACTCTTGATGACGTTCCTCCAGGCACAGGGGGCCAGCGACGTCTCGGCGGCCGCCCACCTGGGCGGGGCGGCGGTGGGGGTGGCGGCCTGGTTCGTCTTCCGCGATGGCTGACCCGGGGAATGCGGGCCTGCCCGGGGCTCCGAGTCCTGCCGCCTACGAATCGTCGTCGTGGAGTGCCGACATTTGGGCTTCTCGGGCCTGCATCAGCGCCTGCTCGGCCTGGGGAATCTCGCCGGCCTTCTGGCAGATCATGCTCAGGGCTACGAAGCTGAACGGATCGTTCGGCTCCAAGTCGCAAACCTTGCGGCCGTGTTCGATCGCCTTCTCGTGCTGTTCGAGGCGGCCGTAAAACACGCTCAGGGCCGCGTGTGCCAGGGCGTAGTCGCGGTGCTGCTCGATCAACTTCTCAAGCTCGGCGATGGCCTGGTCCACGTCTCCCTTCTGCTGAAGTTCGATCGCCTGATCGTACCACTCCTCTTTGGTCGGCATGGTGCGGCAAACCCCTCGGTTGGCGGGTGAAAAAGAACGCGGCTCATCCCCCTCCGCCGAGGAATGTTCGGCGGCGGACAACATCCTCTCAGTGTACGCACTTGGCGGGGGCAAGGCCAGACAACCCCACTGAAGTCGGGGGCGGCGTGTTCGGCGCGGGGCTGCCGACCCCGC
>CAYZWG010000497.1:0-4032 GCA_964481605.1 uncultured Planctomycetaceae bacterium
GCATATCCGCCGCGTGCCGGGGGGACAAGTTTGCCCACGGCCCCCCGGGTGCGGTCGTATCGGCAAGGTGCGGGCAGCCGGGTAGCTTGCCAACCGCGGTAGCCGGGCGGTAGGATGATCGTGGTTCGGGGAACGCCCCTGCACCACCGCGGCGAATGTCCACTTGCCGGTTGGAGTTGGAAATGAAAGCGGAAACACCCCCCCTGGGCCAGGATTTCAGCCTCGACTTTCTCGCTGCCCGATTGGCCGGCCTGGACGTGCCCCAGGGCCCGTTCGATCCGACCGGGAGTTGGCACCAGAGCTACGGCGTCTACACGTTCGCCGCCCTGCGACCGGGCCCGATCGGCCACCGCGCGGGCACGCTGTCGATCCACCGGCGGGTCGACCGGGCAGGCGGCAGCCTCCTCAAGATCGACTATGAGAAGCTGCTGGCCGGCGGCTGCCGATCGCGGGTGACGGGCACGGTCGAGTGTGCCGGCGACGCGCTGGCCACGCCCCGCCAGTGGTCGTACCGATCGGAAGTCGCCCGGCCGGGGGGCAAGGTGTTCGACCATTCGCGGATCGCCAGGTCGGCGGCGGCAGGCGACGGCGGGGTGGAGTTTTCCGATGCCGCCGGCCGGCGACGCGTGGCGATCGACGGCCCCTACACGATCAACTGGGCCCTCTTCGAGGCGGTCCAGCGGCTGCCGCGCCAACCCTTTCCCCTCCTCCGCTTTACCCTGCTCGACCACTTCGACCAGGTCAAGCCGGAGCAGACACTCGCCTTTCGCGGGCCGGCCAAGGTGTCGCTGGGCGACCGCACGGCGCGGCTTTACGGCTTCGACCTGCTCGGCCGGGGAAACGTGCCTTGGGTCGACTGGGTCGACGAACACGGCCGGCTGCTGTTCGTGATGGCCGGGCTGGAAGTCTACCTCCTGGAATCGTCGCGGCAGCAACCGGCCGGGTGATTCACCCCGGTGGCGGAGAGCCGCGCGGGGAAAACCCTCAGCGGGATGCCAACGATGAAACACGAGACACCGAAGCGAACGGCCGCCGGCCGGCGGCCGACCACCCGGCGAGAGTTCTTGCACACCGGCTCGCTGGCCGCCACGGCGATGATGGCCGGCCTGGCCCCGGCACAATCTCCCGGCGACCGGCCGGCGCAACCGGTAATCGCCGGCAAGCCGCCCAACTTTCTCTTCATCATCTCCGATCAATTGGGGCTGGACGCGATTTCCGCCCACGGCTGCCCCGACGTGCACACACCCCATATCGACCGGCTGGTGCGGCGGGGCGTGACCTTTCTGGAGTCGCACAGCACGAACCCCGTCTGCTCGCCCGCCCGCAGCTCCCTGTTCACCGGCCGGATGCCGGTCGAGACCGGAGTGATCAGCAACAACCGGCCGATCCACCCCAGCCGTCCCAACCTGGGGCAATGGCTGCACGGCCAAGGATACGATAGCTATTACTGCGGCAAGTGGCATTTGCCCCAGGGCTACCCGGTGGCGATCGACGGCTTCGAGGTGCTGCCGGTGGGCGGCGGGCAGGGCGACCTGGTCGACGGCATCGTCTCCCGCTGGACGGAAGCCTTTCTGAAGAGCCGGCAAGGCCCCAGGCCGTTCTTGTATGTGGCCTCGCTGATGAATCCGCATGACATCTGCTACTGGGCCATCCAGGGCAAAGCGCTGGTGCCCAAAACGCTTCCCTTCGATCGGCTGGAGGGCAAGCTGCCCCAGCTTCCGCCCAATCACACTTCGCAACCGGCCGCCCCGGCCAAGCTGGCCAAGACGATCTACAAGAGGTTCTCCGACCAGCAGTGGCGCTACTACATCCACGTTTACTACCGCCAAGTGGAAATGGTCGACGCCGAGATCGGACGGATTCTCGACGCCTTGGACGACTCGGGCCTGGCCGACCAGACGGTGGTGATCTTCACCGCCGATCACGGGGAGGGTCGCGGCCGCCACCTGCACGTGTCGAAATGGTATCCCTACGACGAGGCGGCCAAGGTGCCGATGGTCGTTTCCTCGCCCGGCCGAATGGCCGAAGGGCTGGTTGACCGGTCCCACCTGGTCTGTGGCCTGGACGTGATGAGCACGATCTGCGACTACGCCCGCCTGCGGCCGCCGGCGGACGTCGTGGGACGCAGCCTGCGGCCCTTGCTGGAGCAGAAGCCGGTCGAGTGGCGTGAGTTCGTGGCCTCCGAGCATCAGATCATCGGGCGGATGCTCCGCACCCAGGCGTACAAGTACGTCCACTACCGGGACGACCCCGTGGAGCAGCTTTTCGACATGGTCGGCGACCCCTGGGAAACGAAGAACCTCTACCGCGACCCGGCCCTGGCCGACGTGCTGGCCGACCACCGCAAGCTGCTGGCCGAGTGGCAGGCGAGCCTCAAGCCGATAGCTCCCACGCCCGACGTCACCCGGCGGAGAAAGAAGTCGCGACCAAGCTGAAGGGAGGATTGGCCATGATACGACGAACCGCCGAAGTGATCCTCCTCGCCGTCTTCGCGGCGGTGGCGGTCGACAGCGCGCCGGGCGAGGAGATTCGCCTTCGCAGCGACCCGCCGGTAATCCACTCTTCCTGGGATGACTTGCTCGAAGGCGTGGCCTCGGCCGACGACTGGGCCCGGCACCGCGAGGTGCTCAAACGGCGCTATCTCGACCTGCTCCGCGACCAGTACAAACCGGCCAAGCCGCCGCTGGACCTCAAGCGCCACGAGTCGGTGGTGGTCGACGGTGTGTACCGGCGATGGTTGATCAGCTACCAGGTGGAAGCCGACGAGCGGGCCCACGCCTACTTGGGGATTCCGCTGGAGCTGGACGGCAAGGCCCCCGGCGTGGTGGCGTTGCACGGAACCTATCCCCGGGGCAAGGAGCGCGTGGCCGGGCTGGTCGACAATCCGGACAAGGCCTATCTCGATCACCTCTGCCGCCGCGGCTACGTGGTCATCGCCCCGGACCATTTCGTGGCCGGAGATCGCATCCCGCCCGAAGGACCCTACGACACGACCCGCTTCTACCGGAAACACCCCCAGTGGACCGCCGTGGGCAAATTCACCTATGAGCATTCCATCGCCGTCGACGTGCTGGGGTCGCTGGCCGAGGTCGACCCGGGGCGGATCGGGGCCCTGGGGCATTCGCTGGGCGGCCACGGAACGCTCTTTCTGGCCGCCTACGACGAGCGGATCAAGGCGGCGGCCTGCAATTGCGGCGCCGCCTTCTTTCGCCACAATTCCGGCGTCGAGCACTGGGCCCGCGACCACTGGTACGTCTACTTCAAGCACATCCGACCGGGCCTGTTGGAAGGGCGCCTGCCCCCGATCGACTTCCACGAAATCATGGCCCTGGTGGCCCCCCGGGCGTTTCTCGATGTCTCCGCGCTGAACGACGGCGACCCCCTCACCCAGCGGCAGCGGGTGCTGATGCTGATGAAGGTGGCGGACGTCTACGATCTGCTGGGGGTGCCGGGGCAGTTTGCCTTCTACGTCCACGGGCACGGCCATGCCGTGCCGCACGAATCGCGCCAGTTGATCTACGGCTGGTTGGACATGCACCTCAAGCCGCCGGAGGCGACGGCCACGCGACTGGTTGAATGAACGGCAGCGGCGCCCGACCGGCGGAACCGGCGGAGCAGGGCTTGACGCGGAACCACCGCCGCCGGGTAGAATACGAGGGTGCCCAGCGGCACGGAAATCCATCCAGTAGGCTCCCAGGGAGTAGAACCGTGAAAGTCTCCATCAAATACTGCGGCACGTGAAACTACTTGCCCAGGGCCACCAGTTTGGCGGCCGAACTTCGCGATCAATTCGACGTGGAAGCCGAGTTGATCGAGTCCAGCGGCGGAATCTTCGACGTGAGGGTCGACGGGAAGCTGATCTTTTCCAAGTCCGAGGTGGACCGCTTCCCCGCCCCCGGCGAGGTCGCGAGCCTGATTCAAGGCAGCTAAGCCGGCCAACTGCCTTACTGCCGTAGGGCCGGCCGAAACGCGGCTGGCGCGTTCGGCGCGGGTCTCCCGACCCCGCCGAGAAAGGACCGATGGTCTCCCACA
>CAYZWG010000498.1:0-4028 GCA_964481605.1 uncultured Planctomycetaceae bacterium
CGACGTGGCCGACGATGCCAGCGAGTAGGCCACCAGGCCGCCCACGACCATCACCACGGCCAACGGCAACAAGACTTTCCTTCTCATCGGACAAACCTCCACGACAAAACGAACATCGGTCAAGGTGTTTGCGAACCATCCACAAACCGGCAACCTCGACCCGTTGATAACAGTTTACGCCCCGTACCTTACTACGGAGTCAAGTGCTGTGCGTAACTTTTTCACGAAACGTCCTCGCCCGACGTTGCCGTTCGGCAGGCCGGGCACGTCCCTCCCTCACCCGCCCCAGACGCGGTCCGCCGCCCGGCCGGCCAGGCGTTCCAGACGGAGGCCGCAACCAGCAAGCCCACGCCCACATACACGGCACTCTCCGCCTGCAACCCAAAGCGGCCGGCCAGCAGCACCACCGCCCCGGCGGTGGCCAGCATCAACGGAGCGAATCGCCGCCGCCGAACGGCCTGCCAGCCAAACATCGCCAGCACAAACGCCACCGCCGCCAGGGTCAAGGGCAGCAGGTACTTGCTGGTGGGCAGGAAGCCGATCCCCAACGACGAAAGCAGCGCGGCGTAAGCCGGCCAACAGGCCGGGCAGGTGACGCTGGGAATCAGCGCTGCGGCCACGGCGGGCACCACCGCCAGCGAGGTCGTCCAGCGTGCGGCAGCGTCTCTGCCGCCGCCGGCACCGCCGGGGGTCTCCGGCTGGCCGGCACCGCGCAAAGCGTCCACGATTTGTTCCACGCTGGGCACTCCGGCCAGGCTCCCGTCGGAACCACGGTAGAGCCGGCAGCAGTCGGCCCCCTCGGCCGCCGCCACCCCGGCCACGTCCTTCCCGTCCACCAGGATCGTGGGCGAGCCGTAGGCACTCGCATAGGCCGGACCGGCCGGATCGTCGCGCTCCCATTCCTGCCATTGCGGCGGCCGTCCGATTTCGGCCAACGCTCGCGACAATTGCTCCCTCGCCTCCTCGACATTGGGGCAACCCTGGAAAAAGATCAGCTCGACTCGCATCCCCTTTCCTCCTCTCGGTCCAACGCCTCCAGGATCGGACAGTCGCTGCTTGCGCCACGCCCGCTGCAAGCCGCCGTCAGCTTCACCAGCGCCTCCCTCATTCGCTCCAGCGCCCACAGCTTGGCTTCAATATCGGCGATCTTTGCCTCGGCCTGGCGCTTCACCTGGCCACATCCGCCCGCCGGATCGAGCCGCAACGACAGAAGCTCCTTGATCTCCTTGAGCGTAAACCCAAGTTGCTTGGCCCGGCGGATAAACCGAATGCGAGAAACCACGGCCAGGGGGTATTCCCGATAGCCCGACACGCTCCGGGGCGGTTCCTCCACCAACCCCCGCCGCTCGTAGAAGCGAACGGTCTCCACGCCGATCCCGGCACGCCGGGCAACTTCGCCAATCAACAGCGGTTCCACTGCTCCACCTCCCGTCCGATTCTACACCCCGTACTATACTACGGGGTCAAGGCTGGTTTTCTCGGCTTTTCCGCGTGGTGCGTGGACATCGACCGGCCGAGGGGCGCAGGAACGCGTTTGTAGTCTGTTATCTGTAGGCCGGGTCGCGACCCGGCCTACAAGCTTTTCCGCGTGCGGCAACAGGGCGTTCCTCCCGAAGCTGTTTCATCGAGGGCGAGGCTCCCACCCAGCCGTGGGGGAGTCAGGGGGAATGTGGCCGCCCAAAGCCGTAAAGCCGCCGCGTGGGTGACGAGCACCCACCCTACAAACTTGTGGTTCTGCCGCGGGGCAAGAAAAAAACGGACCGGCCACGTCCCCAGGGACGTGGCCGGTCCGCTACGTTGCCTTGATCGCGGGCCGCCCGGCGGCGGGGTCGGGAGACCCGCGCCGAACACGCCGAGCGTGGTAGGTGCTGGCCGACTAACGCAACAGAGCCAGAACGTTCTGCGGGTTCTTGTTGGCAATCGACAACACGGACAAACCAGACTGGACCAGAATCTGGGCTCGCGTCAGGTTGGCGCTTTCCGTGGCGAAGTCGGCGTCGCGAATCGAACTCTCCGCGTCGCTCAAGTTCTCCAGCGTATCGTTGAGCGAGGCGATGTTCGTGTCCAGCGTGGTTCGCTGGAACGCACCCAACCGGCCTCGCAACGAGGTGACCTGGGAGATCGTATCGTCGACGATCGTGGCCGCCGTGGAGGCATCCGTCTCCAGGGCCGCCGATTCGCCCGAGCCAAGCTGGAACAGATTCCCGCTGTCACCCCCCAGCGTGGCCGTGTTGACACTCTGGATGCCGATCCGGGCTTGCTGATTGCTGACCACGTCGGGGCCGAGTTGGAACTGGGCCCCGCCGCCGGTGATCGAGAACTGGATCGTATTGGTCGAACCGGCCGTAATCGTGGCGGTCAGATCGAGCACGGCCGTATTGACCGAGACTGTGTTGCCGTCGCCGTTGGCCGTCACACCGTTGATCGTGGCGGCGATATCGGTCCCCGTGTCGCGGGTAGCGCTCAAGCCCGACTCGAACGTGCCGGCGCCTCCTTCGCTGATCACGTTGACGTTGACGAAAGCGTCGGTTCCATACTTGGTCGAGGTCAGCGTGAGGGTGTTGGCCGCGAAGGCCGCCGAAACGCCGGTCGCGTCGGAAACCAGGTTGATGGCATCGGCCATCTGGCTTCCCGTGGCGTTCGTCTCGAAGGTGAACACCTCGGAGCCGCTGTTGCCCATCAACTCGAACACCAGGCTGTCCTGAAGGCCGGTGATCGCGTCGGCCCCGCCGGCCAGGGTGGCCTGGGGCACGTTTTCGGCACCCGGAGAGAAGTTCGCGTTGGCCGCACCGTTTTGCGTATACACGGCCGTGGCAAAGGCCGACAGGCCTTGCAACGCCGTGGCGATGTTGGCCATCGTCGTGTCGGCGGCGTCGTTGACGTAGACCGTGGCCGCCTTGGTGGCACTGTCGTAAACGGCGATCGGATCGTTCGCCGTGGCACTCGAGGTTTCCACGATGTCGACCGTGGTGCCGTTGGCGGCCGCGCCGCTGCTGGCCGCGGTCACCGTGATGTAGTCGTTCTCGGCAAAATCGATCTGCACGGCGGCGGTGGTCGCCGCCACGCTGTCCGAAACCGTGGTGGTGATCGCCGCTTGCGTGGCGGCGGCCGAAATGCCAACCTCCACGGCGATCGAGCCGGCGGTCCCCAGGTTCGCCTGGTCGATTCGCAAATCGGTGATGTCGCTAAAGTTCGCCGTGGCGCTGGTGATAAAGTCGAGGCTGCCGTCCAGCAGGCGGCGACCCTGGAACGTCGTCGTCTGGGCAATCCGGTTGATCGCTTCCAGCGACGAGTCCACCTGAAGCTGATTCGCCGTAATCTGCTCCTGGCTCATCGCTCCCGTATTGGCCGCCTCGGAAACCAGCCCGCGGATGTCGTTCAACAGGGCGCTGACCTGTCCCAGCGCGCTGTCGGCCGTGGCAATCATCTGGTTGGCGCGCTCACTGTTGGTGACCGCCCTCTTCACACTGATAATGTCACTCCGCAAAGTCTCACTGGCAATCAAGCCGGCCGGATCGTCCTTGCCGGAGTTGATCCGCAAGCCGCTACTCAAACGCGTCAACGCCATTTGCAGCGAACTGTTCGACCGCGCCAGCGTCTTTTGCGCATTGAGTGAACTGACGTTGGTGTTGATTCGGGTCATGTCAGACACCCTTTCCAAATAGAGGATAACGCGGAAGACTGACCGGAGCGGCGGGCTGTCGACGATTCCGAGCCAGCTTGGCTACCAAGCTGGCGAAGGTCCCTCCTTCGCCATCGGCAGCACGGTTGTTCTGCGTGTCGGGGGATGGGTTACCGCTCCTGCATCCTGCTCACTCCCGCGGCGAAGCCGGACCATAACTAACCACGGGCACGCTCCTCGCACTGCAACGCCATTCCTTCTGGCGACAGCGGTCCTATGGAACACCATCGGCACGGCAGGATGGGCACTTTAGGCAAACCGCAAACTTTCGTCCCGCCAGCCTGGGTATTCCTAACATTACTTCTCGGCATCCAAGATGAACCGGGAAAAAGAAAAGGCCCCGTCG
>CAYZWG010000499.1:0-4026 GCA_964481605.1 uncultured Planctomycetaceae bacterium
GCGCGGGTGGCCCTGATAGCTCGTCTATCAGGGCGGCGCAGCCGCAAGACGCATGGGCAACACGGCCTCGCAGTTCGGCTGGCCGCGATCCAACCTACTCGTTCCCAAGCTCCAGCTTGGCATGCGCGACTGTCGCCAAGCTCTGCTTGGCCTGTTGGCAGCGTCATTGGAAGCGGAGCTGCGATAAAATGCGTTCCCAAGCCGGAGCTTGGGAACGAGAACGAGAGCTATCGCGGCCACCCGCGCAGGGCCGGCTTCGTGTCCTAGAAGAAGACCCAATACAGGGCCGCGGTGGCCAGGATCACGATTACCCCGAACACCTTGGCCAAGCCGGACGATTTCAACTCAATCTTGGACTGGGTGGGCAAGGTGACCGGCTTTTTCAGTGGCCAGCCGGCGGTGACCACGGCCAGAACCGCCACCAGCACGCCCACCGTGATCGCCATCCGGTTGAGGAAGGCCATTTCGCCGAAGAACAGGTGGAGAAAGCCGTAGACGATGGGGCTGAGCACCAGTCCCAGCACGCCGCAGACCCGCGGCGACCGCGGCACGAACAGGCCGAAGAGGAAGATCGTCAAAACCCCGGGCGAAATGTAGCCCTGAAACTCCTGGATGTAGGCGAACGCGCCGCGGAACCGGGGGTTGGCCAACTGGGGGGCGATCAGGCAGCCGACGACGACGAAGATCGGCACGCACGAGCGGCCCACCCAGACCAGGGTCGTCTGCGAGGCGTTCTTGTCGACGTACTCCTTGTAGAGGTCCATCGTGAAGATCGTCGAGGCGGCGTTGAGCATCGAGGCCAGCGAGCTGATCACCGCTCCCATCAGGGCCGCCAGCACGAAGCCCCGTAGCCCGGGCGGTGTGAGATAGCGGACCAGCAAGGGGAAGGCGCCGTCGTAGTCGTAGCCGATCAATTCCTGCTCGACCTGGAGGGCCGAATTCGTTTCCTTGGCCGAGTGGATGAGTTCTCCGTTGATGGCGGCCAGGTCGGCGCCCGAGGGCACTTCCAGGCCGGCCGCCGCCGCGTTGACCGCCAGCACGTCGCCGGCCAATTCGGGGTGCAGGGTGGCGAAATCCGCGTCGAAGGGAAACAGCATCCCCGCCCGGCCGGGATGGGTCCTGGCCGCCTGGAGCTTTTTCAATACGGGCGCGTTGAGCCGCTGGTCGGTCATCGCATTCTCTTGCATTTTTTCGCCGTAGAGGGTAAAGGCGATGATGCCGGGAATGCAGACGATGAAGGGGATGATCAGCTTCAGCGCGGCGGCGAACACCACGCCCTTTTGCCCCTGGGCCAGGGAGCTGGCGCCCAGGGTGCGCTGCATGATGTACTGGTTGAGGCCCCAGTAGTAGAAGTTGGGAATCCAGATCCCCAGCAAGAGAGCGGTCCAGGGAAGGAAGTCGCTGGCGCGGGGCAACACCATGTGCATCTTCTCTGCCTTGAGCACGGCGAACTTTTCGCCGAAGGAGGCATCAGGGCCGACATGCAGCGATTGCTGCACGGCCGCCGCGTCGATCCCTTCAAAATCGCCGGGACGATCCAGGGCCATGAAGGCCAGCACCATGATCACCGCCCCGCCGATAATCAACGCCGAGCCCTGAATCAGATCGGCCCAGGCGCAGGCTTTCAATCCGCCCGCCGCCACGTAGACCGCGGCCACGATCCCCACGGCCCAGGAAAGCGTGGTGATGTCCAGCGGGATACCGAATATCCGGCCGGTGAAGAGGGGATCGAGCGCCTTGGCCCCCAGAAAAATCACCGTGGCGATGGTCACCCCCACGTAGATCACCACCATCAACAGCGACATGATCGTGCGGGCGGCGTGGTTGTAGCGATACTCCAGGTACTCGGGGATGGTGTAAATGCCGCTGGAGAGGAACTTGGGCAGGAAGAAGAAGGCTACCACGATCAGCGTCACCGCGGCGATCCACTCGTAGCTGGCCACGGCCAGGCCGATGGAGTCCTTGGCCGCCTGGCCCGACATCCCCACGAACTGCTCGGCCGAGATATTGGCCGCGATGAGGGAGAAGCCGATCAGCCACCAGTTGAGCCCCCGGCCGGCCAGAAAGTAGGACTCGCTGTCCTTTTCGTGCCGGCTGGCCGCCAGGCCGATGGCGATCACCGAGGCGATGAAGCCGAAGAAAATCACCAGATCGAGGACCGTCAAAGACTCCATTTCGGTTTCCTTTTGTGCTTGCGAGTTTATTATCTCGGTCCCAAGCTCCAGCTTGGCTCTGCATTTCCGCGCTGGCTCTGCTTCGCCTGCAGTGGAGCAAAACTCTCGGTCCATGGGTTCCCAAGCTGGAGCTTGGGAACCAGGATAAAGCCGGAGCTTGGGAACCAGGTTGTACGCGGCAACCGGCTACTTGGCCGAGAACTTGTAGACCGTGGTGGTCGAATACTCCTTGCCCGGCCGCAGGATCGCCGAGGGGAACGCCGGCTGGTTGGGCGAGTCGGGAAAGTGCTGCGTCTCCAGGCAGAAACCGTTGCGGCGGCGATAGACCCGGCCGCCCTTGCCCACGTTGCTGCCGTCGAGAAAATTGCCGCTGTAGAACTGCACGCCCGGCTCCGTGGTGAAGACCTCCATCAGCCGGCCGGTGGTCGGCTCGTAGGCGCTGGCGGCCAGCCGCAACGTGCCGGGCCTGCCGTTGACCACGAAGTTGTGGTCGTAGCCCCCGCCGAAGCGGAGTTGCTGGTTGTCCTCCTCGATGCGGGCGCCGATGGCCGTGGCCCGGCGAAAATCCAACGGCGTGCCCTCCACGCTTTGGAGTTGGCCGGTGGGGATCAGTCCCGCGTCGACCGGCGTGAACCGGTCGGCGTGGATCGTCAACTCGTGCCGGAGGATGTCGCCGTGACCTTGCCCGGCCAGGTTGAAGTAGGAATGGTTGGTCAGGTTGCAGGGCGTGGCCTTGTCGGTGGTGGCGCTGTAGTGGATGGAAAGCGCGTTGTCCGCCCGGAGGGTGTAGGTGACCTGGACGCTCAAATTGCCGGGGTAGCCTTCGTCGCCGTCGGGGCTGGTGTGGGTGAGCACCAGGCTGGGGCCCTCGGGGGTGAGCGTGCCGCCGGCCTTCCAGACCGCCTTGTCGAAGCCCTTGAGTCCGCCGTGGAGGTGGTTTTCGTGGTTGTTTTGGGCCAGCCTGTAGTGGTGGCCGTCGAGAGTGAACTTGCCGCCGGCGATGCGGTTGCCGTAGCGGCCCACGATGGCGCCGAAGTAAGGGTGGCCGGCCAGGTAGCCCTCCAGCGTGTCGAACCCCAGCACGACGTCGTCGAACGTGCCGTTTCGATCCGGCGCGGTCAACGAGACGACGATCCCGCCGTAGGTGGTGATCGCCGCCTTCATCCCGGCCGCGTTGGTCAAGGTATAGAGCTCGACCGGAATGCCGTCCTTCGTCTTTCCAAAGGGTTTCCGCACGATTCCTTCCTCCGCCTTGAGCGCGCCCGGCATCCCACACACTCCCAGCACAAGCGTGGCAATCAGACCGAGCGTGAAGCGCCGACGTGGTTTCATGGTGTGGGCCTATTCTCCAAGACCGACAGTTGATTGTTTTAGCGAAAATCGCGCACCACGGGAAGCGGGCGTGCATAGAATGCCTGTTGCGCCCGGGGCGAGGTTCCCACCCCGGCCACGTGCTCGATTCTAACCCAACCAGATGTGTCGTCCACCGGGTTTCGGGGAAAGTTTTGCGGAATTCAAGTCACACCGGCCAAGGCGTCCGAGCGGGCTTCCAGCCCTTTGGTTTCAGGCGTCGCACGGCTGTTCCCCTTGGCCGGTGAGTGCGTGCCGGGTATCGAGTAGCGGAACGAACACGCCAACGACGTTTCGTGTCGCTCGCGCCGGGCGCCCCTGGCCATTGGCCGGAAGATGTCGCAAAATGAACCATTGCGCGGGCGTTGGAACGGGTTGTCCGCGGGGCGGAGCAGCCGACCGCGACCCCCGTGCCGAGAAGGCACCGGTGCCCCCCCGCCCCAGCCGGCCGACGCGCAGCCGGAACCCGCAAGAGTCTCACGCGGTTTTCCCCTTGCGACGA
>CAYZWG010000500.1:0-4018 GCA_964481605.1 uncultured Planctomycetaceae bacterium
CGAATCAACGTCCACCGGCCCTCCGGCACGTCCCAGGCGAGTCGCCCTCGGGCGTCCACGCGGCCGGCCAGGTCCACCACCTCGACCGCGATGGGCCGGGATTCCAAGCGGGTCTGAACGGGCCGCCAGGGGCCGGAAAGGTCGAAAACCACCTCCTCCGCCGGCGGTTGGCCGGGTGAGTCTTTCGCCTCGGCCGGTGCGGCGTGCCGGGCAGCCACCACGGCCACGTCGCGGAAGTGCGGCGAATCGGCCGGTTGAAGTCGGCAACGCACGCGCCCGGGGCCACGGACGGCGAGGGATGTCCAGATCAGCTTCTTCGGTGCCCCGTCGCCCACGTCCCAGGGACCCTTGAGGGCGCCCGCTCCGCTGCTGAGATTGACGCTCATCTGAAGACCCAAGCGGTCCGCCTCCGAGATGGCGAACTTCAGCAGGCGTCGCCACGGGGGACTCATGAATTCCATCGGGCTGGGTGGAGGCGGCAAGATGTCGTCGTGGTAACCCCGCGAGTCGAACATCAAGAGCCCGCCGATCCCCTTGGCCTTCATCTGCTCAAGATCACGCCTGATCGATTGCTTGGTCACGTTTCCGTTGACCCACCACCAGTAGGCCCAGGGCTTGTCCGCGTCGGCCGGTTGGCGAAAGCCTTGTTCGAGCAGGGCCGTCTCGGCATGGCCACCGGTGTCCGCGGCCGGCTGGGCCCCCGCCGCATCCTCGGCCCAGGTGGCGTGGCAGATAAGAACAAGGACCGGCAGGCTGTTGAGAAGCGCACGCGTGTCGATCATCGCTGTCTCCTTGTTTTCCCGGCGGTGAGCAGAAACATCCGACCCGGCTCCCAGAAGATCGGCGTGTGCTCGACCAACCCGCCGCGCTGGTCGCGAATCTCCAGCGTACACGCACTCCCCACGCGGCCGGCCACTAGCAGCTTGGGCCCTTTGCCGCTGCCGTATTTCAACCAACCCAGCGGGACCCCGCGCTTGTCCAGACGTTGGGAAAAGGACGGATTCTCAAGCGTTACCGGGAATTCTTCCTCGGCCTTGCCCGACGTCATCGCCATTCGCACGATTGCGGTCGCCGACACACGCCACGGGTATCCCAGGGCCTTGCTCATGCTGATTTGTCCTTCGAGAACGTTGCCGGGAATGCCATCGGGCCAGAGGGCGCGGTCGACTATCCCGCATTATTCCTCGGTGACACGCCCAAAACAACGTGCCCGGGCGTATTCGTGCCACGGGAAAGTTGGCAGGGCGAGGCTCCCGCCGAGCCGTGGCCATGGCATTCACCCTGACTGCTCGGCTGGAGCGGGAGCCTCGCGCTGCCGATTTTCCGCGAGGGCGAGGCAATAGAAAAAGGGGACGAACACCGCAAACGGTGTTCGTCCCCTTCAGTCTGCCCCGCTTCTCTGCCGGTCCGGCCCCGATGTTCCGCTACGGGCCACGTCCGTTTGTCGCTGAACACGCATCAATAGGACGTGCGAGATCGCTGGTTTCGCACCACCACGACCGCCGGCCCAAACCCGCTCCAACGGAAGGGATGGTAGATGTTTCCGCTCGTCCAACTGGGAGAGTAGTCGCCGTGGATGATGTCCGAGCCGGCCATGGGCCGGAGGTTGGAGAACCCAAACCACTTCCTCGCCGCTATCCGCTGCTCGCGCTGGGTAGCGCGAAACTCGGCCTTCCGCCGAACGGCCGACTTGGGGTCTTCATACTGCTGACGGTACTGCTGGTAAAACCACATCTCGGGCGTGGCGGCGACTTCGCCGGCGGAGATTCCCCCGTTGAGTCGCAACTCGCCGGTGCCCGGGGATTGGGCCATCGCCGGGACGGCAACGAGCGCGAAAAAGATCGACAGTCCAACCGCTGGCCATTTCATCGGGGAACCTCCCTTGGTTCGGCATCCCGGCGTGCCGCGGGCCGGGCTTCGATGGTCGTCGGCCGTCGCGTGCGGGAGGCGGCACCCCCGGTGCAACGCACGTCGCCGGTGACGGTCTCACTTTCTGATTCGGCCAGCCGTGGCCGTGGGGATGAGGATGATTTTGCGGAATATGCGGATCAAGCACGCCCGGCGGCAAGCGGGGAAAGTTGCGAAGACCGGGCGGAGCGCCCCGGCTCGCGCCGATCAGCGTTCGGCGCGGGTCTCCTGACCCCTCTGTCGGCGTTCGGCGCGGACGGCCGGCTACGCCAGGGGGCCTTGCGGCACGTTGAGAAGGCCACGATAGGCCCGCTCTCCCCCCTGAACAACCAGCACGTAAAGCAGTCCCTCCGACTCCCAAACCCCGATCGAAATGTCTTGCGTGGCCGCGCGGGGACGTATCGGGGGCACCGAGCCGAGCCCCGTGCCGTGGCCCCGGACGACGTAGAGCGTGGCCCGAGCCCCCGTGGGAAGCGCCAGATCGTAGGCCACTCCCTTTCGGCCCAGGAAAGCGACCACGTGGCGCCAGCGGACCGTCCGGGCGGAAGCGATGTCTCGGCTGAAGGGGAAACGGTCCGGCGGCTGCGTCTGCTCGATCAACGCCCCATCGAGAGGGGTGCCCATCTCGCTGAGAAAACGCTCGATGGCGGCGCCCTGGATCGCACCGGGCGAAACCGGATCGCCACGGGGGCCGGTTAATATCACCACCAGCAACACCGCCACCCCAATCGCGCCCACCGCCACCGAACCCATCATCCACCGACGGCTCCGCCGCCGCGGTCGTGGTGCGGACTCACCTTCCTGGGAGTCGCCGCGGTCTTGCCTCAATCGATCGAGAATGCGGCCCCCAAGGCCCTCCGGCACGGGCACATCCTGGATGGCGCGAGCCAGGCGGGCATCCGACCGCCAGACTTGGGCGAAATGTTCCCGCAACTGGGCATCGGTCGCCAACGCTTCCATCCCCCGCGCCAGCAGCGGATCGTCCCCGGCTGGCTCCTCGGACCGGCACGCCTCCAACGCCTCGATGATCTTCTCGTCCCATGGTGTCCGATCGCCCATGGCACTATCTCCCCTGGTTTACCGGCTCCAGGAAACACTGCCCGCGACAAAGCTGCTCCCGCAGCCGCCGCTTGGCTCGGGCCAGCCGGCTCATCACCGTGCCCAGGGCAATGTCCAGTCGCTCGGCGATTTCGCGATAGGACGCCCCCTCGAAATAGAACATCAGCACCACCAGGCGGTACGGCTCCGGCAGTTGACCGAGTGCCCGCCGCAGTCGCTCCTGATCGATTTCCCGGCCGCCCTCGATCGGCTGGGGAAACAACTGGAGGTTCAACTGCAAACTCGTTTCGGGCGACGGTGTGCGTTTCCGGCAGGTCTTGATGAACTGATTCCGCAAGATCACAAACAACCAACTTCGCGCGCTCTGGGGATTCCGCAACTGCGGCAACTTGCGATGGGCCGCGAGGAAGACATCCTGAGTCAGGTCCTCCGCGTCGGCAACCGAACCGGTCAGCCGGTAGGCATAGCGATACACGGCCGCGTGGTGTCGGGCAACGAGTTCGGCGATATCCATTTGCTCAGAACCGCTACCCATGGTCGACGCCTACCGAAGTACAAGAGTCGCAAGGTGGGAGGAATATTCCCAATTCTTGCAAATTGCCTTCCCCAGCGACACCCTCACCGGGCCCGTCGGCGGGTCTTGCCACGATTTTGGCGGAATTCCACCCTGGTAAGGGGGTTGCGGGGACGGTGTCCGGCGTGGCGGGGTGGGGCTGGGGTTGCGGCAGCGGGGCGTTCCTCCCGGATTTGTTTCGCTCGGGGCGAGGCTCCTGCCGAGCCGTGGGGGCGGCATTCACCCCGATTTCCCGGCGGGAGCGGGAGCCTCGCCCTCCCGGTGTTGCCTCCGACGCGCAACAAAAGTGGTACAATACCCGACGCCCAAAACCCGGTGTCAAGAGCAAGTTTTCAACACCCCAGCCTCAGGGTGTAGGAACGCACTTCCGGAGGTTGTTCGAGTGTAGGCCGGGTCGCGCTGCCGGCATCGTGGAACTGGCTCTTCGTGTTCTTCGCGGGCTTCGTGGTGAAATGGTTGCGGAACCCGCCATGATCG
>CAYZWG010000501.1:0-4015 GCA_964481605.1 uncultured Planctomycetaceae bacterium
TTGAAAAAAACGAGCCACGCCCCCTATTACCCACAGCTTATGGTGGGGCGTGGCTCAACGCGATTCGCAGCAAGAAAAAGCAAGATTCCCCCGGATCACAGGCGCAACACCCAACAGGACGATCCCGGCCGGAAAAGAAAGTCACGCCCCCATGACGGCAGGAAAAGATGATTGCAAGCGCGGATAATGTCCGGGGCGTGACTTGGCGCTCCGGCACTTCAACCACGACCAGGCGGAGAGCGACGGATTCCTCGGAGGGGCATTGTTGATGATTGCACGGCGAATGATCGGCCGATCCAGACGAGATGCCGCCGGCCGGGGCTTCCGCTTGCAGCCCTTGGTTCCTTGGCCGTAAAACCACCAATGAAATTCTACGTCCGGCCGCGCGGCCGGCTACCCCCGCACGGGGCATGACCGTCATGGTGCCACGAGGGGGGGACGGCCCCGGGGCAAGGTTGGGCCGGGGTGGTCGCGGCGATTCTCGACACACCGCGGCGGGGATGCGATAATCGGTGTCCCGTGGCGAGAAGTCACTTCTTTGGCTGTCTGACGGAGTCGAACCATGCAGCGAGTGTTGTGCGTGTTGATCGGTGTTGTGTTTTTCGGACCGGCGGCCGTGGCGGCGGAAAGCCCGGCCCAGGTGGTGGGCCTGCAGTGCGAATCGCTGCCCCAGCCGGTGGGAATTGACGCCCTCAGGCCGCGGCTGTCGTGGCGGATAGAAGACCCCCGGCGAGCAGCGGCCCAGACCGCCTATCGCGTTCTCGTGGCCTCCCGCGAGGCGGTTCTGGCCGAGGATCGGGGCGACCTCTGGGACAGCGGGCGGGTCGAGTCGGACCGGTCGCTTCACGTACCGTACCAAGGCCGGCCGCTGGTCTCGCACCAGGTGTGTTTCTGGAAGGTGCGTGTCTGGGACCGCCAGGCAAACGGCACCGCCTGGAGCCGGCCGGCGCGGTGGTCGATGGGAATCCTCCGTGGCAACCAGTGGGAGGCCAAGTGGCTCCAGCACGTCGAGCCGCTGAAACGAGAGTTGCCCGAGGCTGGGCCGGCCGCGGCCTTGCGGCTGGAGGACGCCCACTGGATCTGGACCGGCGAGGGCAACGCGGCCGAGCAGGTGCCGGCGGGAACCCGCTTCTTCCGCCGCGTGGTGGAGCTACCCCAGGACGGCTACGTCCAGTGGGCCTACATGGTGATTGCGGCCGACGACCACTTTCGGCTCTGGGTCAACGGCAGGCGGGCCAGCGAGTCGGCCTCGACGCCCCAGGCGTGGAAACGGGCCCTGGAGGTCGAGCTGACCGAGAAGCTGCGGCCCGGGCGCAACCTGCTGGCCGTGGACGCCAGCAACCAGCGGCCCGGCCCGGCGGGTCTGGCGGCCAAGCTGGTGGTGCGGATGAACGACGGCCGGACGATTTGCCTGGCGAGCGACGATTCTTGGAAGGCGACCGCCCGGCCGGGGCCCGGGGGGCCGTTTTTCAAGCCGGAATTGGACGACTCGAAGTGGGCCGCGGCCAGCGTGACCGGCAAGGTGGGAATGGAGCCTTGGGGCGTTCCCCGGGTTGGGCCGGCGCTGGGATGGTCGCAGCAGGCCTCCAGTCCCGTCTTTCGCAAGACGTTTCCGCTTGCCAAGCCGGTTGCCAGGGCGGTGGTCTACGTGGCGGGGTTGGGCTACCACGAATTGCACCTGAACGGCCACAAGGTGGGCGACGACGTGCTCGACCCGGCCTTCACCCGCTACGACCGCCGGGTGCTCTACGTGGCCCACGAGGTGACCGACCTCGTGCATCAGGGCGACAACGCCCTGGGCGTGATGCTGGGCAACGGCTGGTACAACATGCACACCCGGGCCACCTGGGACTTCGACCAGGCGCCCTGGCGGGACCGGCCCACGCTGCTCTTGCACCTGCGGATCGAGTATGCGGACGGCACGACCGAGTCGATCCGCAGCGACGCCACCTGGCGGGCGACGACCGGGCCGGTGGTGCTGGACGGGATTCGGGCCGGCGAAGTGTACGACGCGCGGCGGGAAATGCCGGGCTGGGACACGGCGGCCTTCGACGATTCGGGCTGGGCCGCCGCCAGCGTGGTGCCGGGCCCCAAGGGCGTTCTCTCGGCGCAGATGATGCCGCCGATTCGCGTCGCCGCGACGATCCACCCGACGAAGCTGACCGAGCCTCGCCCCGGCGTGTTCGTCTTCGACATGGGGCAGAATTTCGCCGGCTGGGCCCGGCTGAGGGTCGCCGGGCCGGCCGGCACGCGGGTGACCCTCCGCTACAGCGAGCGGCTGGACGCCCGGGGGATGATCGAGCGGAGCGAGATTTCGCAGTTCGTTTTCGAGGGTCCGTTCCAGACCGATACCTATGTGCTCAAGGGCGGGGGGCTGGAAGTCTGGGAGCCGCGGTTCGTCTATCACGGCTTCCGCTACGTCGAGGTGACCGGGCTGCCCGGCCGGCCCACGCTGAAAAGCCTCGACGGCCGGGCGATCCACACCGATTTTGCACCGGCCGGCCAATTCGCCTGTTCCAATGCCGTGCTCAACACGATCCAGCGATTGACCCAGTGGAGCTATCGAAACAACTTTTGCGGCTATCCCACGGACTGCCCTCAACGAGAGAAGAACGGTTGGACCGGCGACGCCCACCTGGCGGCCGAACAGGCGATGTACAATTTCGACAATGCGGCCGCCTATCGGAAGTGGATTCGCGACATCGCCGACGAGCAGCGCGACAGCGGCGAGGTGAGCGCGATCGTGCCCACCTCGGGCTGGGGTTACCGGTGGGGGAACGGTCCGGCCTGGGACAGCGCCCTGCTGCTGATCCCCTGGTACACGTATCTCTACCGCGGCGATCGGCGGATTCTGGAAGCCAACTACGAGCCGATGCGGCGCTACGTCGACTATCTCAGCGGCCGCGCCGAGGACTCGATCGTGAAGATCGGCCTGGGTGATTGGGCCCCGGCCAAGACGAAAACCCCCAACACGATCACCTCTACCGGCTACTATTACACCGACGCGATGATCGTGGCCAGGGCGGCCGAGATTCTCGGGCACGCGGAAGAGGCGGCGAAGTATCGGGCCTTGGCCGGCAAGATTCGCCAGGCTTTCAACCGGACCTTTTATCAAGGCGACGGCGTTTACCTCAACGGCAGCCAGACGGCACTCTCTTGTGCGATCTACCAGGGCCTGGTGGCCCCCGAGGAAAAAGCCCGGGTGGTGGCCCGGCTGGCCGAGAAGGTCCACCAGGCCGACGATCATCTGGACGTGGGGATCTTGGGGGCGAAGTACCTGTTGCACAGCTTGAGCGAGAACGGCCACCACGATCTGGCCTATCGAATCGTCACCCAGCCCACGCCGCCCGGCTACGGCGACTGGGTCGCCCGCGGCGCCACCACGCTTTGGGAAAACTGGAACGGGCATTCCTCCCTGAACCACGTGATGTTCGGCGACGTGAGCGCGTGGTTCTACCAGGAACTGGCGGGAATCCACGCCGACGGCGAGCAGCCCGGCTTCAAGCACACGGTGATTCGTCCCCGGCCGGTGGAGGACTTGCAGTGGGTGCGGGCCCAAACGCGGTCGATGTACGGCCTGGTGAAAAGCGCTTGGCGCCGAGAGGAGGGCGGCCGGTTCGTGTTGGAGGTGACCATTCCACCGAACACGACCGCCCGGGTTTACGTGCCTTGTGACGCCGCGGGTCGGGTCAGCGAGGGCGGCCGGCCGGCGGCGGAATCGCCGGGGGTGGAGCCGGCCGGCGGAGAGGACGGCTACGCCGTGTTTGAGGTGGCCGCCGGCAGCTATCGGTTTTCGGCCGAATAGGCGGTGCCGCCCGCGCCGAGAAAGGACCGATGGTCTCCCGCATCAACCGCTTACGCAAATCAAGAGAGACCTTCGGTCAGGCCACCGGCGAGGTCGGGAGACCGGCGCCGAACGCGGCGGTGAAATTCGATTTTTCCAACGGTTACTCTGACTCTCAACTGGACTTTTGCAAACTCCTCCCCTCTCCCTCTGGGAGAGGGGCCGGGGGTG
>CAYZWG010000502.1:0-4010 GCA_964481605.1 uncultured Planctomycetaceae bacterium
CCGGCCCCCCCTCTTGTGCGGTGCGACTCGCGTCTGCTATACTTGTTTGCCCCGCCGACCGGCAGAGGACCGGCCCGCGAGGTTCGTCGATTGGGTTTCGAGAGATTATTTTGGGAGGGCTGCGTGGGAACGAAAAGGACGGGCAAGGGCCGACGCAAGATCGGTCGCAAGAAACGCCGCATGCGTGCAAAGATCCGGCATCGCAAGGGCTAGCATTCCATTCCGCCTGAAAGGACGGGCGCGACCTGTCCATCGAGCTGGAAGGGGACACGAGCTGGCCCTTGTCCCGCCCGGCGGTGCTCGCCGGCCGGTTCGCCATTTTTCCGGGAGGAACAGGCGCTCATCGTGCGCGCCCGGTCCCGGCCGAGTCTGCCCAGCCCAGATCCACGATCCTTGCCCCCGCCACGTGGCGATCGACGACCTCTCGGGCGAGATTGACCCAGCCGCCGCAAGCATCCAGGATCGCGCTGTCGGCCGTGGCCACCAGCTCGTCCGTGCGGGCCAGCGGGACATCAGGGTCTTGCACCAGTTCGACCTGCCAGTGCCAGCCCTGGGCGGCGGCCGTCTGCTGGATGATCTGTTTCAGCCGGCCGCTGTTGGAGACCGGTCGATCCAGCAGCCAGCGACACGCGGCGACCTCCAGCGCGGCCAGCGTCCGGCCGATCCGTGCCAGCGCCGGCGCCGTCTCGTCCACCTTGCGATAGCTTCCGTGCATGCTGGCCATATCGCGGTAGGTGCCGTCGCGGGCGGCCAGGATCACGGCGTCGGACAGCGCCGCCTCGACGGTGGTGAGCACGTTGTAGCCGTCGAGCCAGAGAGTCCGCCCGCGGAGTTCCCGCGGATCGACACGCCTCTCTTGGCGGCCCCGGCGATTCTCATCGCTACACGCGCACCGGCCCACCGCCGTCCGCTGCCGGGCCGCAAGCTGGTAGCGGTCGCCCACCAGCTTCAGCGCCGAGGTGGGGGCGTACCCCCGCGAAAGCAGCCAACAGAGGTCGCCGGTCGCCCCCACCAGCCGCGGCCACTGGTCGGGGTGAAACAACTCGGCGTCCTCGGGGTGCGGACCCCGGTGGGAGCGTTTGTCGGGCACGGCACACCTTGCGAAAGTAGGGCCGGCCGTGCCGGCCGGCAACCGTTCGGCGCGGGTCTCCCGACCCCCCCGCCGCCGGCCGGACCTACGGCAACTGTTGCCCTGAAAATCCGACCTACCGCCGGTAGGTACCCGTCAGTCGGCCTTGGGCCAGCACGTGTCCCTTCACCGCTTTCAAGAGCGACGACTTGTCCGCGCCCGGCTCCAGGTCCACCGCAGCGTCCAGCGCGTAGAGCGTGAAGTGGTAGTGGTGCGTCTTGCCTGGCGGGGGCGCCGGCCCGCGGTAGCCGATGGTTTGGCCCTTGGGCCAGGAGTTCTTGCCCTGCCGGGCGCCGGGCACCTTGGCCGGCCGCGGATCGGCCGAGACCCCTTCGGGCAAACCCTTGCAGTCGGCCGGAATCTTGTAGATCACCCAGTGGACCCAGGGCTCTCGCCTGGGGGCGTCGGGGTCGTCGCAGATCAGGGCCAGCTCCCGGGTTCCCTGGGGCAAGCCGGAGAAGGCCAACGGCGGCGAGAGGTCCTCGCCGTCCTCGGTGAATCGGGCCGGGATCGGCCGGCCCTGGGCAAACGCCGTGCTGGTGACCTGGATGGTCATCGACTTGCCTCCTTTCGATTCAGCGTCGGAAGAAGCCGGCGTCGCCGCGACCGAACCGCCCGGCTCGGCCCGCTGGGCGCAGCCGGCCGCCGCAATCACGGCCCACAGGGCGATCACGCAAACGGCCAGCAAGCCGGCTTGCGACCAGGTTGTCGGGTAGGGTGCCATGCGTCGCATACTGGTAGTCTCCCTCGATTCGATGCGGCCGGCAACCACCGGCCCTACGTGTTCTTAGCCAACGCCCGGCGGCCCGCGGCCAGCGTCTCGACAATGCGATCCACGTCGAACACGCAGCCGCCCCAGGTTCCGCCTCCGGACCGCTGCAACTCGGCCCAGAGCCGGGTCTCCGGCGGCAGGAGCGGATCGGCCGCCAGGTCGTCGCGGGGCGGCCGCGCGGCCAGTCGCCGGGCACCTTCCTCGGCGCCAAACTCGCCCTCCGCGTCGCCCACCAGGTCGACCGAGCCTTCCAGCGTGTTGCGGTCGATCTCGATGCGAATCCGGTCGCCGTCGCGGACCTTGCCCAGCGGGCCGCCGGCCAGCGCCTCCGGACCGACCAGCCCGATGCACGCGCCCGTGCTCACGCCCGAAAACCGGGCGTCGGTGACCACGGCCACCTCGTGTCCCCAGGAGAGATGCCTCAGCGCCGCCGTGATCTGGTAGATTTCCTCCATCCCCGAGCCCAGCGGCCCCCGGCAAATCAGCACCAGCACGTCTCCCGGCTCCAGCGGCCGCCCGCCCGTCGCCTTGATCGCGGCGGTGGCCTCGGTCTCCCGGGTGAAAACCCGGGCCGGGCCGGTCTTGCGATAGACGCCGTCGGCGTCGATCACCCGGGGGTCGATCGCCGTGCTCTTGATCGCCGAGCCCTGGGGGGCCAGGTTGCCGCGGGGGAAACAGGTGGTGCGGGCAAGGCCCAACTCCGCCGCCCGATCGGGCGTCATGATCACGTCGGCGGGGTCGACGCCGTCGCACTGCCGCAGCCGCTGCTTGAGCCGTTCTCGCCGCGGCGACTTCTCCCACCAATCCAACAGCTCGCCCAGCGGCCGGCCGGTCACGGTCAGCACGTCGAGTTTCAAGAGGCCCATTTCTCGCAACCGGAGCATTCCCTCGGGCACGCCCCCGGCCAGGTAGACGCGCAGCGTGGGGTGGTTGACCGGCCCGTTGGGCAACACGTCGACCAGCCGCGGCACGCGGCGGTTGACCTCGGCCCAGTCGTCCACCGTGGGCCGCCGCAGTCCGGCCGAAAAGGCGATCGCCGGCAGGTGCAAGAGCAGGTTGGTCGATCCGCCGAAGGCGGCATGCACCACCATCGCGTTATGAATCGAATCGTCGGTGACGATGTCCCGCGTCGCCAGCCCCCTGGCCGCCAGGTTGATCACTGCCTTGGCGCTGCGGCGGGCCATGTCGAGCCAGATCGGCTGTCCCGAGGGGGCCAACGCCGAGTGGGGCAGGGCCAGGCCCAGCGCCTCGCCCACCACCTGGCCCGAGGCGGCCGTGCCGAAGAAATGGCAGCCCCCGCCCGGCGAGGCGCAGACCTTGCACCCCAGCGAGCAGGCGTCCTCCAGGGAGAGTTCTCCCCGGGCAAACCGGGCCCCGATCGACTGGATTTTTCCCGTGTCCTCGCCCTCGGTCGGCGGCAGCGTGACCCCGCCGGGCACCAGCACCGCCGGCAGATCGCCAAAGCCAACCAGGGCCATCATCACGGCCGGCAGGCCCTTGTCGCAGGTGGCCACGCCCAGCAGCCCCCGGGCCGTGGGGACCGAACGGGCCTGGCGGCGGAACACGCTGGCGGCATCGTTGCGATAGGCCAGGCTGTCGAACATGCCGGGGGTGCCCTGGGTGCGGCCGTCGCAAGGGTCGGAGCAATAGGCCGCGTAGGCCACCGCCCCGGCGGCCTTGAACTCCTCGGCCGCCGCGGCCAGCGCCCGTCCCAGCTCGAAATTGCCCGTATGGTGCCCCAACGCGATCGGCCGGCCGTCGTCCGCGCGGAGTCCGCCCATTGTGCTCAGCATCACGAACTGCGGCCCGGCCAGGCCGGCGGGTTCCCAGCCCATGCCGGCGTCCTCGGTCATCCCGAAGGCGTCGCCGCTGGGCCGGTAGCGAAGCATCTCGGCCGTCATCGGCAGCCTGCCCGGGGGACCGGGGCCTTGGGTCACCACGTCGTAGAGCGAGGCGTCGCCGCCGTCGAGCAACTCCTGGATGGCGAATTTCCGATTCTTCCCGGCAGTCAAGGGAATGTTCCTCTCGAAGGTGGTCGTGATGTCCGCATCGCTTGCCTCTATCCGCTTCCCGCGTCGAACGTCGCATCTCGGTCCCAAGCTCCAGCTT
>CAYZWG010000503.1:0-3965 GCA_964481605.1 uncultured Planctomycetaceae bacterium
CCCTCACCCCCGGCCCCTCTCCCAGAGGGAGAGGGGAGGAGTTTGCAAAAGTCCAAGGACAAACGTGGATTCGGGAGGAAAACCTGCCGCCCGGGAGCATGGGGAGGCACGCACGTTCAGGCTTTCCTTTCCCCCATCGGATGCGTTGCGTGCTCCAAGAATTCCAACTCTGGTGGCTGTGTGAAGCCCCTGCGGCGGATTCCTTCGCGATGCAACGAACTGATGTTGAACAAGTTGCGACAGGTAGAGTCTTTCCCTGAGTCGCCCGCCGAGCGTACAGCGCGGGTAGGCCACAAGGCAGCTTTCCAGAAGGAGAAAACACCGATGCGATCTTCCCTGGTGAAACCCGCCTGCCCCGCAAGGGCCTTGTGCGTGGGCATCGTTTTGGCGCTGGTGGTCGCTTTCGGCCCTCGGCCCGCGCCGGCCCGCGCGGCGAGCGGGGCTCGGCCGAATATTCTCTTCGTCTTTTGCGACGACCATGCCTACCAGGCGATCAGCGCCTACCAGGAGGTCAGCGCCTACGGCCTCAAGCTGAACCAGACGCCCAACATCGACCGGCTGGCGCGGGAGGGGATGCGGTTCGACAACTGTTACGTGCCCAACTCGCTTTGCGGGCCGTGCCGGGCGGTGATCCAGACCGGCAAGTACAGCCACTTGAACGGGTTTTTCTGTAACGGCGACAAGTTCGACGGCCACCAGCAGACGTTTCCCAAGCTGCTGCAAAAGGCCGGCTACCAGACGGCCGTGGTGGGCAAGTGGCACCTGGGCACCCACATGACGCCGCAGGGTTTCGACTACTCCGAGGTGCTCATCGGCCAGGGGCCCTACTACAATCCTCCCATGCTGAAAAACGGCCGGCGGGTGAAATACACCGGCTACACGACCGAGATCATCACCGACCTGGCGCTGGACTGGTTGAAAAACCAACGCGACCCGAACAAGCCCTTCATGCTGATGTATCAGCACAAGGCGCCCCACCGCAACTGGCAGCCGGGGCCGAAGTATCTCCACAAGTATGACGACGTGACGATCCCCGAGCCGGATACGCTGTTTGACGACTACCGCACCCGCGGCACGCCGGCCAAGACCCAGGACATGACGATCGCCCAGACGATGAACCCCACGGACCTCAAGCTGGTGGCGCCCAGGAATCTTACGCCCCAGCAACGGGCGACCTGGGACGCCGCCTACGGACCGAAGAACAAAGCCTTCGAAGAGGCCCACCTGGAGGGCAGGGAGCTGGTCCGCTGGAAATATCAGCGGTACATGAAGGACTACCTCCGCTGCATCGCCGCCGTGGACGAGAACCTGGGCCGCGTGCTGGCCTACCTCGACCGCACCGGCCTGGCGAAAAACACGGTAGTGATCTACACCTCCGACCAGGGCTTCTACCTGGGCGAGCACGGCTGGTTTGACAAGCGTTGGATTTACGAAGAGTCGTTGCGGACGCCGCTGATCGTCCGCTGGCCGGGGGTGGTTGCCCCGGGCAGCGTCAACCGGGACATCGTCTCCAACCTGGATTTCGCCGAGACGTTCCTCGATCTGGCCGGGGCAGGAATCCCGGCCGACATGCAGGGCCGCAGCCTGGTTCCGCTCTTTGAGGGCAAAACGCCGGCCGACTGGCGAAAGTGCTTCTATTACCACTACTACGAATTTCCCGGGGCCCACAGCGTTCGCCGCCACGACGGCGTGGCCGACGGCCGCTTCAAGCTGATCCACTTCTACGAGCCGGACGTCAACGAGTGGGAGATGTACGACCTGAAGAGCGATCCGAAGGAGCTGAACAACATCTTCGGCCAGGCCGAGTTCGCCACCCAGCAGGCCCGGCTCAAGCGGGACCTCGACCGGCTCCGCAAACAACTGAAAGTTCCCCATCCGGATCCGCCCGAGTCGTACCGCGGAGGCATGGAGCGTTACCGGAAGGGGGTGAAGGCGATGGAGGAGAAGGCGAAGCGGCTGGGGCTGAAATGAGGGAGTCGGCAGGGAAATCGCAGTAGGACAGCGCCACTTGGGGCTTCTCCCCGCCGGCCCTGTGCCGGTGGGAGACAGGTTTGAGAACTACCGCGCGCACGGGTGGCCCAGGTTCTCGAACCTGGGCCGGCGGCAGCCGGCAAGAGGTCGGATCCATGCCGGCTCGCGACCCGGCCTACTCACTGTCCCAAGATCGGTAGCTCGGTATCGCAGCGGTCACATTTGAAGGCCAGCGCGGCCGTGGGACAGGCCTCCACGCACTTGGCGGCGACCTTGCCCAGGGCTTCTTCCAGCGAGCGTTCAAAGGGGACGCCCACGCGAACGTCGAACCCCCGGCCTACGAAGGTCAACCCCAGCGGCTCACCCGCCAGGGAGGCGATCTCGATGCAGAGCCCGCAGTCGATGCACTTGCCCGGCTCGTAAATCACTTGGGAGTGTTGCAGGTTCTGGCGAAAGACGGCTCGCTCGCCCTTGAAGCGATTCGGGTCGGCCCGGTACTTTTCGGCGTAGCGCTTGAGGCGGCAGCTTTCCAGGGCCCGGCAGTCGCAGTGGAGGCAGCGGCCCGCCTGCTCGATGGCGGCGGGGGGGTCGAAGTCGTCGGCTTCCGAGGGGGGGTCCCGCCGCGGGGCCGGGCTCCCGCCGGCGACGAATTCCTCGAGTTCGTTCTTGCTCAGCTTTCCCATTCGCGACGAAAAGGGTTTTTCCACCCCGCTCGGTTGCCCGCCGGCCAGATATTGGTCGATCGCCGTGGCGGCTTCCTTGCCGTCGGCCACGCTGCGAACGACCAGCCCCTTGGTGCGAATGGCGTTGCCGGCGGCAAACACTCCCGGCCGATCGGTGGCGTAGGTCCGCCGGGCAACCTGGATGCCGTGGGGGGTGGACTTCAGGCCCCAGTCTCGGGCCTGGTCCTTGGCGTCCGCCC
The DNA here is from genome assembly GCA_964481605.1 of uncultured Planctomycetaceae bacterium. Lineage (GTDB taxonomy): Bacteria > Planctomycetota > Planctomycetia > Pirellulales > Thermoguttaceae > CAYZWG01. The sequence continues at coordinate 2,894 of CAYZWG010000503.1, forward strand.
CGCAGGCGAGCAGCACCGCGTCGAACCGGTCGCATAATTCGTCCAGGGCGACGTGGCGTCCCAGGGCCGTGTCCGGCCGGACCTCCACGCCAAGGGCGGTGATGGTGGTGATCTCGGCGTCGAGCACGTCGCGGGGAAGCTCTTTTTCGTCGTGCTCGCGTCGCAGCCGGCCGCCCAGCGCCGGTTGCCGGTCGATCAGCGTCACCGCGTGGCCCCGGCGGGCAAGGTAGTAGGCCGCGGCCAGCCCGGTGGGCCCGGCTCCCACCACGGCCACGCGGTGACCGCTGGCCAGCGCGCACTCGGGCAGGTAGGGGTGGCCGGTGGCCAGGTCGACGTCGGCCACGTAGCGTTTGAGTTGGCAGATGGCCAGCGGGGCATCGGCACGGCCGCGGCGGCAGCCCTTCTCGCACGGCTTGGGACAGACGCGCCCCAGTACGGCCGGCAAGGCGATGTCCCGCTTCACCGTGACGATCGCCTGGCCAAGATGCTCGCCGTTGATCTGCCGCAGCATGAGGGGGATGTCCATGTGGGCCGGGCAGGCGAAGTGACAGGGGGCCAGACAATCCCCCAGATGATCGCTCAAGAGCAACTCCAGGGCGGTGCGACGGACGTGATGCACCTCCTCGGTCTCGCTCTCGACTTCCATCCCCTCCAGGGCCTGGGTGCCGCAGGAGGGCACCAGCCGGCCACCCACCTTGACGATGCACACCAGGCAGGAGGTCGAGGGCTTGTAGCCGTCGAGGAAACAGAGCGTGGGCACGTCGATTCCCAGCTTGCGGGCGGCCTGGAGAATCGTGGCCCCCGGCGGGACTTCGACCGGTCGGGCGTCAATCGTGATTTTCGGCATGGCAGTCCCGCGAGGGGGGCGTGGTTTTGGACGTGCGTGCGGCCGGGTAGGACAGCGCCACTTGGGGCTTCTCCCCACCGGCACGGGGCCGGTGGAAAAGGGGTTTGAGAACTACCACGCCCACACGCGCCCCCACCCACCCGAGGCCAGGGGGAACCGCTGGGGGGTGGCGGCCGCTGTAGTTTCTAAACCCGCAATCCACCGGCACGGGGCCGGCGGGGCCTA
>CAYZWG010000504.1:0-3943 GCA_964481605.1 uncultured Planctomycetaceae bacterium
GTTTCGTAAGGACTTGCGGAGAATCGCAACGAACAACCCTGCGCAGTAATACTAAGTCGCGACAGCCGGCCCTACGGTCCTTTCTCGGCGGGGTCGGGAGACCCGCGCCGAACGCTGCCAGACCGCGCCGAACGCTGCCAGACCACGCCTCCGGGCCCTGCGATACTGGGCTCAGCGCTGCTCGGAAACGAAGCCGGGCGTCCATTCGAGGCCGGCGTCCGCTTCGAGGCTGTTTTTCCATGCCTTGTAGAGGTCGAGCTGATCGTTGTTGCCGGCGGAGGCGTAACTCGGGTAGATCGACGTGAAGAAGCCCGAACGCAACGTTTCGGCCGGCGGCACCAACTCGTTGACGCGAACGACGTAGGCCACGGTCCGGGGGGCGTTCCAGGCGACGCCGACCTCGCCCTGGCGCAAGGCAAACACCGCCCGCATGAATTCGTTGCCGGCCATCGGTACGGCCAGCTCCTGGTCGCCGGTGGTGGCGTCGGGGCCCCGCTTGGCTTTCACCTGGCCGAGTTCCATCTGGCGGATCCACCACTGGTAGCCGACCTTGGGGACCATCCAACTGAACGGTTCGGTCTCGACCACCCGGACGTCGTCGCGGCCGGCGAACGCCTCGGCCAGGGTGCCGTCTTTTTCGCGGGCGGAAGCGACCAATCGTTCGGCCTCTTGCTGGGCCTTTTGGCGGGCCTCGATTCGCTTCCAGGCGGCCAGCACTTCCTCCCGCACGCCTTGATCGTCGAACTTGGGCACCCGCTCTTCCTGCTGGTCGGTTTTCCAGGAGAGGTAATAGTTGCCGTCGTCGTCCTGGGATCGCACGGGGCGAAACATGGTGAGGGAGTCGAAGGCATGGGGGGTGTATTGCTCCCCTCCCACGTTCGACTTGCCGATATCGGTCTCGCTCAGCTCGAGCGCGCTGAGCAGCCCGGTCTTGTGAACCGTCAACCCCTTGCCCTCCGCCAACCGGGCCAGGTCGAGCTCGACGAGGGCGGCCTGGTCGCTGGGTTGCTCACCGCCGGCCCGCTCCGCTTCATATCGAATCCGCCGGCTGCGGAACCGGATCATCTGGTTTTCCAGGGGTTTGAGCAACGCATCCACCTGGCGTTGAGCCAGTTCCTGGCGGATTTGCGGCTCGACCTGTTCCAGGGGGATGTACTCCTGCTGCCCGGCGGCCGGGGGCGGCGGGGGCGTTTTTTCCGCCTCGGTTTCGGGGGCCGTGGCGGCAGGCGGGGCCTTTTCCTGTGTTTCAGCAGGCGGGGCCTCGGCTTTCTTTTTTCCGGCGGCGGGGGCCTCGGCCGGTTGGTCCTGGCCGTACGCGGTCAACCGAAACGGCCCACGCCGCGCCGCCGAGGATTGGTCGTCGGCAGGCTTCTCGCTGGCGGGTTTCTCGTCGGCGGGTTTCTTCTTGGCAGGCTTTGTTTTTTTCGCGGCCGGTTGCTTTTCTTTTGCCGCGGGCTGTCCGGCCGGTGCTGCCGGGTGTTCGGGCGGATGGGGGGCGGGCTGAGAGGATGGCCCCTGGGGGGCGGGTTTTTTATCGGCCTCGCCTTTCGGCGGGGACTCGATTTGCGTGGCAAACGGACCGCTCTCGTCCAACCCCGGCAGACTCTCCTGCCCGCCGTCCAACTCCGACAGGTCGCCCCCGCCTTGTTCTTCCGCCGGTTTGGGCGCGGCCAGCCGCTTGTAGCGATCCTCCTTGTTCTCTTCGTAGAATTTGCGGACCTCGTCGGCGGACACGGCATCGGGGTGGACGATCTTGTCGTATTCGCCCTTGAGGTATTCCACGGCGATTCGCTGGGGCACCTTGAAACCGGGCTGGGGAGACCTGGGGTCGGAAAGCTGTTGCTTGTGATCCTCGAAGAACTTGCGCAAGACGTCATCGCCGGGGTCGGCGATTTCGTCGGTGAAGCGGTCCACGGGGACCGCCGCCACCTCGATGGTTGCCTGCTGTTTCACCCGCCGGTAGTAGTCGAAACGCTGCCCCGGAGGGGTTGCCACCATGCTCACCTGAAAAATGTCCTGGAATCGCATGGCCAGCAGTTCAAAGCGGAGCAAGTCGAACAGCCGTGCTTCGGACATCCCCATCCGATCGAGGATCGTGGTGACGGCCTGGGCGCTTCCGTGCCCCTCGAACAGGTCGGATAGGAACGTGTTGACGGCGGCATCGTCGACCACCAGGCCCAGGTCCGTGGCCCGGTTGGCCATCAGCCAAGTCTGCACGAGCCTCTCGTTGCTAGCCGTGCCGAGGCGTCGCTGAATGGCCGCGACGACCTGACCCCGGCCGCCGCTGGCGGCGACCTGCCGTCCCACCAGGTCGAGAAATCGGAGCACTCGCTGCCGCTTCTCCCGCAAGTTGTAGAGGGCTCGCTGATCGAGGTCTCCGTAGGCCCGCGTGGTCACCACGGTTTGGTTGCGTGGGCCGCCGCGGCCTCCCATCGTCTGCAGCACGGTCGGCAAGACGATAAACCCCCCCATGGCGATAATGGTGAGAATGGCCAGCGCCATTTTCTGGTTTTTGCGAAAGATTTTGAATGGACTCGCCATGCTGCTTTTCCTTCTTCAGGGGGGTACCGCCCGAAAACTCGCCTTGACAAGCCGGGCGAAGCCGTACTAATGGGGATCGCTCTCGGCCGGCCCCGAATCCGGCAATTCTAAATTCCACCGTGGCAAATGCAATCCCAAATGCCCGGACCGGTTGTGCGGATGGGGCGAAACATAATATCGTCGAGAGAAGCGATGGGGCCCGTTGGTCGGCGAAACCGGCAAGTCTCGCCGGCTGCGGGCCGAATCAGAGATGGGGGCGCTGCTGCCCGCTGGCGCGGACGCCGTCATTCACCTCACACCACCCAAATTAGTTAGGCCCAAGCAGGTATGGCCAAGAAAGCATCCACCCAACACGGCACGTCGCTGGTGATTGTCGAGTCGCCCGCCAAGGCCAGGACGATCAGCCGGTTTCTGGGTTCCGGTTACACGATTGAGGCAAGTATTGGCCACGTCCGCGACCTCCCTCAGGGGGCCAAGGAGGTGCCGGAGAAGTACAAAGGCGAGGACTGGGCCTACCTGGGGGTGAACGTTCACGAGGAGTTCCGCCCGGTTTATGTCATCCCCAAGGGGAAGACGAAGCAGGTGAGGAAACTCAAGAGCCTGCTCAAGGGGGCCAAGGAGCTCTACCTGGCCACCGACGAGGATCGCGAAGGGGAAGCCATCAGTTGGCACCTCTGCCAGATTCTCAACCCCAAGATTCCGGTACACCGGTTGGTGTTTCACGAGATCACCAAGGAGGCGATTCTGGCGGCCCTGGCCCATCCTCGCCAGATCGACGAGGCCCTGGTTCGGGCCCAGGAGGCTCGCCGGATTATCGACCGGCTGTACGGCTACGAGGTCTCCCCGCTGCTGTGGCGCAAGGTGCGTCCCAAGCTGTCGGCGGGGCGCGTGCAGAGCGTGGCGGTTCGGTTGATCGTCCAGCGGGAGCGAGCCCGCATGGCGTTTGTGGCGGCCACCTACTGGGACCTGCTGGGGACGTTCGCGCGGCAGACGGGGGAGACCTTCCAGGCCACGCTGATTTCGGTCCAAGGGAGGAGGATTCCGGGCAGTCGCGATTTTGATCCGGCCACGGGTCAATTGAAGGACGCTTCGCTCTTGCTTCTCAAGCAAGAGCAGGCGTTGGAGTTGCTGGAGCGGGTTCGCCGTGGCCAGAGCCGGGTGGCCGGCGTGGAGCACAAGCCCTACACCTCGCGGCCCTATCCGCCGTTTACCACCAGCACGCTGCAGCAGGAGGCCAACCGCAAGCATGGGTTCACCGCCCGGACCACGATGCAGGTGGCCCAGAGCCTGTACGAAAACGGTCATATCACTTACATGCGAACCGACTCGACCAGCCTGGCGGCGTCGGCCGTGGAGGCGGCTCGGGAGCTGGTGGCTTCGCAGTATGGGCAGGAGTATCTAC
>CAYZWG010000505.1:0-3927 GCA_964481605.1 uncultured Planctomycetaceae bacterium
CAGTCGATGCGACCGGCTACAACTTCCGCCACGTGCTGGACGTCTCGGCCCAACCAGCCTTTGCGATCGCAGGCCAAACTTACCTGGTAGTCTACGAGCTAACCCCCACCGTCGGCCAAGTAATCCTCCTCCGCTTCCGGCTCAAGAGCATCTGATGGGGAGTCCAGAGTGGAGAGCCCTGGACTCTCGTCTCTCAACTCCAAGCGATCGCCGTGCCCGCGCGTCGGCAACGAAGATGACGAGGTCGCACTTGCAGCATATCTTGCCGCCAGTCGGTAGTCCCAAGAGATGGACCGCCAGGCCGTCCGCATGGCCGCTGCTGCCGAGTTCGCCACAGACCGAATCATCGACACTGTCGTGGCCGCATTAGACCAAGCCCGTGGGTGAGGCCATCGGCGCCTACCTCGCCATGCAGTCCGGCCAGGACCACGCCCCCAGACTCGATCGGTGAACGGACCGCAATCGCAATGACCGTTCGGGGGGAGGTACCGCGTAGAACCTTCTCGCCCGGCCCACCTAACCGGCATTTCCACCGGCCCAGAAGCCATTTGCCGCCTCGGCGATGTCCGAGATGCTGGCACGGAAACGATGATATTGGTAACTTGGTGGTCCTGACGCGAGCTAAATAGCGCCTGGGAAGGCTCTTATAGCTAGCTCCCCCCCGGTGGGACTGGAGGTCGACATGGGACTGCTATCCGCCTGCAAACCGCGTAAAGAGGTTCTCAAGGGCGACCTTGACGACGCCATTTTTGCTGCCGATTTCGGGGATCTGATCGCCGGGAAGGCTCCAAAAGTGTACGGCGACGCCAAGACGTTCTTCCAAAACACGCATCCGGCAAGGCAACTCTGCAAGATCGTGCAGGCCGTCTTCGAGCGTTTGGCAACCACCAAGGAGGGCGGCAGCACCATCCGTCTCAGCACCGGGTTTGGCGGCGGCAAGACCCACACGCTGATGGCCCTGTGGCACTTGGCAAACAACATCGAGGACCCGTCTTTGGGCACCGAGCTGTTGCCTGCGGCGGGCCGTCCGGATTCGGTCAAGGCCGTCGCCGTGGACGCGAGTAAGGCGGGCGTCCCCGAGTTTGCAAGGCACGGGAAAGTGAAGGTCCACAGCCTGTGGGGAGAGATATTTTACCAACTCGGTGGCGAAAAGACGCTCAAAGCCCTGGGCAAGGCCGACGATCGGGAAGCCTCTCCGAGCGATTCGCAGATCAGCACGGCGTTCCCCCAAGGGCCCGTACTGATCCTGCTCGATGAGTTGGTTATCTACATGGCGAAGTTGTCGGATCGTGGGCAAGGCAACTTGCTGGGCTTTCTCAACTCGCTGACCTCGGAAGTCAGCAAACGACCGCAGACGGTCTTGATCGTGACCGACCCGGCCGGACAAGTGGCCTATGCCGCCCAGGCCGCGGCGCTGGAAGCGGCGCTGCCGGCAGCGGCCGCCAAGCTGGACGACATCTACGGGCGAAAGGTGACCGATTTCGACCCCATCGGTGAAGAGTCGGCCCAGGTTATCTGCCGCCGCTTGTTTGAGCGGATCGACTCTTCCGCCGCGCAATCCGCCTCGGCGACGTACCACAGCCTCTACGAGCGGGTTTCCCAGGAATCGCCCGGCGCACTGCCGGCCAGTGCCGCCACCACCGCTTACGCCAAGCGGATTGTGCAGTGCTACCCGTTCCACCCGCGGCTACTCGACACTGCCCGCAACCGCCTGGGCGCGTTGCAGGATTTCCAGAAGAGCCGCGGCGTCCTTCGGCTTTTTGCACGAATTCTTCGCGATGTGACAGAAGCGGGGCGAGACATTGAACTGGTCACTGCCGGGAACATCAACTGGACCAGCCCCCGAATCCAGGCGGACTTGCTGGACCGGCTGGATCGCCGTGAATTCAGAGCGGCTATCGCGGCCGACATCGAAGGGCACGCGGGCGAGCTTGACGGCGGTGCCGATCGCGGGCTCCACTGTCGGGTCGCTTCGGCCTTGTTGTTGGAGAGCATTCCCATGGACTCCAATAGCGGCATGGACCCCGCCAACCTGACCCTGGCCGTGCTCCAGCCCGACGAAGCGGGGCCCGAGCCGGCCGAGGCGATGGACCATCTGATGGGCGTCTGCTGGCACACCTACCCCACGGCCAGCGGCCGCGGCTGTCAGTTCCGATACCAGCCGAACGTGCTCAAGCAGATTGAGGAACGCATGTCGGATGTCCCGCTTGAGGACGCCCGCAGCCGGGTCCTGTCCGAGGCCCAAAGTTATTTTCAGGGGATCAACTTCAAACCGGCCGCCTGGCCCACGTCCGCGAAGCAGGTCTCCGAGTCGGCTTCGTTGCAGCTCGCCCTTTGCGAAACCGAGGAATTGGCGAAGGCCGTGTGTGCCTACGCGGACAACAGCGATCCTGCTGCCCCCATGCCGCGGGGGTTTCAGAACGCCATCTTCGCAGTGACGGCCACGCCGTCCGCGCTGAACAACGCAATCGAGCGTGCCCAACGCCTGTTGTCTGCCGAGGGCATCCAGCGTGAGCACAAGTCGGGGGAATCCGGTCGGCTGGTGCGCGAGCAACTCAAGAAGATCCTTCCCAACCTGACGAGGGAATTTGCCATCCAAACACGCCGGGCGTTTGACCGGGTTGTTCTCCCCGGCGGCGCCGTCAAGACGCTGGACGAACGCTATCTGGTGGCCGACGAAGAGGCCCTCCAGAAGACCAAAGGCCAGACCAACCTGAGAAAGTTCCTCGACGACAACAACTTGATCTACCAGCCGGGTGATTCCATCGACACGGACCGCTTCATCAAGAATGTCCTGCCCGGGACCACCCCACTGGTGGAGCAACCAGAGGTCTATACCGCCAAGGCCGTCCATGAGCGATTTCTCGCTGCCCCCGGGCTGCGGCTGATCCCCGATGGCAGTATCGTTCGCCAGACTATCCTCAAGGCGGTTCAAGCAGGTAAGCTCGCTGTGCGTACTGAAGACGGTCGGGCATACGACAACAAGGGGCGAGTCGAGGGGCCCGAGGGCCAGCGTCGCCGAGTGGCTGATATGCTGACGACCTTTCCTTTGGACGACTCGGTTTGTGTGGCACTGGCCGACTCGGAACCCGCTCGGGCGTGGTTGAAAGAGGACGAGGCCAAGCCGCCGGGTGGCGAGGGCGGCGGCCCTGGACCAGGCGGTCCCCCGCCTCCACCCCCGCCGCCTCCGCCGCCGTCAGGGCGGGTTACCGCAACCGGCTGGGAGCAGCTCGTCGAGTATGCCGCAAAGCGCCCGCTGGTCGAGTTGCATTTCATCGCCGAGACACCGGCCGACACCGCCGCCTTGTTGAACCTGGCCCAGCCGCTCGGCCCCGACCAGATCACGGTCGACGTCTCCGCCGGCGGGAGCCTCAAGGACGGTGGCAACATGAACTTCCAGGCCAATCATCTCAAACCCAACCACCCGGCCCGGCCGCTGGCCATTGCCCAGACGGTGTTCAACAGTCTAGCCGACGGCGGGGTGTACGAAACGGACATGAAGCTGTCGTTCGGGAAAGAGGGCCGTGCGGACATGGCCGACTTGCTGCAACGGTCGCGCCGGTCGGCACCGGAGACCGTCACCGTCACGGCGATCTTTGAGAAACCGGAGGAAGACTCGAAGTGAAGGTTCGCCAGGCATCCTTTGCATTGCGCGTCGTTCGACGGCACAGCGGCCAGGCCGCCATCCTCTATCGGCGTACGCTGAACGAGAAGCAGGAAGAACGGCTCACCCGGGTAGCCGCGATTTCCCCCCTGGCCTTTTCCGCCGGGGCCAGTCTGCTTCGCACGGCAGTGAAGCAGTCCCTGGGACCGCGGGCAAAGCTGCTGGCGGGGCCGTACTTGGCGTTGGACAACGATTGGGGTGCCCGGGTGGCGTGCTACGCCCTGGTGGTTTCCGGTCTGCGAAACGCCGGGCGAATGAGCAAG
>CAYZWG010000506.1:0-3914 GCA_964481605.1 uncultured Planctomycetaceae bacterium
ACCCGCCGGATCGCGATCCGGCCTACCTGGCTCCATTCAGCCGTTTTGCGGTTAGAATGGTGGCGAGAAGAGCGGCGGCTGGCCGACCAATGAGGGAGTCGAATGGAAGAACTGACCATCCCACTATGGGCACTGGCGGCGATATTCGTCGTGGTCGCGTTCGCCTATTCCGCCGTGGGCCTTGGCGGCGGCTCTTCCTACACCGCCTTGATGGCGATATTCGGCGTCGGCCACGTGGCCATTCCGGCCATCTCCCTCACGCTCAATCTGCTGGTGACGTCGGTGGGGAGCCTGAATTTCATTCGCCAGGGACATGCACGCCCCCGGCTGATCCTGCCGTTTCTCGTTGCTTCCGTGCCGATGTCCTACGTGGGCGGTTCCCTGGCGATGCCCAGGCGGGCATTCTACTGGATCCTGCTGGCCTCGCTGCTGCTGGTTGCCGCGCGAATCTACTTGTGGACCGAGAGCGCCCTGCGGCTGAATTTGAAACGGCCGGGCCAGGTTGTCCTTTCGCTGGCGGTGGGGTCGGTGCTGGGGTTGGTCGCCGGGATCGTGGGAATCGGAGGCGGAATCTACCTCGTTCCCTTGATCGTCGTGCTGGGCCTGGGATCGGGAAAGGAGGCTGCCGCCTGCGGGGCAATCTTCATTTGGATCAATTCACTCACCGGGTTGATTGCCCGGTTTCAGTATCATGCGGTCGACCTGCGTGAATTCCTCCCTCTCGTGCTGGCGGTGGTGGCCGGCGGAACGCTGGGATCGTACGTGGGGGCCTCGCGGCTGTCGGCCGGAACGATGGAAAAATGGCTCGGCGGAATCGTTCTGCTGGCGATCGTCTTGCTGGCGAGGAGGATTCTCGCCGGCTGAGGTGTCGGCCGGCGGACAACACGCGCGGAGGCGGGGTGTCGCAATGCCCTGGGATTGCTGCTCGATGAACCTTTTGCTGTGGGGACTGCTGGGCGTGCTCGGCGGCGGCGGCCAGACCCTGGCCACGGCGCACTACGATGTTCGGTCCGAGGGCGCCCCGGCCGCCCCCTGGGGCGACTTGCTGGAAGCACTCCACCCGCGGCTTGAAGCCTATTTCGGCCGGGCCCCGCACCAGCGGCTGCGCGTGAGGATCCTGCCCGACGCCGAGGCGTATCGACGCGCGCTGATCGACGACGGGCAGCCCCCGGCCGGCGGCGGTGGCTACTATGCCCCCGCCACGCGAACCGTGTACCTGTTTCCCCAGCCCTCGGAGTATTACACCCGGCAGTTGCTGCTGCACGAGGCCGTGCATCAGTTCCACTACCTGGTGGCCACCGGCAACCGATCTCCGCCGGCCGAATGGTACACCGAGGGCCTGGCCGAATACTTTGCCATGCACGACTACGACGGGCGGACGCTCGTCTGCGGTGTTGTTCCGGCGATCAGCCTGGAGGACTATCCGGCCCGGGCGAGAGATGATTTTCGAGCGGCCGGCGGCGACCTGGAGGCGATTCTGGCCGGGCGAAAGCCGGTCTCACGGCCGCTCGACTGGGCCCTGGTCCACTTTCTCCTCGACCGCCACCCGGTCGAGTTCCGGCAGTTGGCCGGGCGGCTCGATCGCGGAGAGGACAGCCTGGCGGCGTTTCACCGGTCGTTCGGTCCGGCGACCGCGGAGCTGGCCGGCGAGTTGGCCCGCTGGATCGCGGCCCACCAGCAGCCGTGGGAGGTCGTGTGGACCGCCTGGCAGCAGGTAGGCGACGCCCTGGAGGGCAACTCCAAGACGGTGGGGTTGGCCCTGTTGAAGGAAACGCCGCCCGTGCTGCGGGTGGAACTCGAGCCGCGGCAACGCGTTTGGAAGGCCGGGTTGGTGTTCGGGTTTCGGTCGCCCAGCGATTTTCGCCTCTTGCAGATTCGTGACGACGGCCTGGTGCGGGTGGTGCGGCGGACCGGCCGGGGATGGAGCGACGTGGCCCGGCGCAAGGTCGAGCTTGGCGGCGGCCGGGTGGCGGTCTCGGCGACCCGCCGGGGCCAAGAGTGGCTGCTGGCGGTGGCCGGAACCACGGTTCACACCAGCCGGTCGGGTGGGCGGATCGGGCTGCACGTGGACGGCTGCCGGGTGCGATTCCAGGTCCGGGGGGATCGGGAGGGCGAAGCTCCCGCTGAGCCGTGAAGGACCGCGGCACGCCGATAGTAGAGCTATCGGAGCTGCCCGCGGGAGCAGTCCTGGACACCAGCCAACTAAGCCGCGGGACGGCTCGATCTTTCGCGTGTCCGCTTGGCGACCGGTGCCTGGGAGGAGATGGGCCTTACACGCCCGACTCGCTCGCCATCCAATTCTCTTCGGACGACCGCGCTTCGACGGCGCTTGATCGTGGTCAGAAGGTTGTAGGCCAGCAACTCGGGGCAGGGCAGTGGAGTGCCGGTTCGGCTCAGCACGGCCAGTTTGGCGTGGAAATAGCGATTCAGCGGAGGACCGAATTTGTTGACCGGACTTACCGTGTAGCGAACGCGCCGGAGGAAGCGCCTGTCGCGCCGCGCAAGCCAAGGCAAATGGGCGCGGTCCCACTCAAGTTTGCTCCATCCCTCGAGGCGGTCGGGGGCAACGAAACCGTGCTTGACGCACTCTTCGAAGAGAGGCGTTCCCGGGTAAGGTGTGTAGAGTGAGGGGCCCTGGAACCGCGCCTCGGGGAGCACCCGCAGAATTTCCTCGATCAGTCGGACGGTTTCCAGGACCTCGGCCCTGCTCTCCGTGGGAAAACCGGCCATGAACTGGTAATAGCCACCTAGTCCGTAGTTCTTCAGATTCTTGGCCGAATCGAGAATCTGGGAGGGGGAGATTCCCTTGGCCAGCAGTTTCAGCATCCTCGTGCTGCCCGATTCGGCCCCGAGACTTATGCTGCGACAGCCGGACTGAACCAACAGGTCCATCAGTTTCGGTTTGAAGCGTATGAACCGATCAACGCGGCAGTTTGCACTCCAAGGGGTCTCCAACCCATTGCGGATCATCTCGCGGCAGAGGATCTCGACCCGGCCCTTGTCGTGGAAGAAGTTGTCCTCGCGCCAGTCGATCCAGTCGATGTGGTGTTGCGTACGAAGTTCCTTAAGGTCGGAGAGGATGCTGTCCACATCTCGGGAACGCCACCGGTTGTTGTAGATATTGTTGTAACAGAAAGTGCAGCGGCAGGGACAGCCCCGGCTGGTGCATAGTTCGAATGCCCGTTTTGCCTGGATTGCGGGGATTGGGCGGATGTACTGCGCGGGGTCAATCAGCGAACGCCATGCCCTGGGATAACGGCTCAAGTCCATGAATTCGCGATCATCGTTACCGCATACCCGTCCCTTGGATTTGTACCAAGCTCCGCGTATCCCCCCAAGGCCCTTTTTCGATTCGAGTGCCCGCACGACCTCCAGGAAGGTGACTTCGCCCTCTCCCCGCACGACAATATCCACCAGTTCGTGGGCCAGAGTCTGGGCGGGCAGAATGCTCGGATGCACTCCACCCCAGACAAGAGGCACTCCGGGGGCAAGTTCCCTGACCCGCCTTGCCATCTCCAGCCCTGCCGCAATCTGGTAGCCTGTGATCGACGAGATGCCCACGCAGATCGGAGCGGATGCGAGGCTCTCGGCGAGGGCTTCGCGCCAGTCGTCCTCGGCCAATTGATCGATGATCTTGACATCGTAGCCATGCTCCCGACATACACCACCGACATACACAATGCCCCAAGGAATCGAATCGATTTCCCGATAGGGGCTTGGGGCGGGCCGGAGAAGAACGATATCTGCCATGATATTCCCGTCGAACTGAGAGAAGGTGTCAGCGCACGGTCCCGATGGTCGTTGGTCGCAATGATCCACTCACGCCCATTCGCAAGACACGTATTCGCCAGAGTAGGATATTAGGTAATGAAGTCTTTCGGGTCTACATCAGTTTTCCGGAAGCGATTTGCGAT
>CAYZWG010000507.1:0-3913 GCA_964481605.1 uncultured Planctomycetaceae bacterium
GGCCGCTATGTCTTGGCCACGGCCATCTCGCGCTGGTGAAGGTGGCGCTGGACCAGGTGCGGCATCCACAATGCCTTGTCGACCAGTTCCAGCAGCACGCCCGGATCGAACGGTTTGCGAAGGTAGTAGGTTCCGCCCACGTCGTGGCTGCGACGAATGATGTCGGGGATTTGTGCGCCGGAGAGGAACATCACGGGAACGTCCCGGAGGGGTTCTTGCCGTTTGATCTCTTCGCACATCTCCAGCCCGCTGTGGCCGCCCAGGTTGATGTCCGAGATAATCAGGTCGGGAGTGGCGGCAGCGGCGGTGGCCATCGCCTGTTCCGCCGTGGTGCAGCAATCACACTCGTAGCGTGCCTGGGAGAGCACCGTGGCGACGTTCTCCAGCACCTCGGATTCGTCGTCGACAACCAGGATTCTCGGCCGTGTTTTCTCTTCGCTCATGCGGGCGCCAGTTCGTATCGAGGGAGGAAAAGGGGGATATCCACGGGGGGCGTCCGAGCCGTTGTGCCGGCCGTATCCCCCGGGAACACTGCCGGCTATCCATGACTTCGGCCCGCACCAGGCCAGAGATTTAGCCTATGCCGGCACGCTTACGCGACCGCTGCCATCCGCTCAACCGGCCGCCGGGGGCCGTATTTTCCCCACCAACGGGTTGAGCGGCCGTGGGTGGCCAATTACGATACGAGTGGGCCTCTCTTGGGGGGCAAAGATCGGCACCACCGGGACAGGCCCGGTGGGGATTCGTTTGGCGTGGGTCTCCCTCGCCCGCTCGGCGCGGGTCTCCTGACCCCGCCGTAGTTGTCAAACCCGCAGCCCACCGGGGCAGGCCCGGTGGGGATTCGGTAGTTGTCCAACCCGCAGCCCACCGGGGCAGCCCGGTGGGGATTCTCCTTTGCACACAGAAGGTGCTCGCCCGTGCACGCACTCGACTACATTGTTCTGGCCGTCTATTTCCTCGTCATGCTCGGCATCGGCATCCTCTCGATGCTGGCGGTCAAGAAGCAGGAGGATTTCTTTCTCGGCAGCCGCACCTTCGGCAAGCTGTTCCAGGCCTTTGCCGCCTTCGGCGCCGGCACGGGGAGCCACGATCCGGTGACCGTGGGCCGCACCACCTTCACCAGCGGTCTGAGCGGCATCTGGAGCGTGCTGCTGTGGCTGTTCGTCACGCCCTTCTACTGGTTCTCGGCGGTCTGGTATCGGCGGATGCGACACACCACCATGGCCGACTGGTTCGTCGAGCGTTATCAGAGCAAGGGCCTGGGGGCGGCCTTCACGCTGTTTGCGATCGCTTTCTACGCCGTCTACCTGGCACTGGGGTTTACGGCCATCGGCAAGGTCGGCGCGCCGCTGTTGGCCGATGCGAGTTTTGTCCAGGACGGCCAGGTGCTGGTGCTGGGCCACACCATGCCCGTGGCCGATATGCTGGTCTACCTGTGTGCCGCGATCGTGTTGCTCTACGGCGTGGCGGGCGGACTGCGGGCGGCCTATTGGACCGACGTGATCCAGGGCATCTTCATTATTCTCTTGTCGGTCCTCTTGATCCCCATGGGGCTGAGGGCCCTGGCCGACAAGGAGGCCGCCATCCAGGGCGTCGAGCCGGCTTCGATCGCCACCATGGACGGCTTTCGCATCATGCACGAGCGGGTGCCGGAGGAGTTCTTCGAAATCGTCAAGAGTCCGCTGGGCGGCGAGTTTCCCCTTTACTACATCATCGCCATCACCGTGCTCAACCTGGTGGCCGTGGTGGTCCACCCCCACATGGCGGTCACCGGGGGCGGCTCGGCCAAGACGGAAAATTCCGCCCGGGTGGGACTCGTGGTGGGCAACTTCCTCAAGCGTTTCTGTACCATCGGCTGGTGTATTACCATTCTGATCGTGCTGGCCTACATGGCCGGCAACCTGGAAATCGCCGAAGACCCGGACCGGACCTGGGGGATCGCCGCGAGGGAAATCCTGGGGCCATACAACCTGGGGCTGGTGGGGCTGATGCTGGCCTGCCTGATGGCCGCCTTGATGAGTTCGGCCAGCGCTTACATGCTGATCGTCTCGGCCCTGGTGGTGCGCAACTTCTACGCCGCCTACATCGACTCGGAGGCCAGCGAGCGAACCTATGTCCTCTTGGGTCGGATCATTAGCGCGGCGGTGATCGTGGGCGGTGTGATCGTCTCCATCCGCTACATGAACGTGCTGGAGCAACTCAAGATCGCCTGGGAAATGCCGATCCTGTTCGCGGCGCTGTTTTGGATCGGCATGTTCTGGCGGCGGGCGACGAAATGGGCCGCCTGGGGGACGGTGCTGTTTTCCCTTTCGGCCTTCTTCCTCGTGCCCTGGCTGCTGCCCAAGTATCTGCCCAAACTGGTGGACAACCCCCGCTACGCGGTGGCCAACGAGATCGTCACCACGGTCGTTTCGCGTCGGGCCGTGCAGTCGGACGTGGAGCGCCGCCAGGCGGAGATCGAGCTTTGGCAACGCCGGGCGGCCGAGTGGACCGCCCGGCAAGCGGCCGCCGAGGTGATCGGTCCTCGACCGGAGCTGGTCGAGCGCGGGCAGATGGTCGACGATCCGTTGGAGCCGGGGGCCAAAATCGCCGCCGGTAGGAAACAGGTTGCCCTCCGCAAGGCGGAGTTGGCCCTCTGGGAAGAGCAATTTCGGCGTTGGCGGCGGAGTCGTCCCCAGCCCGGGCCGCTCAGTCCGGAGCAGCAAGCGGCCGCCGCCGAGGCGCTCGGCCCGTGTCCGAAGCGGCTGGAGTTGGGTGACCCCACACAGCAGCGATTCACCAGCGGCGGCAAGGCGATCTTCTGGACCGGCGGGGTCGAGGCGGTCGACGGCGAGAAGTTCGTCGAGGTGCCCAACCACCGGACCGACGGGCAAGACGACAACGTCAAAATCACTCGCAAGGCCTACCAGTGCCGCCTGCGAGGCAAGGGCCGCTTCCGCGTCGACTTCCTGCTCTATGATCTGGCCGGGGTGGAGCTGGCGAAAATGTCGAACGCCGCCCTGGAGACACTCCGGCTGCCCACCCGGGTGGTGCTGCCCTTCGTGGTGATGATTCTCCTCAGCCTGATCACGCCGAGGGTGAAGAAGAAAGAGCTGGACCGTTTCTACGTGAAGATGAAGACCCCGGTGGATCCCAACCCGGCCCTCGATCGGCGGGAGTTGGACAAGTCGTACGCCCAACCGGATCGCTTCGACCAGAAGCGGCTGACGGGCGTGCTGGGGTTGGAGTTTCAGCGTCCCAAGTTCAGCGACGTCTTGGGCTTCGTCGTCTGTTTCCTGGTCTGCTTCGCCCTGATCGGAATCACGGTCTGGCTGGCAAAGCTCGGGGGGTAGACGGAGGCGCCGTTGAATCAAGCCGAACGCTTGCGCAGGCGGACCATCCAGACCAGGGCGAGAAAATCGTACACCGCGTGCGTCGAGATCGGCACCAGGAGGTTGCCCGTTCCCATCCAGAGCCCACCCAAGAGCAGGCCGATCGCCGTGGCCAGCATCGCGTAGGTCGGCGTGATGCAGTGGAGGGCGCCGAACAGGAGGGAGGCGACCAGCAGCGCGCTGTAGGGTCCCAGCGTCCCGCCCCACCAGCGGCTCAAGCCTTCCTGGATCAGTCCGCGGAAGAGCAACTCCTCGCCCAGCCCGGCCAACAGCGAGATCACGGCCAATTCGGCAACGGTGGAGTGCCGAAACATCGGCACCAGCAGTTCATCGATCACCCGGACGAGGTTCTCCAGCGGCGCCAGCGGCACCCATTGGCTGGCGATCAGCAACAGCACCAGGGGGAGGCTGACCAGGGCCCCCAGGGCCGCGGCCTGCCACCGCCACTGGATCAGGTCGACCGGCTGAAGGCCGAGCAGCCATCCCCCGGCCACGGCCAATAGCAGCAGCCCGCCCTCGACCAGCACGGCCATCAGGAAAAG
>CAYZWG010000508.1:0-3910 GCA_964481605.1 uncultured Planctomycetaceae bacterium
ACGGGCTACTTTCGCGCCGGCGTGCGGGGGCTGAGAACGGCCAGGGCGATGACGATGGGAACGGCGATGAGGAACCATTTCGGCCGAAACGCCAACACCGCCAACAACAAGGGAATCACCCCCAACAGCCAGGCCGGCAGCCGCTGCACTTCGTGCCAGGCGAGCCACAGCACGGCCGACAGCGCCCCCACCCGGGAACACGCGGACTGAAGACCAGCGGCCATCTCCGATTGCGGCGGCCAAATCAAGAAAGCCAGCGCTCCCAAGAGCAGGACGATGGCCGTGATTCCCAGCAGGTGACGTCGCATTCGAGGTCTCGCTCCAAGACGGCCCGCCGGAAAAACTAAATCCGGTCGAGCGTGTCGATCCAGCGGGCCAGTAGGAGCAATTCGCCGCGGTCCAACGGGCGGAACGTTTTGCCCAGCGGGCAAATCGTCACCGGATACTTCATCCGGCGAAACAGGCTCACGTTCGCATCGATCCGATCGGCCACGTCCGAGCCGTCGCTCTTGCCCACGAAAAAGGCCAGCCGATAGGGCGGCTCGTTCTCCGGCGGCCTCGCCAGGGCGGGGGCCTCCACTGCCGCCACGGCCCGCACCACCTCGCGCCCCGCGAACGCCACTCGATAGGCTAACGTACCGCCGCCCTGTTGTCCACCGACCACGACCCGCGCCGGATCGATCGCGTAGCTCTGGCGGAGTTGATCCAGCACCTGTTGCACCAGGGATGCCTCGCCCACAAGCCACTTGCTCGGCCGGGACGAGCGGACCACGGCCAGCAACAATTCGCTTCCCTCGCCGGCAGCCCGAAAATCGTCGAAAAAGCCCTGGTGGTCGAACTCTCCCGGCGGCGGAAGCCAAACCACCAGGCCGTGGGGAATACGCCGATCGTAGGTCTTGGGGACATCAACCCAGATTTCGTTGGCACGGTCCGGAATCTCCAGCCGCCTCACCCCCGGCCGCGGCGCCGGCGCCGGCTCGCCGGCCGGGGCATCATGGGCGGCAGGCAGGGCGTCGGGCGGCACCGCTTCGGGCTGCGCGGCCAGCGTCGCCGTCAGCTCAACCGTCTTGTCGCCCCGGGCCACGGCGATCTTCACCGCGTCGCCCGGCTGGTGCTCGCCCAGCACGGCCAGCGCCCTCTTCACGTCGACAACCGGTTGCCCATCGAGCTTCACCAGGCGATCGCCCTGGCGCACTCCCGCGGTGGCCGCGGGACTGTCCGCAAACACGTATCGCACCCCCACGCCCGTGGGCCCGGGGGCAGTTTCCCGCGGCGGGGTCGGGAGACCCGCGCCGAGCTTGTCGTCCACGCCCGCGGGCCCGTGGGCAGCTTCGCCCACCAGCGGTCGCCGGGGTAAAATGCCCAGGAAAGGATGCCCGTAGGGAGCAATTTCGGCCGCCAGTGTCACCTCTCCCTCCAGCCGCTTCCTCTCCCTCATCCAGGCCAGCCGGACCGTATCCCCGGCATAGTGCCGGGCGATCCGCAGCTTCAGGTCGGCCGCCCGGGCCGTGGGATGGCCGGCCATTTCCACCACCACGTCTCCCGCTTGCAGCTTTGCTTGGTAGGCGGGCGAGTTGGGACGCACGGATCGAATCCGCGCCGGCAAAAGCAGCACGCTGCCCGGCGAGAAAGTGATTCCCAACAGGCCCGGCCGAAGGTCCTTGCCTTGCTTGAGCCGGGCAACGATCCCCAACAGGTCGTCCGAGGGCACCGCGAACCCGATCCCCGAGTCGTACCACTCCACCCCGGCCAGCTCGTCGTCCGACTGCGGCGACATAGGCACCAGCAGGCCCACCACGCGGCCTCGCACGTCCACCAGGGGACCACCGTAATTGTTGGGCGAGACGGCGGCGTCGGTCTGGATGGCTTTACCCCAGATGCGATCCACCGCGCTGATGATCCCCACGGCGGAATTGGGCCGGTCGACCTCGAACGCCCGGCCCACGGCAATCGCCCACTGTCCCACCCGAACCTCGCCGGCGGCGGCAAACGGGGGCACCGGCAGCGGGGCCTCGGGCTCGATCTTCAGCAGGGTCAGCTTGCGGGTGTGGTCGGTGGCCACGATCCGGGCCGGTTTCCGCGTGCCGTCGGCCAGATGCACCAACACGGTGGCCGGATCGTGCAGAAAGCTGAAGGAACTGGAGATCACGAATCCCTGGGAGTCGACAATCAGACCGCTGGTGGCGCCCGTGCCCACCAGGTAGCGGCCGATACGCCGGCGGCCGCCCACGGTCTCGATCCGCACCACGCTGGGGCCGACCCGCTCCACCGCCGCCTGAAACGCCTGCTGCTCCTTCGCGTCCAACTCGGCGGCCGCCGACCGACGAGCCGCCGGCGACGGCAGTGCGAGAACGAACGTCAGCACCAGCACGGCGAGCACGCCCAGGCGCTTGCCATCTCGGTCCGGCTCCCATCTTGGTCCCATTTTCCCTCTCGGTCCCAAGCTCCAGCTTGGGACCGCCCGCCGCACCGCCTGCATTCCTCTCGGTCCCAAGCTCCAGCTTGGGACCGCCCGCCGCGCCGCCTGCAAAAAAACCACGATGCTCGCCCGGCGAGGGTTCCCAAGCTGGAGCTTGGGAACCAGATGCGACGCTGGAGCTTGGGAACCAGATGCGACGCTGGAGCTTGGGAACCAGGTGCGACGCTGGAGCTTGGGAACCAGGTGCGATCTCTGTTCGGCGCGGGTCTGCCGACCTCGCCTACTGTTTGCCATCTCGGTTCTCCTTCCGCGCCGCCTCCAATTCCATTTCGATCAACTCCTGCCCGCGCAACAGGGTGAGCCGAACCGGGTCCAGGGCGTCGGTGTACTGAAACGCTTCTCGCAGACTCGCCGAGGAGGAAATCAGCCGGTCGCCAAACAACACAATCAGGTCGTCCGGCCGCACTCCGGCCGCCGCCGCGGGCGAGCCGCGGCGAACCTGGTCGACGTAGGGCGGGGTGCGGGCCACCACGTCGGGAACCAGCACCAGGCCCAATGCCTCGAGCGTGAGCGGATGCTCCGGCTTGGGGCGGGACGGGTCGGCCGATTGCACCAGGGTCTTGCCCGAGAGAATCGCCTCCACCGACGGCCGAAGCCGGTCCACCGGCAGGGCGTAATTGATCCAGGTGTTGTTTCGCCGGTTGCGCAGCTCCTTGCCCAGCACCCCCAACAACTCGCCCGAGTAGTCCACCAGCGCGCCGCCCGCCGCCCCGGGGTTGTTGGTGGTCATGTCCAAGAGATAAACCGGGCCGTTGTAGGGAATGTCGAACGTGCCCCGCCGGGCATCCAGCCGCGTCACCACGGAGATGCTGCCGTGCAGCACGCTGGCCGGCTCCCTGCCGGTGGCAATGCCGAACAAGTTGCTGAAGGCCAGCACGCGGGTGCCCGGCTTGGCCGCGGGCGCCCGGTCCAGGTCGAAGTAGGGCAGGCCCGTCGCCTCGATCTTCAGCAGGGCGATCTCCAGCCGCGGATCGGCGCCCAGCATCTTCGCCTGGAAACGCCGCCCGTCGCCCAGCGTGACCCGAATCCGCGACGTGTCGAGCACGGCACTGTGGGCGGTCAGCACGTGGCCCTCGGCCGAGATCAACAGTCCGCTCTGATAGCCTTCCAGCCCGCGAAAGCCGCCCGCCCCGTAGACCTTGACGATCTTCGGTTGGACCTGGTCGATCGTGCGCCGGATGGGCGACTCGCCCCGCACCACGGAACCGCCCAGCACCAGCAGCACGGCGGCCACGGCCGCCGGCGCCGCCATCTTCCATCGTTGCTGATCGACCGGGCACTTCACGGGGCTGGGGTCCTCTCGCTGGGATTCGCCGCAGAGTTGCCGAAGGTGGCCGACCGCACGGAGAATCGGGCGAACGTCTCGTCGCCGTGGCGGACTTCCAGCGTTCCCCAGACCGCCCGCCCGTCGACCTCCCGGTAGTCGTGGAA
>CAYZWG010000509.1:0-2546 GCA_964481605.1 uncultured Planctomycetaceae bacterium
TCTGGCTGGAGGTCTACATCGTTCCCCGGAGGATTCCGTAATGCCGGACCATCGCGGAGTCTGGAGAACACCCGCGTCCCGCCGGTCGGCCAAACGCCGGAGGACAAGGCTTGGCAACGCAACGGCATCTTCCAGCCGCCCGGGCCGTACTTCACCGACGGGCGCGAGCGGAAGCCCAGCCTCGTAGGGCCGGCTGTGCCGGCCGAAATGTGGCTGTCGCTGCGAAATGCGGCAACCGGCCGGCACGGCCGGTCCTACGCCTCTTGTGCCCGCGGCACCCCGATAGCAAAGCTATCGGGGCCGCCCGCTATCGGGGCCACCCGCGGAGACCGCAACTCATTTCTGGTCGTTGCCAGACGCTCGAACGAATGCCTTGGCCAGCGCGGATTGCGGATTCGCGGCGATTTCGTCCAAGGCGCCGCGTTCCGCGATGCGGCCGTCTTCCAACACGGCCAGCGAAGTGCAGAGGCCCTTTACCTCGACCGGATCGTGCGTCACCAGCACGACGGCGAACCCGAGTCGTGATTTCAGTCGAGCGATTTGCGTGAGCACCGCCTGTTTGCTGATCAGATCGAGTCCGCCCAGCGGTTCGTCGAGCAGCAGCAGCTTGGGCTGCATGGCCAGCGCGCGAGCCAGCGCGACGCGCTGCTGTTGGCCGCCGGAAAGCGTTCCCGGTCGGCGGCCGGCGAGCTCCGAAATATCGCACAGATCGAGCGACTGCTCAATGCGTTTTTGCGATTCGTGGCGGGAAAGCCGCAAGCTGGAAAGACCCAGGCGGACATTTCCCGCCACCGTGAGATTCGGCCAAAGGGCCAGATCCTGAAACAGCATCGCAATGCCGCGCCGATGTGGTGCAACCAGCAGGCGGCCGTCGCGCGTGGCCGGCTTTCCGGCGATCAACAACTCGCCCCGTTCGATGATTTCCAAGCCGGCGATCACCCGCAACAGCGTGGATTTGCCGCCACCGGAACGACCCAACAAAGCCACGGATTCGTTGTCGACAACGTCGAAGTCCGTGCCGTCCAGCACCACCCGTCCGCCCAGTCGACACACCAGCCCTCGACAGCTTACCAGGGTCGTCATGCTGCCCTCCTGGAAAAGAGACGCGGAAGCTGCGACGCGGCCGCCAGCAACACCACCACGCACAACAGGTAGAGCAAGCAGAGCGAGGCGACCAATCCTTCCGGGCTGTTGGCCATCACCGTGAAGATGGCGACCGGCAAGGATTGCGCGCCGGGCGGCTGAAGCAGGTGCGTCGTGGTGATGTCGGCCGCCGCAAGCACCATCACCAGCAGCACACCGACAATCATCGTGGAACCGAGGTTGGGCAGCAGCACGCGCAGAAACAGACGCGGAGCGGCAACACCGTGAACGCGGGCCGCGTCGGTCCACGAGGGGGATAGACTTCCCACCGCTCGCATCATCGCCACGGTTGCCACCGGCAAGAAACGCAATCCCAGAATCAGCGCTACCGTCAGTTGGCTTCGGGTGAGCCAGTCGAGTTGCGGCGGTCCGCGGGTTGCCACTCGCGAGACGCCGATCGCCGCCAGGGCCGGCGGCATCGCCAAGAGCGCCAGCAAAACCGCCAGCGCCGTTAGTCGGGCAGAAGAGCTTTCGCCAGCCGCCAGTGCAAGCACGGTCGCCAGCACCACGGCGATAACGCCCGCTCCACCGGCAAATACCAGCGTTGGACTCGCCGTCTGGGCGACCTTTTGCGACGCCCGCGCGAGCATTGGATTTTGCGCGGCGGGCAAACACAGTCCCACCGTCGGCAAGACCACGCCCACGGCCAGCACCAGCAGCAGCCCGGCCGGCGCCAGCCAACTTAATGCACGATGAGCATAGGGAATCGCCGGCCGCGTTTGTCGCGCAAGCACTGCCGAAGCGAGCCGGCGCAGGCCGAGAAGCAGCACCGGTGCGGCGAGCAAGAGGACCAACGCGGCCAACAGCAAGCATTGCCGTCCCGCCAGTTGGTAGTCGAACAGCGCGGAAAAGCTGGTGAGGATTTCAACGGCCACGCACCGACATCCGAGGATCAGCGGCGCGCCGGGATCGGAGAGGCTGAGGATTCCACCCAGCAGGGCGGCGAAAATCGCCACCGGCGCGGCTCCGCCAGCGGAAAGGGTGAGCACGGATTTCTCGCCGCCGTGCAGTCGCGCGGCGTCGATCTGCGAGGCCGTCAGGTTCCGGCACGCCGCCCAACTGGCGAAAAACGGCAAGGGCACCATTTGCAGCCCCAAAACGAAAACGCAGCCGGCCAGCCCGTCCAACCTGGGCAGCCACCACAACTCTTGCACGGCGGCCAGGTTGCTCCAACCAATGCACGGCAGGAACGAAGGCAGCAGCAAGGGCAACGCCTGAAAAAACACCAGCGACCGGCTCGCCGGAAAACGATACAGCGCGGCCAGCAGCCCCAACGGCAAACCGATCAGCAGCGACAGCATGGAAACGCCGGCGCCCAGCCACAAGGTGCTCTGCACGGCCGTGCGAAACGCGTCCGTCCATACCGGCCGTGCAGACTCCCGGCCCAGCGTGGAGACAGCCAG
>CAYZWG010000509.1:2646-3890 GCA_964481605.1 uncultured Planctomycetaceae bacterium
TAATCGACCGACATCGCCTTCAGCCGTGCCACGGACTCAAACGGAAAACCGTCCGGCAGTTCGACATCCGGGCGAAGCGGCATCTGGGCCGCCTCGCTGCTGGCCAGGGCCGCTTCGGTTGCCGCGCCGAGCAAGTAGTCGATGAACCTCTTGCCATTCTCGCCCTCCGGGCCGCCGGCGATCAACACGGCCGCGTTGGGTATCACAAGCGTTCCCAGGCCATCGGCGTCAGGATAGACGAAATCGACCGGTTTGCCTTCCTCCATGGCGACATTCACGTCGTCCGTGTCGACCAAGCCGATCGCGAACTCTCCGTTGGCCACGCGGCGGCGGACCTCGCCGTTGGACGAAAGAATCCTTACGTCGTTGTCCACCAGTGACTGAAAGAACTCCTTCGCGCCGCCATCGCCCAACGATTGGAACAGGGCAGCCGCGTGCATCGACGTGGTGCCGAAGAGCGGATTGGCAATGCACGCCTTGCCTTTGAACCGCGCGGCGGCAAGGTCGCGAATCGAAGTCGGCTTGCGGTCGTCCGCCACGAGGTTCTTGTTGTAGAGGATCACCCGGGCGCGGGCCGAGAAACAAGTCCAATAGTGTTCCCCGTCGGAGAACTCCACCGGCAGTCCCTCGGCGGCCGGCGAACGGTACGCTGCCGACACGCCTTTCGCCTTGAGAATCGCCGCACGCATCGGATCGCCGCTCCAGAACACGTCGGCACGCGGCCGTGCCCTTTCCGCGATCAGACGATTAAGCAAGCCCGTGCTCTTGGTCTCCTCCGTATCGGGAAGCAATTCGACGTGGATACCCGTGTCTTTTTCGAACTGCCTACAGACGGGTTCGGCGAAAACCTCGTCCACGGACGTATAAACGACGACCGTCTTCGTTGAAGTCGATTGCGTCCGTGTACATCCCGCCGCGCAAACGACCAGACCCAATGCGGCGAATACACCGGCCGCATATTGACTCGTCATGTCCGTCTTCCCTTTAACGTCAATACCGTTGAATCAAGCCGGCGCATCGTTCGCCGCGAGTCTCCTGACTCCAGTGTTCGGCGCGGGTCTTGCTGACCCCGCCGAAAACGCCGAGGTGCGGGTCTCCTCCCCGCCGTCCCCTGTGGGAAGTGGGGGACGGGTTTGAGAACGACCACGCCCACACGCGCCCCATCGCGGAAGCCGCCCATGGCCCGCAAAAGAAAACGCCGCCGCCCCAAGGTGCCCGGGGCTTGCAGCGTTCCATGTTGATGC
>CAYZWG010000510.1:0-3855 GCA_964481605.1 uncultured Planctomycetaceae bacterium
GGCAGCACCGCCGCCGCGCTGACGGTCTACTACTCGGCAGGGGGCACGGCGGACTTCTATATGGAGCCGGACTACTCGGGTTTGCCCAACTTCGACGGCATGGGCAACGGCTGGGTGACGATCGGCGCGGGCTCCTCCAGCGCGCTGATTACGATCACGCCGATCGACGATGCCGCGGTGGAGAGCGACGAGACGGCTACGCTGACGCTGTCGACAGACGCGGGCTACACGGTGGGTACGCCCGGGACGGCGAGTGTGACCATCGCCGACAATGACGGGCTGGCCGAGGTGACCGTGGTGGCTACGGACGGGACGGCGACGGAAGCGGGGACGACGACCGGCGAGTTCACCGTGACACGGACCGGGAGCACGGCCAATCCGCTGGACGTGCATTATTGGGTCAATGGCACGGCAGACTACGAGATCGAGCCGGACTACTCGGGCTTGCCCAACTTCGATGGCATGGGCAGCGGCTGGGTGACGATCCCGGCGGGCTCCTCGACCGCGGTGATTACGATCACGCCGATCGACGACGCGGTTGCCGAAGGGGATGAGACGGTGGCGCTGGCGCTTTCGGCGGACCCAAGCTACACGGTGGGTGCTTCCGGGGCAGCCAACCTGACCATCGCCGACAATGACGGACTTCCGGAAGTGATTGTCGCCGCCACCGACCCCACGGCGATTGAAGCCGGCACGAAGGCGGGCCAGTTCACGGTGACGCGCTCTGGCAGCACCGCGAACGCCCTGACCGTGTTTTACTCGGCAGGGGGCACGGCGGACTACTTCATGGAGCCGGACTACTCGGGTTTGCCCAACTTCAACGGCGTGGGCGACGGCTGGGTGACGATCCCGACCGGCTCCTCCAGCGCGGTGATTACGATCACGCCGGTCGACGACACGATCGTGGAAGGGGATGAGACGGTGGTGCTGACGCTGACCGCGGCGTCGGGCTACGACGTGGGGACACCCGGCGTGGCCACGGTCACGATAAGCGATCAGATTGCCGGCCCCTACGTGACCGGGGTGAGTTCTTCCGGCGACGTTTTCGGGCCCCTGGATCGTTTCGAGCTGACGTTCAACGAGGCGATCCGGGACGGCACGTTGACATTGGACGACGTGGTCACGCTCAGCGGGCCTTCCGGTCCGATTTCCGCGACGGCGGTCAACAAGCTCACAGACACGCAATACGCGATCGTCTTTTCCAGCCAGACCGCCAACGGGACGTACACGCTCGTGGTGGGGCCCGCGATTCTGAACCTCTCGGGGGTGGCCATGGATCAGGATCAGGACACCGTCTGCGGCGAAGTTCCGGACGACCGGTTTACCGCCACGGTGACCATCACGAACGATCCGCCGTTGGTGGCCACCGCGATCCCGGACCAGACCGTGGACGAGGACGCGGCGGACACGACGATCGATCTGGCGAGCGTGTTCAGCGATTCCGACATTCCCTCCGGAGACAGCCTCGCGTACGCCGTGCTGGCCAACAGCGATCCGAGCGTGGTGACCGCGATGCTTCAGGGCACGTCGCTCGTGCTCGACTATCTGGACAACCGGCATGGCACGGCGAACATCACCGTGAGGGCGACCGACACGAGGGGCGAGTTCGTCGACGACACGTTCCTGGTCACGGTCAACTCGGTCAACGACGTGCCCGTGGCGGCGAACGACACGGCCAGCACGAACCAGGACGCACCGGTCAACGTGGATGTGCTGGCCAACGACAGCGACGCGGAGAGCGACCCCCTCGGCATCACCGTGATAAGCGCCACGCACGGCACGGCGGTGGTCAACGATGCCGGCACGCCCGGCGACCCGTCTGACGATACGGTGGACTTCACGCCGGAAGCCGGGTTCTTCGGGGCGGCGAGCTTCACCTACGGCCTCAACGACGGCTTGGCCGACTCGAACACGGCCACCGTGACCATTACCGTCAATGCGGCGCCGATCGCCGCGGATGATACGGCGGGCACGAGCGAGGATACGGCGGTCAATGTCGACGTGTTGGCCAACGACAGCGACGCGGAGAGCGACCCGCTTTGGATCACCGTGGTTGGCGCGACGCACGGCACGGCGATGGCCAACGACGCCGGCACGCCGGCCGATCCCAGCGACGATACGGTCGACTTCACGCCCCAACTCGACTTTTTCGGCACGGCCAGCTTCACCTATAGGATCAACGACGGCTTGGCCGATTCGCCGCTTGCCACGGTCACCATCACGGTTGCGGCGGTCAACGACGCGCCGGTTGCGGTGGACGACGCGGTGATCACCAGCGGAGACGCCGCAGTCAACGTGGACGTCGCGGCCAACGACGGCGACGTGGAAGGGGACCCGCTCTGGATCGCGATTGTATCAAGTACGCACGGCACGGCGGTGGTCAACGACGCCGGCACGCCGGCCGATCCCAGCGACGATACGGTGGACTTTACGCCCGAGGCGGGGTTTCTTGGAGCGGCCGGCTTCAGCTACCGGGTGAACGACGGCCTGGCCGACTCGAACACGGCCACCGTGACCGTTACCGTCAACGGGCCGCCCACGGCGGTTGATGATGCCGCGGTGACCAACGTGGACACGGTGGTCAACATCGACGTGTTGGCCAACGACAGCGACGGGGAGAGCGACCCGCTTTGGATCACCGTGATCGGCGCGACGAACGGCACGGCGGTGGTCAACGATGCCGGCACGCCGGCCGACGCGACCGACGACACGGTGGACTTCACGCCCCAGGCGGGGTTCCACGGCGCGGCCGACTTCACCTATCGGGTCAACGACGGCATGACCGATTCGTCGCTTGCGACGGTCAGCATCACCGTGAACGTCCCGCCGACCGCCGTGGACGACTCGGCCACGACCGACGAGGACACGCCGGTGGCCGTCGACGTATTGGCCAACGACAGTGACACGGAAGGCGATCCGCTCTGGATCACCGTCGTCGACAGCACCAGCGGCACGGCGCTGGTCAACGATGCCGGCACACCCGCCGACCCCAGCGATGACACGGTCGATTTTGCCCCCGAGGCGGACTTCCACGGCTCTGCCGGTTTCACGTACCGGCTCAGCGACGGTACGGGGGACTCGCAAGTGGCCACGGCGACGATCACCGTCAATCCGCTGCCCGACGCGCCCGTGGCCGTCGAGGACGCGATCGAGGTGGCCGAAGGCGGGACGGCCACGGCGCTGGTGGGCGGGGCCGCGAGCCTGCTTGCCAACGACACTGACGCGGATCTGCCCGACGATACGCTGTCGGTCGACGTGGCGCCCGTGAGCGGCCCCAGCTTCGGCGTTCTGACCCTCGGCGCGGACGGCTCCTTCAGCTACACGCACGACGGCAGCGAAAATTTCAGCGACAGCTTCACCTATCGGATTCTGGACGCCAACCTCGCTGCGTCGACCGCGACGGTCGTGATCACGGTCACGCCGGTCAACGACCACGCCCCGGTATTCACCTCCCCCGCCGCGGTGAGCGTCGTGGAGAACACCACGGCGGTGGTGACCGTCCAGGCGACGGATGCCGACCTGCCGGCCCAAACGGTCGTCTACTCGATCACCGGCGGAGCCGATCAGGCCCAGTTCACGGTCAACTCCACGACCGGGGAGTTGGCCTTCCAGGGGGCGCCGGACTTCGAAGCGCCGGCGGATTCCGACGGCGACAACGTCTACCTGCTGGAAGTCACGGCCGACGACCAGGCGGGCGGCAGCACGGCGCAGGCCATCGAGGTCACCGTAACGCCGGTCAAC
The DNA here is from genome assembly GCA_964481605.1 of uncultured Planctomycetaceae bacterium. Taxonomy (GTDB): domain Bacteria; phylum Planctomycetota; class Planctomycetia; order Pirellulales; family Thermoguttaceae; genus CAYZWG01. The sequence continues at coordinate 3,742 of CAYZWG010000510.1, forward strand.
GAGCCGCCGTCACTGGACTTGGACGCCAACGACAGCTCGGGCGCGATCGGGGCCGATTATGCGGGCGGGTTCATCGAGAACGGCGGTCCCGTGGCGGTTGCCGACGTCGACGCG
>CAYZWG010000511.1:0-3854 GCA_964481605.1 uncultured Planctomycetaceae bacterium
CAACCGATCGGTTCCGCGTGGTCCCATGCGGTTGACCGCCGCCTGGACCGCGGCCGCGTCGACCCCCTCCAGAATCTCGTAATAGTCGGCCAGCTTCTCCGGCGACTCGGCAATCACGGCCGCGTCGAGCAGGACCTCGACCAGCAGGTGTCCCAAAAACGCCGTCCGAAATCCCGCCTCCGAGCCCAGCACCTTGCGAACCAGGCCGCTCAACTCGAGCGACAACTCGGCGAAAGCCCGCGTCTGGTGAAACCGCCGGTCGTCGCGGTGATGTTGGAGGATGCCCCGGGCGACCGCGGCGGTGCGGCAGTCTTGCTCCGCGACGAACGGCAGCGCGTGCTTGCGGCGAACGCGGACCCGGCGATCGACGACCGAAAGCCAGTCGGGCACCGCCGTGCCGGCGACAAAATAGGGATCGTCCAGAAACGGCAGCGCGTGAGCAAGATAGTTCATGGGACGGACCGGATACGGAAAAGATCGCCGGACGAGCGTCTATCCTACCGACCGATCGACCGTAGCAGTAGGGCCGGCCGGCGTTCGGCGCGGGTCTCCCGACCCCGCCGAAAGCCTCGTAGGCCGGATCGCGATCCGGCACCGTGGCCCCCGCTCCCACGCAGGACATTGCCCCGGCGGCGCCGGATCACGATCCGGCACACCCGCTGACCTCTTGCCGGCTGCCGCCGGCCCAGGTTCAAGAACCTGGGCTACCCGCCGAGGTGCGGGTCTCCCGAAGACCGCAATACCGGATCGCGATCCGGCCTACGCGCTACTTCAACTCGATGGACGGCACCCGGCGGACAACTTCGGCCGTTTCGATCTCCGGCTCGGCTGGCGCCGTGGCGGCCTTTTCCGCCACGCGGTCGGAGAGCGAGGCGAACTGCCGGCGGACCTGCGGGGCAACCTTCGTCAGCCTGCCGGCAAGCCGCCGCATCCCCTTCGGATTGACCTCGGCCGTCTTCGACAGGCTCCCCACGAAACCGATCGTCTGGCAAAAATTGATGTCGGCGATCTTTCCCACTAGCGGGTGAAACGTCTTGGTCAATAGCTCGATCCCACCGTGGTCCACTCGCATGAAGGCGTCCAGCCGGCTGGCCACGTAGTAGCGGCCGTCCGGCTCGATCACGTAGCCCGATTTGAGGATCATCAGGCTACGGCCGCGAACCGGCTTGGCCACCAGCGGACCGTCGTAGGAACCTTCACAATAGATAACGTGCAGATCGGCCGACTGGTAAAGGAACTCGACCTTGCCCACGGTCCCCGCGTTGTCCTTGACACGGTAGATGTTGGGGCCCTCCTGCTCCATTTCGAGCTTGCTCAGCTTGAGCACCTCCCAGATGTTGACCATCACGTCGGGATGCCGGACGAGAAACAGGTAAAGGTCGGGATCGCAGCGGGCCACCTGAATCGGCATCCGGCGAAACAAGGTCACGTCGGCCAGGACCGATTCGATTTTGGCCCGGGCGTCCTCGTCGAACCGGTCCAGGGGTAGCGAGCGGAGCGCGCTGGCCCGCGCCTCGCGGCTGGAGGTCGCCCTGTGGGCGTTGGCCTTGCGGAACAGCGGCTCGGCGGACCGCGACGGAACCCCTCCAAGAAGGAGGACCGCCAGACCCACCGCCGCCGCCACCGCTACCTTCGGTCGGCGCCAGGGGGAGAGAAAACGGACTGTGGCGGACCGCGGAGCTTCGTGCGCCATGCGTGACCCCTGCCGGGACGAAAGTCGAAGGATGATATCTGGGTGCCCGTCGCGCCGTGCTCCCGCGGAGGCCAATCGGCAGGCGTGGAGATCGGGGGCTGGTAAACACTACCAATTCTTCGGCCTGCGACGGCCTTGCGGGTCAGCGAAAATCTGCCGCGGAGCCGCGCCACCGGCAGGTTGGGTCGAGTGGGCAGCTTGGAGGGGGGTCTACAGATCGCACCCCGGACGGCGACGTGGCGGCGATTGGTCTTGTCGCCGCGGCGGCAATTCCCGACAATCCGGCCCACCCCGATCGAGGGAAACCTTGGGGACGGGACACCCGTGCGGCGCGGAGATGGCTTCGCCCGCGGACCCAACGCCTGCTGCCAGCGACGCCATGTCTCGATCGCGATTCTCTCAGTCCGTCAGGCCCCTGCTGGTCGTGCTTGCCATGGCCGGTGTCGTGGTGGTGGTGGGCGTACTGCTGGCCAGGCCGGTTGCCCTGACCCTGGCCGCGTCCTGCCTTCGCGGCCGGTTGAATACGGTTTCCGATGGGGGGGCCGAATTGGTGGTCGCGTCGGCCGCCCGGCTGGGCACGGCGGGAATCCCCGTGCTGGTGGAAGCCCTGGGCTCCAAGCGGGAGAGCGTTGCCAGGGCTGGGGAAAAGACGCTTCGCCGGGAAATCACCGGCTGGGAAACGCTGCCGCTGGAACAGGCGGTGCCCAAGCTCTCGACCCTGGCAGACTCGCTTGCCCGCCACGTGGACGGCTTTGGCCCCACGGCCCGGCTCGAGGCGGCCACGCTTTGCCGGCGGATACTGCGGTGGCCGCTGGAGCGGGCCGGGACGGCTCGGGGCCAACTCGTCGACCATTGCCAGACGGTCCTCCGAGCGACGACGCTCGAACGTGGCTTGGCTGCCGACGGGCGGCTGGCCGATTCGGTCCAACGGGTTGCCCTGGGAGGACCCGCACCCGGCGAGAAAACGCCCGTGGCTCGCACATCGCCGCGGGGCGGGACGCAAGAAGAGGCCCAACCGCTCGGCATTCCCCCCCTGACAAGGGAAGACCACGTCTACGCGCGGATCGGCAATCCGCTGGCCGTCGAACAGGCGGTGGGCGGGCCGCTGTCCCAGCCCAGCCAAGCGGCACCCCGCCGGCACGATGTCGGCCCCAACCAGGCTCGATCCCTCGCCATGCAGCGGGCGGCGCTCGGTCCGCAGGCTGCTGCTGCCGACGACAACGGTGTTTCGGCGCGGCGTGCCGGAGTGCCTGCGGAGCCGGCCGACGCCTCACCGGGGGGGGCCGCGGCGAGCTCGGCGTCGGCGGATGTCAGCACGATCGAGTTGATGCGCCGGCTGCACGCCGCCGATCGGTGGGAGGCCGCCACTGCGGAGACCGCCTTGAAACGCCGAGGATTCGACCAGCAAAGTATTGGGCTGGCCAGGGCCCTCTATGATCCCGACCCGGCCGTCCGCCGGGAGTTGGCCCAGCGATTGCCGGAGATAGAGGGGGTCCACCCCACGGCCTGGCTGCTGAGGCTGGCCGAGGACGACGACCCCGGCGTTCGTCTGACTGCGATGACGCTCTTGGCGACCACCGGCGATGCCCGCGTGGTGGAGAAGATCGAGCGAATGGCGCGCCAAGACCACGATCCCTCGGTGCGTCGCCAAGCCGAGCGGTTGGCCGGCCGACGGCGTTAGTGATCCGCCGAGGGTCCCGGCCGGCCAAGAGGGTTGCCACGGGTGGCCCGATAGCTCGCCTATCAGGGCGGCGTAGCCGCAAGAGGCACCGTTCGGTGCGGGTCTTCTCTGTTCGGCGTGGGTCTTCTCTGTTCGGCGCGGGTCTCCTCTGTTCGGCGCGGGTCTCCTGACCCCGCCAACGCGCGCGTTCGGCAGTCCGGCACGCCGCAATCCTCGCCTCCTGTGCCTGCGGCACCCCGATAGCAGAGCTATCGGGGCCACCCGCGCGGCCTAGCCTTACCCTTCCTGGCTTGTCTATCGGGTTGGCGAGAATCGAGGCTACCCGGCCAGGACTTGAACCTGGAACGAGGGAACCAAAATCCCTTGTGTTGCCAATTACACCACCGGGTAGAGTGGGCCGGTGGCGGGACGCCAGCTCGCTTGCTCCCACCCATCGGCCAACTGTACTCTATTGGCTCGGTGTGATTTCGGCAAGTGGGG
>CAYZWG010000512.1:0-3848 GCA_964481605.1 uncultured Planctomycetaceae bacterium
TACTGGCCTTTTTCCTTGGCGGCGTAGGCGATGCCGTAGTAGGCGTCGGCAAACCCGGGTTCGAGCTCGACGCACCGCCGCCAAAGCTCCTCGGCGCGGTCCACGTCGCCGAAGGTGTATTGCAGGCGGGCCATCTGGCCGAGTGCTTGCGGGGCGTGGGGATAGCTCTCCACAAGCTCGCCGGCGACGCGAAGAGCCTCGCGCTTCAAGTCCTCGACGGATGCCTGGGGTGAAAATGCCGGTTGGGGAAACGAATCCGTCCCGTTGGCGGGGAAAGCCGGTCCGTGCCGGCCGACCTGGTGCTGCCGCGGGAGCTGGCGCGGCCGCTCGTGACGATGCTGCCAAAGCGACCGCACGGCCAGGCACGCCAGCACCGCGATCCCGGCGGCAACGACCACCAGCAGCAATCGCGGCGGGCCGCGGCGGGGTGGAGTGGGGTGGAGGAGGGCGGACTTGCGGCGGGAATTCCCCGGCTCCGCGCCGCCCGGCCTGGTGTCCCGGTTTGCAGCCATCAGCCACCCTCGCTGGTGCGGTTGGACGGCGCGGCGGCTCCTTCGGTGATGGTCAGCAGCCGGTCCGCCTCGACGCTTTGCAGGACGTCGGTTCCGCCGCCGATCCAGCGAACTTCGATCCGATCGACGCGAGTCTGCCCGGCCAGACCGAAATGCAGCCGCATCCCGTAATGGCTTTGATATCCCCGGCCGCTGTGGACTTCGTCGACCTGCGTCAAGTCGCCGGCAACCACTTTGACCCGGGCCCCCACGCCGTCCCGATTGGTGTGGGTTCCCCGCAGGCGGATTTCAATCCAGTGGTTTTGCGACGGCGATTCGTTGCGGAGGATGGTGGGTTCTCGCCGCGAGTTGAGCACCACCACGTCAACGTCGCCGTCGTTGTCGAGGTCGTCGAAGGCGGCGGCCCGGCTGCTGAGCTTGACGGCCATTCCGTCACCGCTGGAGGAGGAGACGTCGACGAACTTTCCCTTGCCGGTATTCATCAGGAGGATGTTGCGGGTGAAGTAGGAGGAGGTATTGTCTCGGAGTTCGATGTTATCCTCCAGGTGGCCGCAGGCGATGAAGAGATCGCGATCGCCGTCGTTGTCGAAGTCGACGAAGCCGTTTCCCCAGGTGACGTGGGGGAGGGTTCCCCTGCCCGCCCCGGTGAGGCGGGTGAGGTCTTCGAAGGCACCGTCCCCAAGATTGTGGTAGAGGGTGGCCAGTTCGTGGTCGTAGGAGGTCACGAAGAGGTCCAGCCTGCCGTCGTTGTCGTAATCGCCGCAAGCCGGCCCCATGCTTCCTTGGGGGGTGCCGCCCACGTCGTAGGCCACGCCACTGAGCGTGCCCACCTCGTGGAACTTTCCCGTTCCGTCGTTCTGGAAGAGAAAGTTGCCCATCACGTCGTTGCCCACGAACACGTCGGTGTCGGCGTCGTCATCGTAGTCGAAGCAGACCATTCCCATGCCGGTTCCGGCATAGGCAGCCACTCCCGACTGGGCGCTGGCGTCGGAAAAAGTGCCGTCGCCCCGGTTGCGGTAGAAGACGTCGGGTTCGGGCAGATAATCCAGGGGGCTGGGATAGGCCGGCAGTCCCATCATCGTGTGGGCGACGTGCCGGTCGTAGGAGAACTTGACGTAGTTGGAGACGTAGAGGTCGAGGTAACCGTCGGTGTCGGCATCGAGAAAGCAGACGCCGGCGCCCACCTTGTTGCCGCATCGGACGCCGGCCTGGTCGGCCACGTCGGTGAAGGTGCCGTCTCCGTTGTTTCGGTAGAGCAGGTTGGGGCCGAAGTTGTTGACGTACAGATCAAGGTCGCCGTCGTTGTCGTAGTCGGCCGCCGCAACCCCCAGTCCGAAGCCGGTATCGCCCACACCCGCCCGATCCGTCACGTCGGTAAACTTCCATCCTCCTTCGTTGCGGAAGAGGGCATTCTTGGGGGCGACGTCGCAGTGGGTTCCCAACAGGGGCGCGCCGTTGAGGAAGTAGATGTCGATGCGGCCGTCGCCGTCATAATCGAACAGCGCCAGCCCCGCGCTGACGTACTCCACGATGTAGCGGCGGCCGCTGCTGCCGTCGGTGTGGCGGAAGGTGATTCCTGTCTCCCGCGTGACATCATGAAGTTGGATCGGACTGCGGGCCCCGGCGGTGGAGAAAAGGCACAGCCACGCCAGCCACGCCGCCACCATCCGGCGGTGCCAAGCGCGAATCCAAAAAGCAGCGGGCGGGCTGTTCATATCACTGCTCTGCCTTGATTTGCTCGTGTCTCTGCCGGTAACGCGGATCGTTGGGGGCCAGCTTGACCGCCTGCTCGATCGCCGAGAGGGCGCCGGCCCGGTCGCCGCCGGACCGGCAGGCGTCGCTCAACAGCGCGTAGTTGGCGGCGTTGGGCTCCAGCTCGACGGCCTGCCGGGCCAGCAAGGCCGCTTGGGACACGTTTTGCTTGGTCTTGAGGTAGAGCCTGGCCAGGGCGGTGTAGCCGGCCGGGTGGCGGGGAGCCACCTCGCGCACATGGAGGAAGGCCTTTTCGGCCGCCTGGAAATCACCCTCTTGGGCAAGGAGGCGGCCAATCTCCAGGTCATACTGGGGGCTTCCTCGCTCGATCTCGGCAAGCTGCCTGAGCACGGCGATGGCTTGCGGGAGTCTGCCCGACTGCCGGTATCGCCAGGCCAGCGCCTGCCGGCAGGCGACATCCCCAGGCGAAAGCGTGGCCGCCCTCCGCCAGATTTTCTCCGCTGCTTCCAAGTCGCCGTGCGCATGGAGCACTCGACCCACGTCGGTGTATTTCTTGGCAACCTCCTGGCAGGTGGCGTCCAGGTCGTCGTAGTTTTTTTTCTCGTCCTGGCGGGCTTTCCTCTCCCCGGCCCTGAGTTGCTTGAAGCGATCCATCCACTCGGCGGCCTTGTCTTTCTGGCCCAGCCGCGCGCAGGTCGTGGCCAGCCCGTAATACGTGTCGGCCGCGTAGGGGTTGATCTCGATCGCGGCCTGGTAGTTCTCCCGTGCCTTCTCGTAGTTGCGCAAATGTAGATACGCCTCTGCCAGCAGGACCGCGCCTCTGGCGGTGGGCGGGTGGGAACCGATGCCAGGTTGCAGCACGGCAATGGTGTCTTCCATCTTGCCCTGGTTGATTAGGGCCTCGCCCAGCATCACGCGGGTTTCGGTCGAGGCCGGGGCCAACATCAACGATTTGCGAAAGAACGCCGCGGCAGCCTCATACTCCCCTTTCTTGGCCGACGCCAGGCCCATGCCGAAATAGGCGTGGCCATAGCGAGGCTCCAACTCCAGGCACTTCTCCCACAGCTTCACGGCCCGGTCGCAATCGCCCAGCCAGAATTGCACCCGGGCCATGATTTCAAGCGAATCCGGGTCGCGGGGAAAGCGCTTCCGCAGATGGTCGACAACCCGAGTCAGTTCCTCCACGAGAGCCGCGACGGTTGCCGGCCGAGGCGCGTCGGGCTGGGGAAGGGCATCTGCCGGACCGTCCGCCGTGACCGCCTGGCGAACGGGTTCCGCCGAGCCGAGCGTGGAGTCGGCCGTGGCGGGCGACCGCTGCGGGGGACGCGGCTGGTTGCTCTCGGGAGCAGAGCCGTGGCCCCGAAACGCATTCCAACAAGAGAACGCGAGAATCGTGGAGACGACAGCCACGGCAAGCACGGAGAGCAAGGCAAGCCGGCCGGCGCCGGCCGCGCGTTGCTTGTTGTTCGTGCCGTCTCTCATCGCACACCTCGGGCGGTGCTCGCGTTCCCCGTTCGGCGCGGGTCTCCCGACCCCGCCGCAAATCTCGCGTCCGCCAAACCACGGCATCTTCCTTCGATGCTAAACCAAGCTTGGCCCCGCAACAAGCCGGCCAGGGCGACC
>CAYZWG010000513.1:0-3841 GCA_964481605.1 uncultured Planctomycetaceae bacterium
CTCCCTCTGGGAGAGGGGCCGGGGGTGAGGGGGTGAGAGAAGGCACGCAAGCAAGACAAGACATTCTTCCGCCAATCGCCCTCACCCTAACCCTCTCCCGGAGGGAGAGGGGACCTTGTGTCGCCATTCTGCAAAAATCCAGTTCTACCATGCCGGGTCGCGACCCGGCCTACGTGGCCGGGGGGAGAGTGCGGCCCGTATCGTTGACCCGACCCGACCTGGGCGGTAGATTGAATTTTGGACCTTATCGGCAAGGTCTCGTGTCCAACGGCGTTGGAATTGTGCTCTTTCCCCCCTGATATGGGGCCGAGGGGGGTGTCAACGTGCTACCCCCGGTAGAAGTGCCCTGGAACCGTCCGGCCGAATGGGACGATCCGGGTGCCGATCGTTCGCGGAGCGGGCCGTTTCGACTTGGTGCGTTCGGTTTTTTGGGTGTGCCCCAAGTTTCGCCGGATGCGTCGGGTTCCTGGAGATACATCCGGATGGTCTGAGGTGGCGACTCCACTGGTTTCTTGGTCTGTCCGACGTTGTGCCGGATGAGTCAGATGTGTGGGGATGCTTCGGCACGGTCTGAGGCGACAACCTCGCTGGGTAGTGGCATGGGATTGACCTACTTCAAACGCTACCGGATGGAGATTGACTTGGCCGGTCGGGACTTTTCCCGGGTGAAGGTTCCGCCGGGCTACGTTTTGCTGCCGTGGCACCGCTCGCTCTTGGAAGCCCACGCCGAGGCCAAGTATCTCAGTTTTCGAGGCGAGATCGACGCCAACGTATTTCCCTGCCTGGGCGAACTGGAGGGCTGCCGCCGGCTGATGCGGGAGATCAGCCGGAAAGAGGGTTTTCTGCCCAAGGCGACGTGGCTGGCGGTGGCCGACGGGGGCGGCCCGGGCAAGCGCCGGCTGTGCGGTACGATTCAGGGGATTCGCGGCCGCAACGGGGTCGGCGCCGTGCAGAACCTGGGCATTGTCGCCCGGGACCGGGACCGGGGTCTGGGGACGAGCCTCTTGTATCGGTCGTTGGGTGGTTTTCGCGACTCGGGTCTGGAGCAGGTTTACCTGGAGGTGACGGCGGAAAACGACGGGGCGATACGACTTTACCACCGCTTGGGGTTCATCACGGTGAAGACCGTCTTCAAAGTGGCGGAGGTTGCCTGTGTTTAGACGGTTCTTGGTTTGGAGGTTGATCGTGCGTGTGAGCCTGCCGCCGAAGGAAACGACGTGACCAAAACGATCCATAGCCACACGTACGCCAACGGCCTGGTGCTGGTGGGCGAGCCGATGGACTGGCTGGAGTCCGCCGCTTTTTCGCTGTTGGTGCCCAGCGGAAGCGCGCACGATCCGCGGGACCGCGCCGGTCTGAGCAGTTTTGCCTGCGAGATGGTGCTTCGTGGAGCGGGCAGCCGCGACAGCCGGCAGTTCATTACCGACCTGGACAACCTGGGGGTGGAACGGTCGGAAGCGGTTTCGGAAGCCCACACGCGATACGGGGCGGCCACCCTGGCGGACAACCTGCCCCAGGTGCTGGGAATCTTCGCCGACGTGGTTCGCCGGCCCCATTTGCCCGCGGAGCAGTTGGAGGCCGGCCGCCAGGTGATGTTTCAGGAGTTGCGGGCGGTGGAGGACGAACCGGCGCAGAAGGTGATGATCCAATTGCGGAAGCGGCACTACCCGGACCCTTGGGGACGATCCAGCCAGGGCGAGCAGGCGGGCTTGGAAGCGACTTCGATGGGGGACATTCGCGGGCATTTTCGCCGCACCTACGGGCCTGAGGGGACGATCCTGGGGTTGGCCGGGCGTTTTCAGTGGGAGGCAATGAAAGCGACGGTAGGGGAGTTGTTCGGCGACTGGGAATCGGCCGACGGCCACCGGATCGAGGAGACCCCGGGCGGGCAGCGATACGATCACCTGCGTTACGATTCGCAGCAGACGCAGATTGGCGTTTCCTACGCCAGCGTGCCCTACCGCGATCCGGACTATTTGCAGGCGTGGGGTGCGGTGGGGGTGCTTTCGGGCGGGATGAGCTCGCGGCTGTTTACCGAGGTTCGCGAGCGGCGGGGGCTTTGTTACAGCGTCTACGCGACGTATCACACGCTGCTCGATCGGGGGGGCGTGTTTTGCTATGCGGGCACCACGGCCGAGCGGGCGCAGGAAACGCTGGAGGTGACGCTGGCCGAGTTGCGGCGGCTGGGCAAGGGGATCGAGCCGAGCGAGTTGGAGCGGCTCAAGGCGAGAATCAAAAGCGCGCTGATCATGCAGCAGGAGTCCAGCGCGGCTCGCAGCGCCTTGTTGGCGCGGGAGTGGTATCACCTGGGCCGGGCGAGGACACTGGGGGAGGTGAGCCGGCTGGTGGACGAGTTGACCTGCGAGAGCATCAACGGCTACCTGGCCCAGCATCCGCCGGAGGATTTCACCGTGGTCACGTTGGGACCCGAGGCGTTGGAGGTACCCGGTGGAGTTTCGTAAGCGGACGCTGGAAAACGGGCTGGAAATCGTGGCCGAGTGCAACCCGGACGCCTACAGCACGGCGTTGGGTTTCTTCGTCAAGACGGGCGCTCGGGACGAGACGGACGAGGTTTCGGGGGTGAGTCATTTCTTGGAGCACATGGCGTTCAAGGGGACGCCCAGCCGATCGGCGGAGGACGTGAACCGCGAGTTCGACGAGATGGGGGCGCAGTTCAACGCCTTTACCAGCGAAGAGAACACGGTCTACTACGCGGCCGTGTTGCCCGAGTTTCAACAGCGCGGAGTGCGGTTGTTGGGCGATATTTTGCGGCCTTCGCTTCGCCGGGAGGACTTCGACACGGAGAAGCAGGTGATCCTGGAAGAGATTCGGATGTACGAGGATCAGCCGCCGTTTGGGGCCGACGAGAAATGCCGCGCGGCGCACTTCGGGTCGCACCCTCTTTCCCGCAGCGTGCTGGGCACGGAGGCGAGCGTCTCCGCGCTTTCGGTGGAGGCGATGCGGGCGTATTTTTCGCGGCGTTACGGTGCGGGCAATATCGTGCTGGCGGGGGCGGGACGGATCGACTTCGAGCGGATGGTGGAGGACGCCCAAGAGGTTTGCGGCGGCTGGCAGGGGGACGGCCACGGACGACCCGGCGCGGCGACGACGGTGGAAGGGGGCCTCCACACGATTCGCAAGGAGTTGGCCACGCAGCAGTACGTGGTGCAACTGGCGGCCGGGCCGGCCGCCGGCGACGGCGACCGTTACGCGGCGAAGTTGCTGGCCACCGTGCTGGGAGACGACAGCGGCAGCCGCCTCTACTGGGAGTTGGTCGACCCGGGGCTGGCCGAACAGGCCAGCATGACGCATTACGAGTATGAGGACTCGGGCACCTTCATGACCTACATGAGTTGCCGGCCGGAGGCGGTGGCGGAAAACCTGGAGCGGATGGGGAGGCTGATCGCGGACGTCGAGCGGAACGGGATCACGGAAGACGAACTGCACCAGGCCAAGAACAAGGTCTGTTCCCGCGTGGTGCTTTCGGGCGAGCGGCCGCGGGGGCGGCTGTTTGCGGTGGGCAGCGACTGGGTGCAGCGGCGCCAGTACCTGTCGGTGCGGGACGACCTCCGCGACGTCAGCGCGGTGACCCTGGAGGACGTGGCCGGCGTGCTCCGGCGGTTCAAGCTTTCCGAGCGAACCACGGTGACCATCGGGCCGTTGGATTAGCGTCCATGCCGTTGAACCGGGGTCCGCGGGCGTAGTCCGGCGGCCATCGCAACCCGAAGCGTAAGCGAGGCCACCGCAGCCCGAAGCGTAAGCGAGGGAGAATCACCAGCCTGGCATCCCGCACGGGTGGCCCAGGTTCTTGAACCTGCACCCGGCGGCAGCCGGCAAGAGG
>CAYZWG010000514.1:0-3839 GCA_964481605.1 uncultured Planctomycetaceae bacterium
ACTGCCCGCGATCATGGCGGGTTCTGCAACCATTTCACCACGAAGCCCGCGAAGAGCACGAAGAGCCAGTTCTACGATGCCGGCAGCGCGACCCGGCCTACAGATCTCAGAATCTCCCACTTGAAACCACCACCTCGAACCACCTCCGGAAGTCTGTTCCTGCACCCGTGGGTACGGGAAGGGGGCCGGCGGTGTTGCCGCGATGGGCCCGTGACGGTAAGCTACCGAATACGTTGGGCCCGGGGGGCAACGGTTGGCCGGCCCCGGCCGGGTTGCCCGCGGCCCGCGGTTCTCCAACCGCCAGTTGAGTTGAAAGGAGTCGATGCGTGTTTGTCGCCGCTTCCACCCGGTGTTTCAGCAATCTCACCTTCGACGACGCCCTGCGGCGGCTGGTCGATTTGGAATATACTTCGGTGGAGATCGTGCTCCACGAGTCGGGCGGCCACCTCAAGCCGGCCGACGTGGCGGCCGATCTGGACCGGGCCGTGGAGGTCTGCCGCCACACCCGGCGGCTGACGCCGATCGCCTACTCCTTTGACGTCGAGCTGCCGGTGGAAGAAGAATACTACCGGCAGTTTGCGGCCTGCTGCCGGCTGGCCAAGGCCACCAAGGTGGTGACCATGGTGGTGCGGGCCTCGGAGTTGGGCACGCCCTTCAACGAGGAGGTCGAACGGCTGCAAGAGTTGGTTCGCATCGCGGCCAATGAGACCGTGGTGGTGGGACTGTTGACCGAAACCGGCCGGATGACCCAGGATCCCGATACGGCCGCCGTGTTGTGCGACAACGTCAAGGGCCTGATGCTCACGCTTGACCCCAGCCACTTCATTTTCGGCCCGCACCAGGGGGCCAGCTTCGAGCGGGTGTTGAACTACGCCTGCCACGTCCGGCTGCGCGATACCCGCAAGGATCAATTCCAGGTCCGGGTGGGCCAAGGGATGATCGAGTACGGCCGGCTGGTCACCCAGTTGAGCCGGGTCCACTACTCCAGGGCGTTGTGCGTCGACATCTGCCCGCAAGCGGACGTGGATCAGAACGCCGAGATGCGGAAGATGCGGCTGTTGCTGGAGAGCCTGCTGTAGGGCCGGCCGTGCCGGCCGAAACGTGGCAACTCGCTCCCAAGCCCTGGCTGGCTCTTGAAATCCCGGAATACCCTTCCGTAGGGTGGGTGCTCCGCACCCACGCGGGGCGGCGGTCCATCATTGGGCGTCGGGCGTCGAGTTGCGATGGTGGCGTGTGCGTGCAAGCACGCACCCTACTTCACTAGATTTGCTTGGGCTTGGACTCGTTTTTCTTTTTCTCGGGTTTCTTCTCGGGCTTCTTTTCGGGATGCCGGCCGCGGAGCCCTTCGACCGAGTTGCGGAGCTTGTCGATCTGCTCTCGCATTTCTTCCAGCCGCTTTTCCACGCGCTTTTCCAGCCGTTCGGCGGGACCCGAGGCCAAGGGGGGAACCACCCTGGGGGCAAACTCGAACTGCCAGTCCTGGAGACGGCCTCGCGGCCGCGGCGCGGCCCGGCCGAGAAGCCGCTGGACGTGGGGGCGGAGGTCGTCGGGGAGTTGGTCCAACTTGTCTTCGCTCACGTTCCAGGTCTTGTCGCCGCGGCGAACTTCGATTTTGGCCGGCTTGTTTCCCTCTTTGCGGATGGTAATCGAGGTGTTTTCGGGCAGCCCCTTGGGGGCCTCTTCCGCACGGGGCAGGATCGCGCCGGGCTGCCAGAAGCGGAATCGCAGCGGCGGCCGCCCGTTCTGGCCGGGGCGAACCCGCTCGAACCACTTCAGCCACTGGTCCATTTCCGGGCCGCCGGCCATGGGCGGCGGTTGGAGCTGGGGCATTTCCGCCGGGCGTTTTTCCGGCGTGACGGAGACCCGCTTCTTCTTGCCTCCCCGCAAAACCTCCAGGGCCAGTTCACTCTGTTTCGCCTTGTCCACCGCCTCGACCAGGTCCCGGACACGCTCGATCGACTTTCCCCCGGCCTTGAGCAAAACGTCGAACCGCTGGAGTCCGGCCTTGGCGGCGGGTGTGTGGGGAAAGACCTGGTCGACGAGCAGGCGGGGAGTGTCTCCCAGTTTCAATTGGCTCCGCAGGGCCTCGTCGACCGGACGGAGTTGCAGTCCGATCCAGTAGTTGCCCGGTCCGTCGGGAGCGGCTTCCCCGGCGGGGGTGTCCTGGGGCTTGGCCTGGTCGTCGGCCACGGCGGCGGACCCCAGAACCAAGAAGACGACGGCCACCGCAGCGAGACATTCCCTCAATACGTGCCACGTGTGTTTCGACATCGCAACCTCCTCCTCTTTCTCCTGACCATCACGGATCTTGGGTTACCACGAATACGTTTCTGTTGCGAAAACTAATACGCTCGATGGCCCACGTAACGCAACTCGACCTCGTCGACAGGCACGACAAGCTCTCGGCCGTCGTCCATTTCGACGGGCAGCAACTGGCGATGCTGGCGAACCTCGTGGCCGGCCGCCCTGATGGCCGCAATCACCCGGGGGGAAACGGCGGCGGGCAGTCGCCGGAGCCAGCCGTCGTCGAGACGCCCGTGCTCGACGGCCGGGATGCGAATCGAGTGGCGTCCGCCGGGGGCTCCGTCGTCGACGCTGAGGGTGACCATTTTCCAGGGAACCGGCGGTTCCCGGTGGGGGCTGGAGGCCGCGGGCGGTTCGCCGCGGTCGACCCCGACGCCGGACGATACCGGGCCGGCGGCAGACGCGGCGGGCGGGGCCGGAGGGGGAGTATCGACCGCGACGATTCCCGCCGGCCCGGGGCGATGGGCAGGCCAGACGCCCGGCAGCATCGCCCCCAACCCCAGGCCGATCAGCAGGCCGGCGACCATCGCCGCCGGCGCGGTCCAGGACCGGCGGCGGGAACGTCGCCTTGGGCTCCGCGAGGGAAGCTGTTGATTGGGCGGCCGGGTCATCGTGGCGAGGTCTTCCCGCAGGGCTTGGGCCTGGAGAAACGCCAGCCCCAGGCGCCGCCAACCGTCGGACGTCCGGTCGAGTTGGCCGAGAATTCGCCGTCGGCGGGGAGTGTCCAACTCGCCGTCGACCACCTGGTCGAGCGTCTGATCGTCGATCGTGAAGTCATCTTCGGACAAGGGGGACATCGTCAGGCTTCCACAACTTGCAGGGCGGCCAGTTGCTCTCGCAGGCGTTTTCTCGCCCGATGCAGCCGGGCCTCGACCGCGCTGGCACTGATGCCCAAATGTTCGGCCAATTGGCGGTAGCTCCAGTCCTCGGTGTATTTCAGCAGGAGGATTTCCGCGTCGCGGCGGGCCAGACGCTCCAGGGCCGCGCGAACCAGCCGGCGACGCTCGTCGGCCAGCAGCCAGCCGAGGGGATCGGGCTGCCGCGGGTCGTGTTCGGTGGGGCGGCAACGCTCGGCGTAGCCTCGGGTCAGCTTGCGGCGGCGCCCCTGGCGGCGACGATACAAAAGCGATTGGACCACCGCGGTGCGGTACAGCCAGGGAGCCACCTTGCCGCGATCCTCCAGCGGGGCGCTCTGCCGCACGGCCGCCAGGGAAACCTCCTGGAAAACCTCGTCCACCGCTTCCGGCCGGCGCACTCGGGCATGGATCACCGTCCGCAGCCAACGGTCGTGCTCTGCCAGGGCGGCCTGCCAGTCGACTGCCGGCGTGTCGGGCGGGATGGTTGCCACGGTGGGCGACTCGGTCTTGTTGATGGCGGAAGGAGACACCGAAAAACAACTCCGGCACTTCCCGCCGGTACGGGGCCGGGCAAGGAAAGGATCGAGTTGGCTTTTCGGCTTCCTCTATGGTAATGGTTGCCGTGGCGGGGGAAATCTTGCGGATTTTTTCAACGACCCGACAAAGTAGGGCCGGCTG
>CAYZWG010000515.1:0-3829 GCA_964481605.1 uncultured Planctomycetaceae bacterium
CCAAGCCGCAAACGGTAACTCGCCGGATCATTATGCAAAAGGCACGCCGTCACACCTAGCCACACCCGAAGGCATGGCCATTCGTGCTCCGACCGCTTGTAAGCGTATGGTTTCAGGTTCTTTCCCTCCCCTAGAGGGGGTTCTTTTCACCTTTCAGTCGCCCTACTTAGTTCTCTATCGGTCGTCAGGGAGTATTTAGCCTTACGGGATGGTCCCCGTCGATTCAGTCAGGGTTCCACGTGACCCGACCTACTCAGGAACCTTCCGGGAGGTAACTCCGGTTTCGCCTACAGGGCTGTCACCCTCTATGGCCGACCTTTCCAGTGTCGTTCGGCTACCGGGTTACTTTGTAACTCCCATGTGGAAGGCCCTACAACCCCGCCGTGGAAAACCACCGCGGTTTGGGCTGTTTCCGCTTCGCTCGCCGCTACTAGGGAAATCGATTTTTCTTTCTTCTCCTGCGGTTACTGAGATGTTTCAGTTCACCGCGTTTGCCACGCACGCCTATGAATTCAGCGTACGCTAATTCGGGAATCCCGGGATCAACGCTCGTTTGTCAACTCCTCCGGGCTTATCGCAGACTTCCACGCCCTTCATCGCCTCCTGACGCCAAGGCATCCCCCATACGCTCTTGGTAGCTTGGCCACATGAATCCAACGCTCCGCGGCACGTGCCGCGAAAGGACCGGACTCCGATCACCAGCTACATGAGTAACGATCGCTCTCGCGAGTCGGCTCACGCGGGATCACTCCCGCGATCGCCTCTCTTCAACCAATCGCAATCGTTTAGATGCCACTCGATTACACAACCAAATTGTCAAAGAACGCGAGAACTCGATCCGGCGATCAAGCCCGATCGACCTCCCCTGCCAAATAGACAGGGGTCATGCTCCGGCGGAACTCGCTATCCCCCCGAGGGGGAAGAATCCGGGAACATGTCCCCTGGCCATCTGGGCGGCGCCGCTTGCCGGCACCACGGAAACCATCGAATATACCGGCCCCCTACTTCCCTGTCAAAGGGCAAAGGCAAATTTACCCGCGATTTTTCCGAAGTCTTCGCCTTGCTTGATGATACGGCCGCCTGCCGTTGGGCGACAAACCCATTATATCGGTCTGGCTGCCCGCTTCAAGCCACGAGAAACACGTGTTTTCTGCACTTTTCCGCCTCCAGGCGGGACCCGCCCTGCCGGCGGCGCCTCGGTTCCACGGGAAAACTCCCCACCAGGCGAAACTCGCGCGACGCAACCCAGCCCGATTCGGGTCGCGGCAGGTGAATCGCCAGGCCCTACTTGCTTTGCGCCGACAGTGTGGCTAGAACCGGCGGTGAGATGGTCACCGCGGCCGGAGCGGTCTCAGTTCGGACCGGGCTCGCCGGCCGGAGGCCGCGGACGCTGCGGCGGCGGACGGGGAAGGGCGTGATCCGGGACGCGGACCTTCAAAAAAAGGGGGGAACACAATGCTTGGTATCGATGCCATTACGTCGTACCTCTTGGTGGTGGCGCTACTGACCCTGCTGGTGGCCGTGCTGATCTGGCAGACGCACCGGAGCCAGAGGACAATTCCCGTGTGGCTGGCCGCCGGGGCGGTGGGAATCCTGCTGGGCAGCATCGGGTCGTTCGCGTTGGCTCACCTGTGGGGCTACGAACTGGCAAAGGCCGTGGCCCTGCCGCCGGGTATCGCCGGAGGAGAAGGGGGTGCGGCGAGCGGCGATCCCATGGGCGGTATGGGCGGTGGGATGCCCGGTATGGGTGGTGGGATGCCCGGCATGGGTGGTGGGATGCCCGGCATGGGTGGTGGGATGTTTGGCGGCCCCCGGCAGCCGAGGCCCAAACGCGAGTTGACCACCCTGGTGCGGAAACTCGAGCTGGCCACCGGCGACATCGGAATCACCTTGTCGGCGGAGCAGGCGGTCGCCCTGAGCAATTCCCTCAAGGGCGTCGACGAACCGGAAACCATGTCGGACGACGACGCCAAGGCGAAGCACGCGGAGATTTTTGCGTTGTTGAGCGAGGATCAGAAGGGGCGACTGGAGGCCATCGGTCTTCC
The DNA here is from genome assembly GCA_964481605.1 of uncultured Planctomycetaceae bacterium. Classification (GTDB taxonomy): domain Bacteria; phylum Planctomycetota; class Planctomycetia; order Pirellulales; family Thermoguttaceae; genus CAYZWG01. Next base: position 2,046 of record CAYZWG010000515.1, read on the forward strand.
CCGCACGCGGCGTGGCGGCGGTCCCGGAGGTCCCGGGCAAGACGAAAACGCCAACCCGTTCAAGCAGGAAGCCAACGCCACCGCCCTGACCAGCTTGCGCCAGCGAGCGGCCGGCGGCGGTCAGCCAAGCGAGACTCCGCCGGCTCCGAAATAGGTTGTCTGGATATGCCCAAAGTTGCGTCAGATGAGTCAAGTTTCTTGAGGATACATCTGGACGGTCCGAGGCGAGAACCTCGCCAGGCCCCGTCGGAAAAGGCAGCGCGAGGCTCCCGACCAAAACGAAACTCGCGTTCGGCGCGGGTCTCCTGACCCCGCCGCAGCCCGGGTCTCCCGGCCCCGCCTCGCGTTCGGCGCGGGTCGTCGAGGAAGCAGTTCCTTTCGCACACCAAGGAGAAAACCGCCATGAAACGAGAATGCTTGTTGTCGCAAAGACTGTCGGGGAAGTCTTCTCGCCGGGAGTTTCTGAAACGCAGTGGAAAGGTGGCCGCAGCTTCGACCGTGGCGGCGATGGCGGTTCCTCGCGTTCACGCCGGGGAGGACAACACCATCCGGCTGGCCCTGATCGGCTGCGGTGGACGCGGAAGCGGGGCCGTGGGCAACGCCATGGCCGCCTCCGGCGGTCCCGTCAAGGTACACGCCATGGCCGACCTCCGGGAGGTCCGGCTGGCCAGTGCCCACAAAGTGCTGAGCAAGAAATTCGGCCAGCGGATCGACGTTCCGCCGGAGCGGCAGTTCATCGGGTTCGACGCCTACAAGAAGGCGATTGACTTATTGCGTCCGGGCGACGTGGCAATGCTCACGGGCTACGCGGGCTGGCGTCCCGTGCAACTGGAATACGCGGTGAAGAAGGGCGTGAACGTCTTCATGGAGAAGTCGTTCGGGTGCGATCCACCGGCCGTGCGGCGGATCATCAAGGCGGGCGAGGAGGCCAAGAAGAAGAACCTGAAGATCGCCGCGGGCCTGATGTGCCGCCATTCCAACGCCCGCCAGGAGCTTATCAAGCGGATTCGCGACGGGGAACTGGGCACTCTCCAACTGATCCAGGCCTACCGCATGCAGCCGGTGGGGTGGATGGGCCCCAAAAAGCCCGACGAGAGCGAGTTGATCTACCAGATACGCAACTTCACCAAGTTCTTCTGGGTTTCGGGCGGGCTCTACGCCGAGATGGACATCCACCAGATCGACGAGATTTGCTGGCTGAAGGATTCCCTGCCGGTGACGGCGCACGGCATTGGCGGGCGGGCCCCCACCAACACCGACCCTGCCCAGAACCTCGACTCCTACGCGATCGAGTATACCTTTGCCGACGGCACCAAGGCGACGATGGGGGTGCGCTACCTCCGCAACTGCCACAACGAGTTCGCCACGTATGTCCACGGCACGAAATGCGCGGCCCAGTTCTCCGGCAACATCCACGCCCCCACGACCCGCCGCTACAAGGACCAGCGGATCATCAAGGACAACATCGTCTGGCAGGCGGTCCCCGACCCGTCCAGCCCTTGGGATGCCGAGTGGAACGTGCTTCTGGACTCGATTCGCAACGACCGGCCCCAGAACGAGGCCCGGCGGGCGGCGCTGTCGAACCTGGCCGACATCATGGGCCGGGCGGCGGTCCACTCGGGTCAGCTCATCACCTGGGACCAGGCGATGGCCTCCGACTTCCAATGGTGTCCAAAGATCGAGCAGATGGACTACGACACGCCTCCGCCGGTGAAAGCCGACGCCCAAGGCCGCTACCCGGCCCCCACGCCGGGAGCGTGGACGGAAATCTGAAGGCTTTGGAG
>CAYZWG010000516.1:0-3802 GCA_964481605.1 uncultured Planctomycetaceae bacterium
CCACGCGGCTCGATCCGCTCCTTGCCCACCACCGCCCGCAACACCTCCGGCACCACCACCGACCCGTCCGCCTGTTGGTGGTTTTCCAGGATCGCGATCAAGGCCCGGCTGATGGCGATCGCCGTGCCGTTGAGCGTGTGCACGAACCGGGTCCCCTTCTGGCCCTTGACCTTGTAGCGGGCGCCCAGCCGCCGGGCCTGGTAGTCGGTGCAGTTCGATGTGCTGGTGACCTCGCCGAAACCGCCTCGGCCGGGCATCCAGGCCTCCAGGTCAAACTTGCGATAGGCCGGCCCCCCCAGGTCGCCGGTGGCCGTGTCGACCACCCGGTAGGGCACCTCCAGCCCGTCAAACAGCCGGCACTCCAGCTCCCGCAGGTGGTCCAGCATCGCCTCGCTGTCGCCCGGCAGCGTAAAGGCGAACATCTCCACCTTGGTGAACTGGTGCACCCGATACAGCCCTCGCGTGGCACGCCCGTGCGCACCCGCCTCGGTGCGGAAACAATGGCTGATTCCGCAAAGCTTGATGGGCAGCTCCTCCGCGTCGATCGTCTGGCCTGCCAGCAGCCCACCCAAGGGGATTTCCGCCGTGGCCACCAGGCTCAGGTCGGTGTTCTCGATGGAGTAAATCTGCGTCTCCGCGCCGCGGGGAATGTAGCCCGTGCCTTCCAGAATCTCGTTTCGCGCCAGGTCGGGCGTGGTCACCGGCTGGAACCCCTCGCCCACCAGCACCTCCAGCGCGTATCGTTGCAACGCCAGCTCCAGCAGCACCGCCTCGTTCTTGAGAAAGTAGAACCCGTGCCCCGCCACCCGGGCTCCCCCCTCGAAATCCACCAGGTCCAGCTTCTCGCCCAGCTCCACGTGGTCCCGTGGCTCGAAATCAAACTCGGGGATCGGCGTCTTTCCCCGCGCCAACTCGAGGTTCGACTTGTCGTCCGCCCCCACCGGGGCGTCCGGATGCGACAGGTTGGGAATCTTGCGGTGAATCGCGTCCAACTCCGCGCTCAACCCCTCCAGTTCGGCACGAACCCGGTTGGTCTCCTCCCGCAGCCGGCGTCCTTCCTGCTTGCGGGCTTCCCGCTGGGCCTCGTCTCGGGCCTGGCCGATCGACTTGGACACCTCGTTGGCCCGGCGGTTGAGTTGCTCGACTTCCGCCTGTTTCGCCTTGCGTTGGGCCTCCAGGGCCACGAAGCGGGCAACGTCGACCTCGACGTTGCGATGGGCGCAGTTCTGCTGCACCAGGTCCGCGTTTTCCACAATGAGTTTTCGATCGAGCATGGTGCAAATGTCGTTTCGTAGGGCCGGCTGTGCCGGCCGGCTTCGGTTTTGTAAGTTTCGTAGGGTCGGCTGTGCCGGCCGGCTTCGGCGAGGTCGGGAGACCTGCGCCGAACGTTTGGCCGGCCAGCTTCGGCGAGGTCGGGAGACCTGCGCCGAACGTTTGTCGGCTGTGCCGGCCGGCTTCGGCGAGGTCGGGAGACCTGCGCCGAACGCTTGGTCCCCTGTGCCGAATGTTTGGCCCCCTGCGCCGAACGCTGCCGATCACTCCGGCCCCAGGGCCCCAATCTCCCCCCAAAGCCGCGCGCTGGCCCGAATCCCGCGATGAAAGTCGGCCAGCGAAAACCGCTCGTTGGGGCTGTGCGTATTGTCGTCGTCCTGGCCCCATCCGATCAACAGCGTTTCCGCCCCCAACGCCTGTTGCAGCGTGGCCACGATCGGAATCGAGCCGCCCTCCCGGGTCAATACGGGAGCCCGCCCAAAGGCCTCCTCCAGCGCCCTGGCTGCCGCCTGAACGTAACGGCTCTCCAGCGGCACCACGAGCCCCGGCGAGCCGTGCATCTGGTTCACGGTCAACTCCACCCCCGGCGGGCAAAGTTCCGCCAGCATCGAACGCAGCGCCGCGCCGATCTTTTCCGGCGACTGGTCGGGCACCAGCCGAAAACTGATATGGGCCGTGGCCGACCGCGGGATGATCGTCTTGGCCCACTCGCCCTGGCACCCGCTGGAGATGCCGCACACATCGAACGTCGGTCGCGCCCAACGGCGCTCCAGCACCGTGTAGCCCGCCTCGCCGCTCGCCTGCGACACGCCGATCTGGCGAAAATACTCCGTCTCGTCGAACGGCAGCGCCGCCATCTCCTCCCGCTCCCGCTGGGTTATCGGCACCACGTCGTCGTAGAACCCGGGCACTTGCACCCGGCCCTGGTCGTCGATCAGCGCGGCCAGCAGGCCGGCCAACGCGTTGGCCGGATTGGTCACCGTCCCGCCGAACGAACCCGAGTGCAGGTCGCGGTTGGGCCCCGTCACCGTCACCTCGAAAAAGGCGATCCCCCGCAGCCCGTAGGTGATTGCCGGCCGGCCCGGCCCGAATTGGCATGAATCGCTCACCACGATCACGTCGCACGCCAGCCGCCGGGCATTCTCCCCCACCAAGGCCTCCAGCCCGCGACTGCCCACCTCCTCTTCTCCCTCGATCACGTATTTCAGATTCACCGGCAGCCGCCCCGCCGCCGCCAGCCACGCCCGGGCACTGAACACGTGGGTCAGCATCTGGCCCTTGTCGTCGGTGGCCCCACGGGCGTAAAGCCGCCCCTGGCGGACGGTCGGCTCAAACGGGGGGCTGGTCCAGGCCTCCAGCGGGTCGGCCGGCTGCACGTCGTAATGGCCGTACACCAGCACGGTCGGCGCACCCGCCACGGAGGCGCTTTGGGCATACACCACCGGGTGGCCCGTGGTGGGAACCACTTCCGTGGCAAAGTCCATCCGCCGGAACCGCTCGGCCACCCACTCCGCCGCCCGCGAAATATCGTCCCGCCGGGCCGCCACGGCGCTCACGCTGGGAATCCGCAGCAGTTCGCACAATTCCCGCTCGAACTCTTCCGCGTGGTGTTCCAAATAGTCGTCAAGCGAGTCCATGGCGATCCGTTTCAATCCTCTCGGTCCCAGGTTCCAGCCCCCCCATCTCGTTCCCAAGCTCCGGCTTGGGAGCGCACCGCCCTTTGCCGGACAGTTGACCTTTCAATATAATGGCGAGGGTGCATGGGAGCCAATGGGGGTCCTGCGCCGTCGCCCAACCCAGGCGGAGGAGCATCATGGCCGATCAACCAGCCAAGAGTGTCGCCACGCCGGTCCGGCAGCCCGCCACGCGGGACGATCGCAAGCCCAAACGCCAGCCGCCCTACCACGTCATCCTCTGGAACGACGACGACCACACCTACGCCTATGTCACGGCGATGATGATGCGGCTGTTCGGCCACACCATCGAAAAAGGCCACCTGATCGCCTGCCAGGTCGACAGCCAGGGCCGCGCCGTGGTGCTGACCACGACCAAGGAGCACGCCGAGTTGAAACGCGACCAGATCCACGCCTTCGGCCGCGACCGCCTCCTTGAAGGCTGCGCCGGCTCGATGTGGGCCACCATCGAGCCGGCCAAGTAGCAGCGTTCTCCACCCCCCACCCCCCAATCAGCAATCCCCCCGTGCCGATCCTGAAGACAGTGACCTTTGGCTGCAAGCCTCCGGCAATTCCCACTTTAACGCGAAAACCCCGTGTTTTCCAGGGTTTTCTTGTGTTTCGCCTCTTGGTGTTATCGCCCCTAAAATACCCCCAAAAGGCCACCGGTGGGTGTCAGTGACACCCGGGAAAACCCGCTGGACACCTTGGAGGAGACCCCCGATCAGGGCGCCGGGCCGAGGGTCTCGCCTGCCGGCTCGATCGCCAGCACCGCGACCAGGTGCGACGTGAGACCGATCGCCAGCACCACCGCCGAGGGGAACCTCGCCAGAACGCGAGAAACGGCCAGGAGTGCG
>CAYZWG010000517.1:0-3794 GCA_964481605.1 uncultured Planctomycetaceae bacterium
CCCAACAAACAGCCGTGTCAAGAGCAACTTTTCAACACCCCAGCCTCGCCCTCCCCAGGCTCTCGGGCCGCGGGTTCCCAAGCTGGAGCTTGGGAACCAGGGTATTGGACGCGTGCGGGCAAACACCACGCGGCTTCAGGCGAAAAAGCAGGCCGCTCTGTGTGCTTCCCCCTCCAGCGGAGGCCGCGCCCGCCGGCACCGGGCTTGGACGATCGGGCAGCGGTCGGCAAACGCGCAGCCCGGATAGTGCCGCTCCGGCGACGGAACCTCGCCGGTCAGCACGGTTCGTTGCCGCCGCCGCTGCCGGGGAGGATCCGCGATCGGCACCGCCGACAGCAGGGCCTTGGTGTAGGGATGGCGAGGGTTTTCGTAAAGCTCCCGCGACGCGGCCACCTCGACCAGTCGCCCCAAGTACATCACCCCCACCCGGTCGGAGATGTGACGCACCACGGAAAGATCGTGGGCGATGAACACGTAGGCCAGGTGCAGCCGCTGCTTCAATTCCATCAGCAGGTTGATCACCTGGGCCTGGATGGAGACGTCCAGGGCGCTGACCGGCTCGTCGCAGAAGATCAGCTTGGGCTCCACGGCCAGCGCCCTGGCGATGCCGATCCGCTGCCGCTGTCCCCCGGAAAACTCGTGCGGATAGCGGTTCAAGAAGCGGGGATTCAGCCCCACCAGGTCCAACAGCCGCATCACCTCCAGCTTGCGCGTGCGGGCGTCGTGGAGCTTGAATATCCGCATCGGCTCGGCGATGATGCGGCCGATGGTCATTCTCGGATTGAGCGAGGCGAAGGGGTCCTGGAAAATCATCTGCAGTTTGCGCCGGTAGGGCCGCATGGCCGAGTCCCGGAGGTGGTCGATCCGCTGGTCCTCGAAGCGGACCTGGCCGGAGGTGGGCGGGATCAGGTTCAACACGGCCCGGGCGGTGGTCGACTTGCCACAGCCCGACTCGCCCACCAGCCCCAGCGTCTGCCCGCGTTGCACCGTGAAGCTCAGCCCGTCGACCGCGCGGACCCAACCACGCCGGCGGCGCCAGAGGCTGCCGCGGGCCACGGGAAAGTGGACTTTCAGATCGCGAACGTCCAACAGGGGCGGGTTCATCGGGGGGTCGCCTCGGGTTGGGGAGCCAAATCGACGTGGCACGCCGTGCGGTGCGAGCGGCCCACGAGCGGCGGTATCTGCTGGCCGCAACGGTCGATCGCCCACGGGCAGCGGGGCCGGAACGGACACCCCGGCGGCAGCCGGGTGAGGTCGGGTGGCTGCCCCCGAATGGGCCTCAACTCGGTGCCCCAGGCTTCGTCCAGCCGGGGGATCGAACCCAATAGCCCCAGCGTGTAGGGGTGCCGGGGCGAGGCAAAAAGATCGTCCACGCCGGCCTCTTCCACGAACCGCCCGGCGTACATCACGGCCACCCGGTCGCACACGGCCGCCACCACGCCCAGATCGTGGGTGACCAGGATGATCGCCGTGCCTTCCTCCTCTTGAAGCTGCTTCATCAGATCGAGAATCTGTGCCTGGATGGTCACGTCCAAGGCCGTGGTCGGCTCGTCGGCGATCAGCACCTCCGGCTTGCAGGCCAGCGCCATGGCGATCATCACCCGCTGACGCATCCCGCCGGAAAGCTGGTGCGGATAGTCGAACAGGCGTCGCTCCGGCGAGGCGATGCCCACCCGCCGGAGCATCGCCACGGCGTGCTCGCGGGCCTGGCGGGCGGTGTGGCCCAGGTGGAGTCGGGTCACCTCGCTCATCTGTTGCTCCACGGTGAGAAAGGGATTCAGCGAGGTCATCGGGTCCTGAAAGATCATCGCGATCCGGCGGCCGCGCACGCGGCGGAGCTGCCGGCTGCTGGACTCGATCAGGTCGCGCCCGTCAAACACCACCCTGCCGGCGGTCACCCGCCCCGGCGGCCGCGGTACCAGCCCCACCACGGCCAGGTTGGTGACCGACTTGCCCGAGCCCGACTCACCCACGATGCCCAGCGTTTCTTGCCGGTCGACGGAGAAGCTGACGCCGTCGACCGCCTTGACCAGCCCGTCGTCGGTCTTGAATTCGACCTTCAAGTTTTCAACATCCAAGAGTGCCATGAGGTTTTATGCGTAAAGGGTGTGGGCTGTCTCATTGGTTTCTGCAAAAGAATGGATTAACGGTTCTTCAGTCTGGGATCCAATGCGTCGCGGAGTCCGTCGCCGAGGAAGTTGAGGGCAAACAGGGTCAGCCCCAACGCCATGCCCGGAAACACCACCAGCCACCAATAAATCTTCACGGGGGTAATCACCTGGATGCCCTCGTTGGCCAACAGTCCCCAGGAGACGTCGGGCGGCTCGACCCCCAGCCCGAGGAAGCTCAGGAATGCCTCGAACAGCATCACCTGGGGGATGGTCAGCGTGAGGTAGACGATCACCACGCTCAGCAGGTTGGGAACGAGGTGAACGAAGATGATCCGCCGGCGGCCGGCCCCCAAGGTTCGGGCGGCCTCGACGAACTGCTCGTTCTTGAGCGAGATCACCTGGCCCCGCACCACCCGGGCCATGGTCAACCAGTAGATGGCCCCCACGAGGAAAAAGAAGATCACAATCCGGCTGGCGCCCAGCAGCCGGCCGGTATGTTCGGTCGAGACGACCAGGTCGTCGCCGCGGCGTTCGATCCAGAAGGTGGGGCCGGTCGGCTGGGCCAGCCGCCAGCGCTGGCCGGCGGTCTCCGGGCCGAGCGTGGCCTCCTGCTCCAGCACCTTGCCCCGGGCGGCGAAGGCGTGGCGGATACCCGGCGAGAGCCGGCCCGCTTCCAGCGCCGGCCGGTATTGCCCGGCCAGCGGAAACAGCGTCACCCGGCGGGTGACCTCGGCGCTGAGGATGGTAATCAGAAAGATCACCACGAAGATGAAGGGGATCGAGTAGAGCACGTCGACCAGGCGCATCATCAGGTTGTCGATTCGACCGCCCAGATAGCCCGAAACGGCGCCGTAACTGACGCCGATCACCAGCGAGACCAGGGTGGCCACCACGCCCACGGCGAGCGAGATGCGCGCACCCCAGAAGAGCCGCGAGAGGACGTCGCGGCCCAGCTTGTCGGTGCCGCAGAGCGAGGGGATGGCCCAGTCGCCGAAGATCGCCAGCCGCAGCCGCAGCAGCCCGCCGCTGAACGGATCGAGCCGCCCGAAGCCTTCCTCGATCCATTGCCGGCGGGATTGCTCGGGCGGGGCGGAGCGGGCGGCCTTGGCCGGGTCCGGTTTCGCCCGGTGCAGCGTGGGCGCGGCGAACTGCCGCGAGGTATCGACCAAGCGGGGCGGCTGCATGGGTACCAGCGGCGTCAACACCGCCGCCAGGCCCAACACGGCCAGGAAGCCCAGCGACCCCATCGCCACCACGTTTCTCCGCAACCGCCGCCAGGCGTCGCGCCCCAGCGACACGCCCCGGATGGCGCGAACCTCCTCCAACAGGGCGGCGTAGCGGTCGAGGTCGCCTTGGCGTGGGTCGGCCGGATGATTCAACGTGGGGCTCACTCGTTCTCTATTTCGCAAAAAAATCTATTCGTGGGTAGGTGGGAGGGCGAGGCTCCTGCCGAGCCGTGAAATCGGTCTCGGTCCCAAGCTCCAGCTTGGGACCGCATCCGGCGTGAAGCTTCGCTTCGCCGGCGATGCAGCAAAATGTCCAGCCGGCGGGTTCCCAAGCTGGAGCTTGGGAACCAGGTCAAAATCTATTCGTGGGTAGGTGGGAGGGCGAGGCTCCCGCCGAGCCGTGGGGGCGGCATTCACCCTCACTGCACGGCTCGGCGGGAGCCTCGCCCTCCCACCT
>CAYZWG010000518.1:0-3788 GCA_964481605.1 uncultured Planctomycetaceae bacterium
GCCCTCACCCTAACCCTCTCCCGGAGGGAGAGGGGACCTTGTGTCGCCATTCCGCGAAAGTCCAGATCTTAACATGGAAGGTAATCCATGCCCAATTCTAACCGACGCCGAAAACCCAAGAAACCCCCGCGATCGCTCTATGTCCAGCCTGCCGGCAACGGCTAGCGAGGTCGTCACCTTAGACCGCCCACATGCCGTAGGGCCGGCTGTGCCGGCCGAAACGTGGCTGGCGCTGCGAAGTGCGGCAACCGGCCGGCACAGCCGGCCCTACGGCAACTTGACTCATTTTCAACAACTTTCAAAAAGCCAAGTGCCCTAGGCGGGTTGCCGTGTGTCAGATCCGCTCGTGAGCCAGGCAGCATTTCTCCAGCACTTCCGGCTCCGGTTCGACCCCCAGGCCCGGCTCCGACCAGAGCGGGGCGCGAAGCACGCCGTCGTCGCCGCGGACCAACTCGGGCAGCGGGGCCAGGTCCTGCTGGAGCAGTTCGTCGTGCGGCAGCCAATCGGCCGGATAGGTGCAGTTGGGCTTGGCGGCCAGGGCCAGCCCGGCCCGCGCGGCCAGCGCGGTTTGCGGCCCTCCGCCCACGTAGCAGGGGGTGCAGGCGTCGTGGCAGGCGTCGTGAATCTGGAGCGCCGAAGTCAGGCCGCCCACTCGCCCCGGCTTGAGGTTCACAAACTGGCAACTCTTCAAGTCCAGCGCCATTTCGGCCTGGTGGGGCGTGGCCACCGATTCGTCCAGGCAGATGGGGGTCCTGATCGCCTCCTGGATCATGGCGTGCCCGACCAGGTCGTCGGCGGCCAGCGGCTGTTCGACCATGGCCAGCATGAAATCGTCCAGGCGGCAAAGGGTCTCCATGTGGTCCAAGCTGAGCGCCCCCTCCACGTCGATGTGGATCGTCTCGGCGCCAAACTCGTGGCGAACCACGTTGAGCATGTTGATGTCCCAGCCCGGGCGAAGCTTGAGTTCCACCCGGGCGAAGCCGGCCTCGAAGGCCTTGCCGATGGCGGTGAGAAACTCGTCGATCGACTCCTGCCGGTCGAATCCCACTCCCACCTCCACCGCTTGCCGCTGCCCACCGAGCACCTGGTGGAGCGGTTTGCCGTCGAGCCGCGCATGGAGGTCCCACCAGGCCGTGTCCAGGGCGGCCTTGGCGAACTGGTTGCCGCGGACCGCCTGGAGCCGTTCGCCCAGGGCGGCGCCGGTATCGATCTTGCGGCCGACCAGGGCCGGGGCCAGCCAGTCCTTGAGGCAGCCGAACATGCCGGCGGCCCATTCCGCGGCCTGAAGCGGTGCGTTGCCCGCACACGCCTCGCCCCAGCCCGATTCTCCCCCGCTACGCAAGCGGACCACCACGGTTTCCAACGTGTGGAGGGTCCCCAGGGCGGTCTTGTGCGGCTGCCGCAACGGCAGGCCCAGGTGAAAAACTTCAATCTCGTCGATGTTCATCGGGTTTTGGTCCGGGTTGGGTGTTTCTCTGGCAGCATCATTTGTAGGGTGGGTGCTCCGCACCCACGCGCCAAAGGTGGATTCGTTCGGACTCGTTACGAAGCTCCGGCTTCGTAACGCAATTCTCGCGGGTGGCCCTTCCCTGAAAGGGCTTTGCGTGTCAAGGGTCAGATAGCTCGCCTATCAGGGCAGCGCAGCCGCAAGAGGCACCTGTTCGGCGCGGGTCTCCTGACCCCGCCGATGTGCCCTCGGCCCTCCCGCACGCCGCAATCCTCGCCTCCCGTGCCTGCGGCACCCCGATAGCAGAGCTATCGCGGCCACCCGCGTTCCCAAGCCGGGGCTTGGCAACGAGAACTCGCGCCGAACCGCGGCGGGGGGCCTCAACCGGCTCGGGCTTCGGCCAGCTCGATCGCCTTGAGCAGCCCCCGGGCCTTGTTGAGGGTTTCCTTCCACTCGTTGGTGGGCACGCTGTCGGCGACAATTCCCGCTCCCGCCTGAACGTAGGCCCTGTCGCCCCGGACGACGATCGTCCGCAGGGTGATGCAGGTATCCATGTTGCCGTTGAAATCGACGTAGCCCACCGCGCCGGCGTACGGCCCACGGCGGTGCGGCTCCACCTCGTCGATGATCTCCATCGCCCGAACCTTGGGCGCCCCGGAGACGGTGCCCGCCGGCAAACACGATTGCAGGGCGTCGAAGGCGCTCTTGCCGGGAGCCAACCGGCCGGTGACGTTCGAGGTGATGTGCATCACGTGGCTATAACGCTCGATGGTCATCACGTCGGCCAGCTTGACCGAGCCGTATTCGGCCACCCGCCCCACGTCGTTGCGCCCCAGGTCGACCAGCATCACGTGCTCGGCGCGTTCCTTGGGGTCGGCCAGCAGTTCCTCGGCCAGTCGCCGGTCCTCCTCCTCGTCGGCGCCGCGCGGTCGCGTGCCGGCCAGCGGGCGGGTGGTCACCTGGCCGTCGACCACGCGCACCAGAATCTCCGGCGAGCTGCCCACCAAGGTGACGCTGGGGCTGCGAAGGTAAAACATGAACGGGCTGGGGTTCACCACCCGCAAGGTCCGGTAGACCTCGAACGGGTGGGCCCGAATGGGGACCTCCAGCCGCTGGCTGAAAACGACCTGGAAGATGTCGCCGGCGCGGATGTACTCCACGCATTTTTCCACGGCCGCCTCGAAATCGGCCTGGGTAAAGTTCGACCTGTACTCTAGTTGCGGGACGCCGCCCGGTTCGATGTCGACCGGCCGCAGATCACAAGGTCGCGTAGCCAAATCGTCGACGATCGAGTCCACTCGGCGGCAGGCCGCCTGGTAAGCCTGGCGGCGATCCGTGCGGCCCTCGTCCAGCCGTGCCATGGCCACCACCACGATGGTCTTGGTGATGTTGTCGAACACGACCATCTGGTCGTAAAAGGCAAAGGCAAGATCGGGAACCTGGCGATCGTCGGGCGGCGGGTGGGGCAGATTCTCCACGTAGCGGACCACATCGTAGCCGGCATAGCCGACGGCCCCACTGCAAAACGGGGGAAGCTCGGGCAGCGTGGCGGCGCGGACCGATTCGATCCGCCGGCGCAGCTCCCCCAGCGGATCGGGAGAATCGAACTGTCGGCTTTCGAGGATCGGTGTGCCCGAGGCCGACGTGCCGGTGTGCGAATTGATAGTGACCCGGTTGCCGTAGGCCTCGATCTCGAAAAAGGGGTGCGTGGCCAGAAAGCTGTACCGCCCCACCTTTTCTCCGCCCACCACACTTTCGGCCAAACAAGAACAGCGGCCGGCGTCGATTTTGTGGAACGCGCTCACCGGAGTGAGCGAATCGCTCACCAGCCGCCGATAGATGGGCACCAGGTCGGCGTCCCGGGCCAGCCGGCAGAACCGATCGAAGTCGGGAAAGTATCGTGGGGAGGAGGATGCCATGGTCAGTCGCAAGGTGTCTTGGGGCGAGCGCGGTGGGCGACCGCCTACCCAGCAGACCGGGCCCCGGCCCCCCGGCAAACTGGAAACCGTCAGCTTAACACGGTTGGCATCGGGCCACAAGCAAGCTCGTGGCAAGTGACGGCTGGCGGGTGCAGGAACGGACTTCCGAAGGTGGTTCGAGTTGGAGGTTTCCGGTGGGAGATTCTGAGAGCTGTAGGCCGGGTCGCGCTGCCGGCATCGTGGAACTGGCCCTAGAAGTAGCGCAGGTAGCGTGGCGTTTGAGTTTTTCAAGCCGTGGAAGCATGGGGAGAATGCGAGGCGCGTGGGCCGGGCCGCCATCTCCGCAGCCGCTTTGGGCAACCCATCCCCCCCCCATCGCTAGCTGCCGCCCAGTAAAAAAAGTCCGTTCCTGCACCCCCGAG
>CAYZWG010000519.1:0-3787 GCA_964481605.1 uncultured Planctomycetaceae bacterium
GAGCGTCTTTGCTGGAGCTTGGGACCGAGTGTCTTTGCTGGAGCTTGGGACCGAGTGTCTTTCTCCATCTGATTCCCATTCCCATCTGGTTCCCAAGCGGGAACGGGGGACCGAAAAAACCTCCACGCGCTATGGATCTGGCAGTGGGGCGTCGGCCGTTCGCAGCAGTTCGATTTGGTCGAAGAGCGCTTCTCCCCCCATGGCGGTCGGAGCGATACCAGTGAGGGTGAAAGAGCCGAACTCCTTCCACAGGTCGCGGACCACCACGACCCACTGGCGGGGCGCCTGCGAGGAGACTTCCACCGCCTGCCAGGCCGTCGTGTTGCGGCCGCTATAATAGCGGCGCAATGCCTGCCCGGCGGGGGGCCAGGCGCCGTCAGCCGCCAGCTCGATCATCACCCCCTCGCCTCCCCGCGACTTCCAAGCAAAGCGGAGGTAGCGAAACTCGCCCGGTGCCGGATTCTCGCTGATGCGATACTCCCAACCGGGAATTCGCTGGCGATAGCGCTGGGGCGGGGTCACCGTCAGGGCAACCTTGCCCGAAAAGCGATCGGATGAGTCGATCCTCGCTACGCCCCCGCCCGAGGTGAGCAGGCGGGCAAAGCCGGGATCGTCCTCAAACAGCACCGCCACCGGCGGCACCGGAGGACCCAGCACCTGGCGAAGGCAGGCGATCAGGTCGGCCAACTCCTGCGGGCTGACCTCCTTTTCCATTCCTTCGGGCATCATCGAGAGGGGAGAGGCCGCCATCTCGTCGATGTTGCGGCGGAGGATGGTCTGCTCGGCTCCTTCCTCCTTTCGCAGGATCACGCTGGTGGCGGTCTCGCCGGCCAGCACACCGGTGAAAACCCGGCCGTCCTCGGCCAGAACCGTGTAGTTCTGGAAACCGACGGTGATCTCGCTGCTCGGCTCGAGGACGTCCGAGACCAGCGTTTCGTCGGTGCGGTTGACGACGGTGGCCAGGTCAGGCCCCACCTCAAAACCCTGGCCTTCGAGCTTGTGGCACTTGGCGCAGTGTTTTTCAAACACCGCCTTGCCGTGCTCGGTGTCGCGGGCAGCCGAGAGGGCGGCGCGATACCGGGCGATGACTTTTTCCAGGTCTTTCTTTCGCCGCGGTCCACCCAGGAGTGCCCGGGCGCGGTCTCGGATTTGCGGATCGGGGTTCTCGGTCAAGCGGATGCGGTGCAGGGCGGAGAGGGCCGAGGCCGACACCCGGTTCCGCTGGACGGCATCGAGCAGTTTCGGCAGCCGGTTGGTGCGGTCCAGGATCGCCTCGATCACGGCTTGCCGGACCCGCGGCGTGTAGCTTGGCCAGGGGGCCAGGAGCAGCTCGGCGACTTCCGCCGGTTCGGCGGCGTCCAAGGCGTGGACGGCGGCCAGTTGGACTTCCAGGGGCTGCCGCGCGTCGAGCAGTTGCTGAGCCAGTCGGGCCAGTTCCGCGAAGGGGGCGCTCTGGAGCAGGTTGATCGCCGCCAGCCGGGCGTCCAGCGACCGGGTTTGGTCCAGGGCAACCACGGTGGCGTCCGCAAGCGCCTCCCTCAATTCCTCGCTCTGTTGAAGCCGGACCAGGCCGGCCACGGTCACGGCCAATTCACGAAGCTTGGCGGAAGGATGTCGCAGCAGGCTCACCACGGCCCGTTGCCCTGCCGGCGAGGCCAGCGGCTGCGACTTGCCCCGGCGGAGCCCCTCGATCAGCCCTTCCAGGCAAGCGGTTTCCAGTGGCGCGTCGGGCCGGGCTTCGCGTTGGGCGAGCATCTCCAACAGGCCGCCGATTTCCGCGTCTTCGTGGCGCGCGCCGACCACGGCGGCCAGCGGCCCGAGAAGCCGGACCGCCTTGCCGGCCTGGTCCGGTTTTTTCAGGATCGCGCTCAGCAGGCGGGGGGCCGTGTCGACCACCGACGACAAGATCGCGTCCGCCATCCATTTCTCGTCGGCGTGGCCCGTGGCCAGCCGGGCCAGCGCGGCGACCGCGCGCCGGTCGTGGCTCTGGCCCAGCGTGAGGGCCAGTTGCAGCCGCACCCGGGGGTCTGGATCGTCGCCCATGCGGAGGATTCGATCGGTCAGCGAGGGCGACTTGTCCAACCAGGGCTCCGACAGCCGCAGGGCGTGGGTGCGGAGGGCGAAATGCGGATCGGCCAGCGCGTGGGCGACGTCTTCCGGCCGCAGGGCATCCAGCCCTTCCAGGGTGTAGAGCGCGTGGAGCCGGGCCTGGGGCGTGCGGCCCTGGCGGAGCAGCCTGGCCAGCGCGGGGACCGCCGACCGGTCGGCCCGCTCGACCAACAGCCGCTGAGCGGTTTGGCGCCACCAGGACCCCGGGTTGGAGAGCTCGTCCACCAGCGCCTCGGTCGACGCCCCGGCGAGATTGACCTTCCGCGGCCGGGGTGCATCGTCGGCCACGAGGCGATAGATTCGCCCCCGGTCGCTGCCGGCAACGAGCGACTCGACGTACTGCTGCTGGAGGAACCTGGGAATGGCGGAGTAATCTTCGATGATCTCGCGGTACATGTCGACGATGTAGAGCGCGCCGTCGGGACCGACGCTCAGGTTGACCGGGTGGAACCATTGCTCGGTGGAGGCGAGAAACTCTTTCCGGGCCGATTCGTCCTCCGGCACCCGGCGAATCCGGTAGCCCGCGCCGTCCCGCTCCAGAAGGCTGCGGTGGACGAAATTCTGGGCGCTCTCGCAGATGAAATAATTGCCGCGGTACTGGGGTGGAAACTCCGCTGCCCGATAGATCACCGGCCCGCAGGCCGCGGTCCAAAACCCGTTGGCGGTGGCTTCCGCGGCCCCGTAGAAGTTCACCCAGGCCGGGTCCCGGCTCCGCTTCAACCGCCAGGGGTGCGGCCGGCTGGCGGGATAAACCCGGGTATCGTGGAAAAGGCCCTCCATGTCGGCCGTGGCGGGGTGATAGGGATTCCTGGCCAGGTAGCGGTAGGGCAGGGGCACCACGTAGCGGGCGCACTGGACCTGGACACAGAAGAAGCGATCGCCCCAATCGTTCACGGCCTGGCCAAACTGGCCCGACCCGCTGGCCGGCTCCAACACGCTTCCGTCGGGTTGGAAGCGGGCACCGCCGTCGAAATAGATCCAGTTGTCGATGTTCCAACGAGGGTTGCTGGGCCGGTTCCAGATCGGACCGCCGCCCGTGCCGTAGAGTGTGCGGCGGACTTCCGCCTTGCCGTCGCCGTCGGGATCGGCCAGGTAGATGATCTGCGGGGGGCAGATGGCGATTACCCCACCTCGCGCGGCGACCACGCCGTAGCAGAGCGGCAGTCGGTCGGCCCACACGCTCGACTTGTCCACCCGGCCGTCGCCGTCCGTGTCTTCCAGCAGCTTGACCGTGCCGTACTGCCCTTGGGCGCCGCGACGCTGGGCCTCCTTGCTGGCGTTGATCCGCCGCACCTGGGTGTCGAGCACCCCCGTCTTGTTCAGCTCGACGATGTCCCAATAGCCCTCCAGGTTGTAACCGTGCAGCTCGGCCACGAAAATCCGCCCCCGGGCGTCGAAGTCGATCGCCACCGGGTCGGCCAGGTGGGGCTCGGCGGCCACCACCTCCAGGTGAAAGCCCTCCGGAACACGAAACAGCGCGATGCTCTTTTCCGGCGAATGGGGCTGCGGCCGGTCCGTGGCCAGTTCGATCGGGGCTCCCCGCGAGTGGTTCCAGCAAGCCAGCCAGGGCACCGCCAACACAACGGCGACCAGCGCGGTCCGTGTCGCCAAGAGGCTACCTGAAGGCATCGGATGTACTCCTTTTTCAGTCTGGTTCCCATCTCCACCTGGTTCCCAT
>CAYZWG010000520.1:0-3771 GCA_964481605.1 uncultured Planctomycetaceae bacterium
CGAGAGAGGACCGAAGGTCTCCCGGTCGCCAGGGCTGCCGCCATTTGGGAAACCTACGTTTCGGCAACTTTCGGCGGGGTCGGGAGACCCTCGCCGAACGCTGGGGTCGGGAGACCCTCGCCGAACGCTGTTGGGGGTGCTGCCGTCACACGTCGCACAGCGCGACCGCCTCGCTCAGCGACCGCACGGGATCGGCGGTGGGAATGAACTCCTGGGCCACGTAGCCCTTGAACCCGGTCTCGGCGATGGCCCGCATGATCGGCGGATAGTTGATCTCCTGGTTGTCGTCCAGTTCGTTTCGCCCCGGCACGCCGGCGGTGTGGTAGTGGCCGATGTATTCGGCGAATTGCTTGATCCGGGTGATGATGTCGCCCTGCATGATCTGCACGTGGTAGATGTCGAAAAGGACCTTCATCCGCGGGGAGCCGATCCGCCGGCAGACCTCCACGCACCACTCGACCGAGTCGCCCATGTAGCCGGGGTGGCCTTTCATCTCGACGTTGACCCGGCTGTTGAGCACTTCAATCATCAGGTTGATCTTTTTCTTCTCGGCATAGCCGATCACCTTTTTCAGCCCGGCGACCGTGTTGTCCAGGCCGACGTCGTCGGGAATCCCGTGGCGATAACCGGAGAAGGTAATCACGCTGGGAAAGCCGGCCGCGGCACAGGCGTCGACCGCCTCCTTGATCTTGCCGATGCACATCGCATGGTTCTGGGGGTCGTTGAACCCCTGGACGAAGCCGTGGCTCGTGGCCAGGGCGCAAATCAGGCCGTGCTTTTTCAGGATCGGCCAGTCCTTGGGGGCCACCAGCTCGATCGACTTCACGCCCATGGCGGCCGCCTGCCGGGCGAGTTGCTCCAGCGACATGGGCTTGAAGGAGCGGTCGCCGGTGAAGCACCACTGGCAGACCGATTGATGGATCCGCCCCTTGGTGACCACGCGGCCGGCCTTTGTTGTTTTTCTCGGTTGGCGCCGGCCACTGCCCTCTTCCGCCCGGGCCAAGGTGCCCAGGCCGGTGGCGGCGGCCAACGAGCCGGCGGCACTGGCGAGCCATCGTCGTCGATCGAAACGCATGGGAAGCCTCCTGGAAGCGTGGTGTGTCTGGATGGGTGGCGGAAGGGCCGAAAACGACCGGCTCCGTCGGGGGATCTGCTTACCCGAGGCCGCGCACCCCCCAACGACCCTACCACCATACTCAGCCAGGACCGCAAAGACAAGGAATCCGCCCCCAGCGCGGCGCGTAGGCTGGATCGTGATCCGGCGCTGCTGGGGCAATTGTTCCGTGTGGGAGTTGCCGTAGGGCCTACCCTCGTTCGGCGCGGGTCTCCCGACCCCGCCGCAGGCAGTTGCCGTAGGGCCGGCTGTGCCGGCCGGTTGCCGAGTTCGCCGGCGCCAGCCACGTTTCGGCTCGGCACAGCCGGCCCTACGGGGCTGCCCTACGAAGGGTCCTGGCGTTGCGTGCCGACCAGAAGCACAGGGTGGGAGTCTGAAGCCAGTGCTTGCGTCGGCGGGGGCGGCGCAGTATACACGCGGTCGGCGTTTTCGGCGGGGTCGGCAGACCCGCGCCGAACGCTGCGCTAGCTTCATTCAAGGGTATTGCGAGCAAACCCTTTCTGCAAGAGAAACCAGTCCCTCGCGGAGTCTGTTGAAATGCCCCCTGCCAAAGCCGCTGCACCGTGGAGGTGCCTGTTGGCCGGACTGGTCGTGGCGGCGGCCATCACGGATCGAAGCTCGGCCCAGGCCCCCAACACCCCGCCCGGCGGCCGCAGCATCGTCCGCACCGGCGCCAGTCCCCAGGCCCAACTGCGGCCGGTCGATCTGACCTCGGTGCGTTGGACCGACGGATTCTGGGCCCGGCGTTACCGCCAGGCCGAGCAGGTTACGCTCCGCAAGCTCTGGCAGTTGGCGGCCGATCCCCAGGCCGGCCACGTGCTGGATAACCTGCGGATCGCGGCCGGTCTCCAGCAGGGCGAGTTCGCGGGCACCAACTGGCAGGACGCCTGGGCCTACAAGTGGATCGAAGCGGCCGCCTGCTTCGCCGCGGTGAACGACGACGCCTGGATCGACCAGCGGATGGACGAGACGATCGCCCTGGTCGCCCAGGCTCAGGAGGATGACGGATACCTTGCCACCCAGATCACGGCGCGAGGAAAGCCGCGGTTCCAAGACCCCCGCGAGCACGAGGTCTACGTGATGGGGCACCTGTTGACCGCCGGCTGCATCCATCACCGCATGACCGGCAAGGATTCGCTCCTGAAGGTCGCCATCCGCACGGGCGACTTTCTCTGGCGCACGCTGGGCAAGGGCGTCTCGCCCAGTTTTGCCCACAATCCCTCCGCCGTGATGGGGCTGGTCGAGCTCTATCGCGAAACGGGCGAGAAAAAGTATCTCGACTGCGCCAAGCTGATCGTCGACCAGCGGGGTGCCACCCCCAAACGCGGCTGGTTGTTCAACCGCGAGCCGGGGATCATCGGCACGGACCTGATCCAGGATCGTGTTCCCCTGCGGCGAGAGACGGAAGTGGTGGGCCACAACGTCTTCTTCACCTACCTCTACGCGGGCGCGGCGGACGTCTACCTGGAGACGGGCGACGCCACCCTGCGGCCGCCGCTGGAACGCCTCTGGAACGACCTCACGCAGCGGAAAATCTGCATCAACGGCGGCGTCAGCCCGATGGGCGCCGGCCTTTCGCCACGCTACGACCCGGTTATCGAAGCCGTGGGACCGGCCTATTTTCTCCCCTCGGCCGACGCCTACAACGAAACCTGCGGCCAGATCGGCAACCTGATGTGGAACTGGCGGATGCTCTGCTTCCAGCCCCAGGCGAAGTACGCCGACATGATGGAGCGGGAACTCTATAACGGCTTTCTGGCCGGCGTGGGGCTGGACGGGGCGAGTTGGTTCTATCGAAACTCGCTGCGGCGATACGACCGGGACCACGCCTCCTCGGGCCACAACGACATGGCCCAGCGGGGACTGCCGGGCCGCCGGCGCATCTGCTGCCCCACCAACCTGCTGCGGACGGTGGCCCAGTGGCAAGACTACCTTTACAGCGTTTCCCCTGACGGGCTGTGGGTCCACCAATACGGGGCCAGCGTGCTGGACGGCCGCCTGGCCGATGGAACCCGGTTGAAGCTCCAGCAGCGGACGCGGTATCCCTGGGACGGCAAAATCTCCCTCGCCATCGAGACCCTGGAAACGGACCGGCCGCTGGCCGTCCACCTCCGCGTGCCCGGCTGGGCGCAAGACCCCACGCTGGCGATCAACGGCCAACCGGCGGCCAACCGGCCGTTGCCGGGACAGTACGTCGTGTTGAAACGCTCCTGGAAAGCGGGCGACGTGATCGAGCTCGACCTGCCGATGCCGGTTCGGCTGATGCAGGCGGATCCTCGCGCGGAGCAGCTTCGCAACCAGGTGGCCGTGATGCGAGGGCCGGTGCTCTATTGCCTGGAATCGCCCGATCTGCCCGAGAAGGTCGATCTGTTCAACGTCTACCTCCCCAGCGATATCGCGCTCAAGCCGGCCACGGCCGACGACCTGCCGTTTGGAATCACCGTCTTGGAGGGCGAGGCGTTCACTCGGCCCGAGCCCGCCTGGACCTCGCGGCTCTATCGCCAACTGGACCCCCGGCCGCTGGTGCCGCTACCGATCCGGATGGTTCCCTATTTCGCCTGGGCCAACCGGGGGCCATCCACCATGAGCGTCTGGCTGCCGGTGATCTTGAAGAATTCGGACGCGGCGAAGTGAATTCAACCTGGTTCCCAAGCTCC
>CAYZWG010000521.1:0-3745 GCA_964481605.1 uncultured Planctomycetaceae bacterium
TAGGGCCGGCTGTGCCGGCCGGTTGCCGCGCTTCGCAGCGCCAGCCACGTTTCGGCCGGCACAGCCGGCCCTACGGCTTGGGAAACGCCACCGGCGTGATGCCAAGGCGCGCTAATATCGCCCCAGATCCTTCTCTTCCTCTTCCGGCCAGAGCACCTTCGACCACGCCTGGGCGGTGCCGTTCATCATTCGCAGGTCGCTCCCCACGGCGAGAAACTGCATCCCCTGCCCTGCCCTCGCCACCGCCGCGTGGGGGTCCATGGCGTGAATGCCCGTGGGCGTGCCCACCTTCTTACCCACCTCGATTACCCGCTGGATCATCGCCTCGTGTGCCTCGGGCGTGGGCATCGTGCCGTCGGCGGCGCGCATCTGAAACCGCAGGTCGTTGGGGCCGATGAAGATCGCGTCGCAGCCCGGCAGGCTGTAGATCGCCTCGGCGTTGTCCACGCCGGTGGGGCTCTCCGTCTGCAGCACCACGAGGATTTCGTCGTTGGCCCGCTGGTAATACTCGCCCGCCGAGGCGCCGAAGTTCAACGAGTGCATTCCCCCGCCCACGCTACGGTTTCCCTGGGGCGGATACTTCGCCGCGGCGATTGCCACCCGGGCCTGCTCGACCGTATCGACCATGGGCACCACGATTCCCATCGCCCCGGCGTCCAACACCCGCTTGATGCAGTAGTGATCCCCCTCGGGCACCCGGGCCAGCGGCACGCAACCGGCGTCGGCCACGGCGGCAAAGATGGTGGCCGCCAGCGACCAGTCGAAGGCCCCGTGCTCGATGTCCAGCGTGAGCCAATCAAAACCGCTTCGGGCGAGGATTCGTGCGGCGTGCAGGTTACCCAGCGAGAGCCAGGTGCCGAAGGTGGGTTCGCCCCGGGCGAGTTTCTGTTTGACGGGGTTGGTTTTCATGGGGCCGCTCACGAGCTTGGGGGGAACTACGGATTCGTCGACCGGGTGTGCGGGATCGACCGGACCGGAGGCTTCACAAAACGCTCATTGTTCACACGGCCACCGGCGATGCAACCCCCCTGCCCTGCCCCGCCCTGCCCCGGCGGCCATGGTCGCCGGCGGGCCAAGCCGGTAGAATCACCACTTGCGGAGGGCTGTTTTCGAGGGCCGTGGAATCGGGTGGAGAGAACCGATGTGCGAGTTTGTCACCGTTGCCAAGGTGGGCGAGATTCCCGCCGGCACCGGCCGTGGGTTCACCGTGGCGGGGCGCGAGATCGCCCTCTTTCATGCCGACGGAAAGTATTACGCCCTGGATGAATTCTGTCCCCACATGGGCGCGCCCTTGAGCCTGGGCGACGTGCGCGGCGACGTGGTTCTCTGCGACCGGCACCTCTGGGCGTTCCGGCTGGCCGACGGCTCGTGCCCCGACGTACCCGGCCTGGCGGCGGTGACCTTCGAGGTCCGCGTCGAGGGCGAGGAGATTCAGATCCGCGTGCCGGAGGAAGACTCTGCGTAGGGCCAGCCGTTCCGGCCCTACAGCACGATCTTTCCCCCCGGCTCCAGCACCACCGGCTCGGCCGGCGTTTCGGCCTTCACCCGGGCCGCCCACGCCTGGGCGTCCTGGGCGATCACCGGCCAGGTCTGGTTGTGTACCGGCACCACGCGCTTCGGCTCCAACAGCTTGACCGCCTCCAAGGCGTCGTCCGGGCCCATGGTGAAATTGTCGCCGATGGGCAGCGCGGCCAGCGCCAGCCCGCAGGCGCCGATCAGCTTCATGTCGAGGAACAGGCCCGTATCACAGGCAAAGTAGACGTTGCCCTCGGGCAGCGCCACGACGAACCCGGCCGGGTTGCCGCCGTTGGCCCCGTCGGGCAGCATCGAGGTGTGGTGGGCAATCGTCATTTTCACCCGCCCGAAAGGGAAGTCGAACCCGCCGCCGAGGTTCATCGCGTGCGTCTGTTGCACACCCTTGGCGGTGAACCATTCGCAGATTTCAAAGTTCGAGATCACCGTGGCGCCGGTCCGTTGGGCGATCTTTTCGACGTCGGCCACGTGGTCGAAGTGGCCATGCGAAACGAGAATGAAGTCGGCCGCCACGTCGTCCGCCTTGACCGGCGCCACGGGCGAGTCGTCGAGGAAGGGGTCCAAGAGAATCGTCTCTTCGCCGGCGGCAATCGACCAGCTACCGTGTCCCAGCCAGGTGAGTTCCGTTGCCATCGCGTGTTGGTTCCTCCGCACCGGTCGCCGGTGTTTCCTCGGGTGGACTCGATCAGTCGGCCACGTCCAGGTCGATGGGAATATCCTGCCTGAGGAAAAGACACTTCCCGTCGACATCCTCGCAAACATAGTAGAGCGCGTAGGCGCGGATCACCGCCCGGCCCTTGGCCGCGGCGGGCGCCTTGATTTCGAATTCGAGCTGGCGGGCTTCGCTCGTCTCCGGCCGCCGGGGCTGGGCGAAAGCGATCAACCGGCGATCGAGTTGCCAGCCGGTCGGCGAATCGACCCACAGCCGCAGCGGCTCGACTTCATTGTTCCAGAAGACCTTGCGGGCGGCATCGGGGCGGAGCGTGACGTGGACGCGAACCGTCCGGCCCGGCCGCACCCGGGGGGGAACCAGCGTCACCTCCGATTCGATCAGGTGGCCGGTGTCGCGGGTGATTTGTCCGTCTGGATCGGGTGGAGCCTGGTCGGACGGGCCGGCGGCAAACCGGCGGATCGGCCGGGCGATTTCCGCCCCGCTGGGAGCAACCGGCAGCACGACCGGCTGCTCGCCGCGGGCGAGCACGTCCGCCCGGGCCTGCTCGACCCAGTCGTAGAATGGATAGGGCTTGGAGAGCCGAGGACCGTATTGCTCGATCCGGCGGCGCCAGATGTATTGGTTCGGATCGAGTCGCCGGGCAGCCGTCCAACAATCGATCGCCGTTTGGAAGTCGCCCGGCTGACGCCGGGAGGATTCGTACCGCATTCGATAAGCCACACCGAGGCGAAACTGGACCATGCCGTCGCCGGGGGCCAATTCGGCCGCGCGGCGATAGGCGGCGATCGCCTCGTCGATCTGTTGGCGATCCTGCCAGAGGACCACGGCGTCTCCCAGGCGTCGCCAGGCGTCGGCCGAGCCGGACTGCTTGGTCTCGCGGCGAAGCTGGTCGAGGTTCGGCGGCGCAAGCGGCTTGGAGTGGTGGGAATCGAACCCCGCGGGCGGCGGAAAGCGACGCTCGACAAAATCCTCTCCAAACGTCGCCAACTTGGGTCCCACGCCGCGGACAATCCCCCACTCGTCCACGGCAACGAACATCGGCACGCCACGTGTTCGCAGCAGGTTGATCGGATCGTGAAGGATGGGCCAGTCGAATTGTTTCCACTGGGCGTAAAGCCGGCAGCGCTGCGGGTGTTGCTCTTGGATCACGCCCAACAGCACCAGCTTGCCCTGGCGGACCCAGTCGCGGGTGGCTTCGTGCCAGACCGGCACGTGACGTCGGCAGCCCGCTCACCAGGAGGCAAAGTGGATCAGCAGCACCTTCTTGCCGCGAAACTGGGAGAGGGCGACCGGCTGGCCGGAGGTGATTTCGGGCAGGACGAAATCGGGGTGGGGCTGGCCCACCCGGGGCGCGTAGTCCTGGGCGGAAGCCGGCACCCCCGCGGCCAACAAGACCGCGGCAAGCGAGCAAGCACGCCGCACCATTCGTATCCTCATCAGAGACACCTCCGCGTGGGGCCGTGAATCTTTTCTTCCACGATAGTGTCGAGTCGCCCCGGGGGCAAGACCGGCGAGCGGGGCAAGTCATGGCGAGCGGGG
>CAYZWG010000522.1:0-3738 GCA_964481605.1 uncultured Planctomycetaceae bacterium
GATTCGCTCGACGCGATCACCCTGGTCACCTTCGACGGGGGCGCGGGCAGCGACACGGCGGCGTTGACCGGCTCGCCGGAGAACGAGTGGGTCCGGCTCTATCCGTCTTCGGCGAGTGTGACCGGCAGCGACTACGAGGTGCAGGTGGCGGGGGTCTCGTCGGTGACGGCAGACGGCGGCGGCGGCCCCCAGGACGTGGCCCTGTTGTACGACTCGGCGGGCGACGATACGTTCACCGCCCGGCCCAACGAAGCGGAACTGGCGGGGCCGGGGTTTTCCAACTCGGTGGTGGATTTCGATTTTATCCACGGCTTCGGCAAGGCGGGCGGCTGGGACACGGCCCGGCTGTTGGATTCTCCGGGCGACGACGTGTTCATCGGGCGGGCGACCTACGCCAAGCTGGTCGGTGACGGCTTTTACAATCGGGCCAAGCTGTTCGACCAGGTCGTCGCCGAGGCGTCGCTGGGAACCGACGCGGCCAGCCTCTACGACTCTCCGGGCGACGACCTGTTCAGCGCTTCGCCGCTGGAAGGCGAGTTCAGCGGCGACGGCTTTTCCAATCGCGCCGTGGGGTTCGACTATTTGCACGGCTACGCTCGTGCCGGTGGAAACGACGTGGCGACGCTGGTCGATTCGGCCGGGGACGACACCTTCGTGGGCACGCCCGTGTATGGAAAGTTGTTCGGACCGGGATACCTGGTGCGGGCAAAGTTCTTCCCCGTGGTCCACGTGGTCGGCACGGGGCTGGGCGAGGACGCGGCGCGGTTCTACGACGGACCCGGCGACGATGTTTTCGAGTCGCGCTCCACCGCGGCCACGCTTTCGGGCCCCGGATTCACCCATCAAGTGGAAGGTTTCGACTGGCTGCGGGCCTACTCCAACGAGGGCGGCCACGACATCGCCTCGCTCTACGACACGGCGGCCGACGACACGCTGATCGCGGGTCCCCAGGACGCGACCCTCAGCGGCGGGGGCCGAGTGGCCCGGGTGGCCCGCTTCGACGAGGTCCACGCCTATTCCATCCACGGTGGTTCCGATACGGCCTGGCTGCAAGACTCCTCGGGCGACGACAAGATGGTCTCCAAGCCCGACTACTCGAAACTGTTTGGCCCGGGCTACTTTCTGCGAGCGAAGTTTTTCGACCACGTGATCGCCTCCTCCACGGCCGGTGGTCGCGACACGGCCTACCTCTACGGCTCCGAAGAGAACGATCTGCTGGTGGGCCGTGCCGAATTCAGCGAAATGTCGGGCCCGGGCTTCAGCTACCGGGCGGAACAGTTCGAGGAGGTTTTTGCCAGGGCCGGTTCCGGCACCGAGGACATCGTCGAATTGTTCGGCTCGGGCGATCCCGGCGATGAGTACTTCTACGGGGAGAACTGGGTCAAGTTGGAAAACCACGCGCTGGACTTTCTCATCCTGGCGAACTTCTTCGACTCGATCCAATGGACCCCCTACGGCTGAGAGCCGGACAACCTTCGCGATTGGCAGCCGCCCGGCGGTCTCATCGTGTAGGGTGCGTGCTTGCACGCACGCGTCTGCCGACGGGTAAACCTATCACGTGCGTGCAAGCACGCACTCTACGCGGGTGGCCCAGATAGCTTGTCTATCTCAGGCGGCGTAGCCGCAAGAGGCACCTGTTCGGCGTGGGTCTCCTCCGTTCGGCGCGGGTCTCCTGACCCCGCCGACGTGCCCCGGCAGTCCGGCACGCCGCAATCCTCCACCTTCCGTGCCTGCGGCACCCTGATAGCAGAGCTATCGGGGCCACCCGCGCGCCCGCCGGCTCGGCTTGCTGCCGGGGTGAAATTCGACGATAATTGCCCCCCGGCGTGTTGCCCGTTGCCGTGCGAGGATCACTTTCCGGTCGAGCCACGGGTGGAGGGATTTTTCTCAAGGCGATTCCGGAACGGATCATGGTTGCGCACGGCACGAGGCCGGTTCAAGGCATCTTCGACCGGCCCCCCTGGCCGCCGGGGGCCCAGTTGGCCGCGCCCTGTCCGCCGCCGGTGCCTGCGCCCCCATGGTGGGTGCTGGCGGGACTCGTACTGCTCTGTCTGGTTCCCCGCGTTTACGCCGCGGTCGAGCAAGACATCCTCTGCTTCGATACAGTGAGCTATTTGCAGAGTGCCCGCTGCCTTGAACGGGGCGACGCGACGGGCGCCTTCAAGTGGATGGGGATCAATCTCTATCCGCTGATCCTCACCTGGCTCCATCGTCTTCCCCTGGACTGGTTTGTGGCGGGCAAGGTCTTCAGCGTGGCGATGGCCACGCTGGCCGTGCTTCCGCTGTACGGCTGGGCCAGGCGACAGTTCAACGAACCGACGGCGATCCTCTCGGGCCTGCTCTACGCCGTCCACCCGCTGCTCATCTGGGACAGCCCGCTGGTCATTCGCGACCCCCTCTTCTGGTTCCTTTTTTGCGGAGTTTTGTACGTTGGATGGCGGGCGGTAACGGAAGTGCG
Source organism: uncultured Planctomycetaceae bacterium (assembly GCA_964481605.1). Taxonomy (GTDB): domain Bacteria; phylum Planctomycetota; class Planctomycetia; order Pirellulales; family Thermoguttaceae; genus CAYZWG01. Next base: position 2,459 of record CAYZWG010000522.1, read on the forward strand.
CCTGGGGCTGTTTTTGATCCAGGGGTTGCTTCTGACGATGGCAATCCACGTGCGGAGCGAAGGTTGGCTGCTGCTGGTGCCGTGGTTGTCGTGGCTGACGTTTCGGCTGCCGCACGTTGCCGGCCGGCGGATTCGGCTGGGCGCCGGCGGGGCCGTTTCCCTGGCCGTCATCCCGCTGACCATTGTGTTGCTCAACGGGCTCTTCTTTGCCGGCGTCGCCCACTGGAGGCTGGGGGACAAACGCCATGTGACCCAACTGGTGGAGTGGGTAGACTCGCTGGCGTCGGCCAAGGGCGAGGGGGAGCTGGGCCAGGCGAGCGATCCCGCGGCAGTCGCGGCGCGAGCGGCCAACTCCACCGGGGTCTACGCCAGAAAGTATGGCGTCCGCCTGGTGAAGGCGTTCGGATACCTCCACGGGGCGCTGGTGCTGTTGGGGCTGTGGGTTTGGCGGCGAGAGGTTCGGCGGCCTGCCCAGCTCGCCTTGGCCCTGACGGTCGCCTTGTCGTTTGCAGCGATCTGGATCCGCTGTCGCCAGGGAATCTTCGACCAGCGGTATTTTTTTCCCGCCCTGCTGCTGGCGCTACCGGTTGCCGCCCAGGGGCTGGCGGCCGTGGCGGCCAAGTTGGCCGGTTGGGCGGCCGGCTCGCGCTCGGATTGGGCAACCCGATGGCCCCGGGCCCTGGGCGGACTGGTGCTCGTGCTGGTGGTGCTGTGCCTCGTCCAAGCCTGGTGGAATCCGCGTCCTCTGCCCTACGCACAGGCCGACCTGGGCAAGTGGATTTGCCGCACACTCGGCCCCCATCGCCTCATCGCCGGGAGCCTCAACGAGATGCGGCTGATCGAGTATTACTCGCAGGGTCGAGTGATCCAGGCGCCGCGATTCGAGCAGTTCCGGCCCGAGCCGGTTCTCAAGGCGATCGCCAAGAGAGCACCGGATGTCGTACTCCTTTGGAACGACTGGCGAAATCCGGCCGGCCTGGCCACCTACGAAAAGATCCTCGCCAGGCAGAAGGAACTGGGCTACGAGCAAGTCGACCCGGCCGCCCTGCCGCCTCGGAGCCGCCAGATCGTCGTGCTGCGGCGGATTCCACCCGAGGGCGGCTAACCGCAATACCGTTGAATGAAGCGTTCGGCGCGGGTCTCCCGACCCCGCCGGTGGCCTGACCGAAGGTCTCTTTTGATTTGCGTAAGCGGTTGATGTGGGAGTCCATCGGTCCTTTCTCGGCGCGGGGTCAGGAGACCCGCGCCGAACGCTGCCAGACCGCGCCTCCGGGCCCTAA
>CAYZWG010000523.1:0-3738 GCA_964481605.1 uncultured Planctomycetaceae bacterium
CTTGAAATGCTGCCCTGACAATCCCCACCGGGCCTGCCCCGGTGGACCGTGGGTTTTGACAACTACCAAGGCACGCTGCCCCGACAATCCCCACCGGGCCTGCCCCGGTGGACCGTGGGTTTGACAACTACCAAGGCACGCTGCCCTGACAATCCCCACCCGGCCTGCAACCTCGAACCGGAATCACGCCACCTCATGTTCCTCTTCCAAACACCACCCCCTGTCCCGCTTGACGATCGCGGCCCGCTACGAACGATGTTCGTGATTACCTGTATGCCGGTGGGTGGGGCGGAAACCCTGCTGGTCAACCTGGTTCGACGGCTCGACCGCCACCGCGTCGCACCCGAGCTCTGCTGCTTGAAATATCTCGGCCCGCTGGGCGAAATGCTCGCCGAGGAAGTCCCCACCTTCAGCGGCCTGCTGGCCCAGAAGTATGACTTGCGGGTGTTGCCCCGGTTGACCCGGCTGATCCGCCGCCGCCGCATCGACGCGGTGATCACCGTGGGAACCGGCGGCGACAAGATGTTCTGGGGTCGCCTGGCCGCCTACCTGGCCGGAGTTCCGGTGATCGCCTCGGCGCTGCATTCCACGGGGCTGCCCGATCACGTCGAGTTCCTCAATCGGCTGCTGGCTCCCGTGACCGACGCCTTCATCGCCGTGGCCGAAACCCACGGCCGCTACCTCGTCGACCACGAGGGCTGCCCTGCCGAGCGGGTCCGCGTGGTGCCCAACGGCGTCGACACGGAGCGTTTCCATCCTCGCTGGCGCGACCCCCGCCTGGCCGCCGAAATCGGACTGCCCCAGGACGCGCCCACCGTGGGCATCGTGGCCGCCTTGCGGCCGGAAAAAAACCACGAGTTGTTCCTCGAAACGGCCCGGCTGGTGCAACGCCGGCAGCCTCGCACGCACTGGCTGGTGATCGGCGACGGCCCCCGTCGGGCGAGGCTTGAGCAAATGGCCGAGGCGATGGGCCTCGGCGACCGGGTGCTTTTTCTCGGCAGCCGAAACGACGTGCCCCGCCTCCTCTCCCTCCTGGACGTCCATCTGCTCACCTCCCACATGGAGGCCAACCCCGTCTCCATCCTCGAGGCCATGGCCTCGGAAATCCCCGTCGTGGCCACCGACGTGGGCTCCGTCCACGAAACGGTTCTCGACGGTCAAACGGGCTACCTGGCCCCCGCCGGCGACGCCCCAGGGCTGGCCCGGCGCTTGCTGCGACTGCTGGAGGATCCTTCCCTGGCGGCCGCCCTGGGCCGCGCCGGGCGCGAACACGTGCTCACCAACTGGTCGCTGGCCCGGATGGTGGACGGCTACACGGAAACCATCGAGGAAATCTACCGCGGCAAGGCGGCCCGCCGGCCCGTCGCCGCCCATCCGCCGGCCGAACCGGCCGTGCGATCCTGAGGCGGCCGTCCCCGCGGCCGCCCCCGCTTCATCCCCCGCACGCGGCCCGGTACAATCACCGCATGAACGGAATCTGCCTGGTCCTCGATCGCTGGCACCTGGGGTTCGTCGGCGCCTACGGCAACGCCTGGATCGCCACGCCGGGGCTCGACCGGCTGGCCGCCGAAAGTTTCGTGTTCGACCGCTACCTGATCGATTCGCCGCGCTTGGACGACCTCTACCGGTCGTTCTGGCAGGGTCGCCATGCCCTGGCGGGCCAGCCCCGCCGCACCGCGGGTCGGCGGTCCTTGCCCGCGCTGTGGAAACGCCGCGGCACCCGCGCGGTGCTCTTGACCGATGAGCCGGCCGTTGCCGCCCATCCGCTGGCCCGGCGCTTTGCCAAGCGGCTCCTGCTCGACGTGCCCCGCATCGACCGGCCCGCCGACCGCGTCGACCAGACCCACCTGGCCACCTGCTTTGCCCAGTTGATCGACGTCGCCGGCTCGCTCAAGGAACCCTTTTTTCTCTGGTGCCACTTCAGCGCCTTCGGCTCGCCCTGGGACGCGCCCTTGGGTCTCCGCCAGCGGTACGTCGAGGGCGACGATCCCGACCCACCCACCGGCGTCGAGGTCCCCTCCCGCGTGCTCACCGAGAACGAGCACCCCGACGTGCTGCTGGGCCAGGTCCACAGCTATGCCGCGCAGGTTTCCCTCATGGACATCTGCCTTTCCGCCCTGCTGGATGATCTCGACACCGCGGCGGCCGGGCGGGAGACCCTGCTGGCGGTGCTCTCCGCGCGGGGGTTCGCCCTGGGCGAACACCGCCGCGTGGGACCCTGCGACGGAGCCCTCCACGGCGAATTGGTGCATGTGCCGTTGCTGGTGCGGATGCCCGATGGTCTGGGAGCAGCCGGGCGAAGCCCGGCCCTGGTCCAGCCGCCCGATCTGTTTGCCACCTTGGCCGACACGTGGGCAGCGGACGCGCCGCCGCTCTACGGGCCTCCCGCCGTGGCCGGTCGCAGCCTCGCCCCTTTGCTTCGCGACGAAACCCGCGCCCTGGGCGATCGCGCCGCCCTGGTGGCCCCCGGCGGCGAAACGGCGCTTGCCACGCCGGCCTGGTTCCTTCGCCGCGCCGAGCGGGTCGAGCTCTACGCCAAGCCGGACGACCGCTTCGAGGTGAGCGACGTCTCCGACCGTGCGCCCGCGGTGGTGGAGGCCCTGGAGACCGTCTGGCAGGAGTACCACGCCCACCTTCTCACCGGCCGGCCGGCCGAGCTGACCCCCCTGGACGAGGTGCTGCTCCACGGCTTCGCATGAACCAAGCAGGTTCGGCGCGGCTCTCCCGGACCCGCCGAAAGCCGTAGGGCCGGCTGTGCCGGCCGGTTGCCGCACTTCGCAGCGCCAGCTACGTTTCGGCCGGCACAGCCGGCCCTACCCACCTGCACCGCGTTTTCGGCGGGGTCGGGAGACCCGCGCCGAACGCGCCGGGCCGGCTCACACCAGCGGCGTCATCTTGCTCAGCCCGATCGGTTCGCGCGAGGCGAACGGCTCGCCGTAGCGGGTGCCGATGGCCCAACCCCAGGTGGATGCCTGGTCTCGCAGCCGATCGAGAAAGGTGGGCGGCTCTTGTGGGCGACCCTCGATGAACTGGCTCTGGTAGCATCGGACCGCCTCCAGCTTGCGATCCCAGTAGTCGCTGATGTCGAGGATGAAGGCGGGCTGGGGGATGAGCCGTAGATGAACGCAAAAGTAGTGGTAGATCCGCCGGGGATAATGCGGCACGCCCGGCAGGTCCGTCTTGGTCAGCTTGGCCCAGAAACGGGCCGCCTCGACCAGCTCCGTGGCGGCCACGTGGTCGGGATGGGCGTCGACCCAGTAGGGGGCGAAAAGCCACTCGGGCCGCGTCTCTCGAATCACCCCCGCCAGCCTCGCCCGGGCCTCCAGCGTGGCCTCCAGGCTGCGATTGGCCAGCCCCAGGTTCTGCCGCCAGTCGAGGTCCAGGATTTGCGTGGCCCGGGCGGTCTCCCGGGCACGTTTTTCCGGCGTTCCGAACGGAGTCGGCTCGCCGTTGGTCAAATCGAGCACGCCCACGACCAGCCCCTCGTCCTTCATTTTCATGATCGCCCCTCCCATACCCAACTCAGCATCGTCGGGGTGGGGAGCGATAACCAGCACGTCAAGCATGTGTTGTCTCCGCGGGGACAGCGCTCGGCTTCATTCAACGGTATCGAACCTAAGCTGTTTTCATGCAATAGATTGGCAGCGTCACTTTGAACTCCTCCCCGCCGGCCCTGTGGGAAGTGGACTTTTGCAGAATGGCGACACGAGGTCCCCTCTCCCTCCGGGAGAGGGTTAG
>CAYZWG010000524.1:0-1500 GCA_964481605.1 uncultured Planctomycetaceae bacterium
GGCCTGGACAAGCCAAAACCAAGTATACGGGCCGCAAGCCCGCTTGGGGAGGTCGTGGCGGTGGTGGCGGACGGCTGCCCCGCGGGTGGCCCCGATAGCTCTGCTATCGGGGTGCCGTCAGGCACGGGAGGCGAGGATTGCGGCGTAACGGACTGCCGGGGCACGCGCGGCGGGGTCGGGAGACCCGCGCCGAACGGTCGGCAGCCCCACGCCGAACAGCCCCTGACCTCTTGCCGGCTGCCGCCGGGTGCAGGTTCAAGAACCTGGGCCACCCGTAACCCACGCCGAACGTGTGCCCCCGTCGCTTCAAACGATCAGCATCGCGTCGCCGTAGCTGTAGAACCGGTACTCCTGGCGAATCGCCTCCCGGTAGGCCCTCACCATCAGCTCGTCGCCGCCGAACGTGCGGACCAGCACCAAGAGCGTACTGCGGGGCAGGTGGAAGTTGGTCATCATCGCGTCCACGGCCCGAAAGCCATAGGGCGGGCGGATGAACAGGTCGGTATGGCCCTCGTAGGCACGCAACGTGCCGCCGGCGGCCGCCGTTTCCAACAACCGCACCGACGTCGTGCCCACGGCCACGATCCGCCCTGCCCGCCGGCGACAGGCGTGCAGCGTTTCGACGCATTCCGCATCGACCCGGCCCCACTCGGCGTGCATCCGGTGTTCGGCCAGGGAGTCGGTCTCCACGGGCCGAAAGGTGCCCAGCCCCACGTGCAGGGTCAGCCGGCAGATGGTCACCCCGGCCTGCTCGATGCGGCGGATCAGCGTCTCGGTGAAGTGCAGCCCCGCGGTGGGGGCGGCGACCGCGCCCGGCGTTCGGGCATAGACCGTCTGGTAGTTGCGGCGGTCCGATTCGACCATCTTCCCCTTGCGGATATAGGGAGGCAACGGCACGCGTCCCACCCGGTCGAGAATCGCCAGCGTGGGGGCGTCGGTTTTCGGGCGGACCACCCACTGGCCGCCGGGCTCCTTGTGCCCCAGTTCCAGCTCGATCGCCGCGCGGCCGTGGCAATCCAGCAGGGTGAGCGTCTCGCCGGGGACGAGCTTGCCCCGCGTCTTGGAGAGAACCCGCCAGAGCCCCCCCTCGTCCGCCTCCAGAAACAGCCCCTCCCAGCGGCCCCCGGTGGCCGTGCGGAACCCCTCCAACCGGGCCGGCACCACCCGGGTGTCGTTAATCACCAGGCAGTCCCCACTGGCCAGCAACTCGGGCAGGTCGCGAACGTGCCGGTGGCCGATCGAGCCGGCCTGCCGGTCGACCACCATCAGCCGGGCGTCGCTGCGGCAGGGGACCGGCGACTGGGCGATCAAATCCTGCGGCAAATCGTAGTCATATTGGGCCATCTCGGACATGGCGGCGGCCAATCTCGCGGAAAACGTGCGGTTTACGCGGGAAGAATCTCCGAGTATAAGCCGGCCAGACGGGTTCGAGCAGGGGACCACGTTTGGCGCGGACAAGCCTGCCCGCGCTTCCCGGCAACGCAAGGAGCCGAAATGGCG
>CAYZWG010000524.1:1600-3704 GCA_964481605.1 uncultured Planctomycetaceae bacterium
TTGGCGCGGACAAGCCTGCCCGCGCTTCCCGGCAACGCAAGGAGCCGAAATGGCGGCCATCGACGTGGCCCTTTGCATCACCGATCTGGACGTGGGCGGGGCGGAACGCTGCCTGGTCGAATTGGCCACGCGGCTCGACCGGGCAGCGTTTCGGCCGGCCGTCTACTGCCTCGGCCCGCGACCCCGCCGGCCCGAGGCCTCCTGTCTGCCGTCGCTGGAAGACGCCCGCGTTGCGGTGCATTGCCTGGACGGGCGACGCTACCGGCAGGCCCCCGGGCTGGTGCGGCGTCTTCGGCGACTTTGGCTCGCTCGAAAGCCCCGGGTGGTGCAGACGTTTCTGTTTCACGCGAACATCGTGGGGCGGCTTGCTGCCCGCTCGGCCGGCGTCTCCGCCGTGGCCAGCGGAATCCGCGTGGCCGAGCGCCGCCGCTGGCACCTTCGGCTCGATCGGGCCACGGACCGCTGGGTGGACCGCCACGTCTGCGTGAGCCGGGCCGTGGCCGAGTTCTCGCGCCGCCGTGCCCGGCTGCCGGCCGAAAAGCTCACGGTCATCCCCAACGGGATCGACGTGGCCCGGTACGACACGGTCGAGCCGGCCGATCGCCACCGGCTGGGCGTCCCGGCCGGCGGCCGGCTGGTGAGCTGCGTGGGACGGCTCCACGAACAAAAAGGACTCGCCTGGCTCCTCCAGACCGCGTCCCACTGGCTGACTGCCGGGACCGACTGCCGGCTGCTGATCGTCGGCGAGGGACCGCTCCGCAGGCGGCTGGAAGCGCTGGCCCGGCGGCTGAAAATCGCCGATCGGGTCCATTTCACCGGCTGGAGGGCCGACGTGGCCGAGATTCTCGCCGCCAGCGATTTGCTCGTGTTGCCCTCGCAATGGGAGGGAATGCCCAACGTGGTGCTCCAGGCGATGGCCAGCCGGCTCCCCGTGCTGGCCACGGATGTGGAGGGGGTGCGGGAAATCCTGGGCGAGCTGGCCCCGCCGCAGACCGTGGCCTACGGCGATACGGCCGCCTGGACCGAGCGGCTGGTGGGACTGTTGGCCGACCGCCCCCGGGCCCGCGACCTCGGCCAGCAAAACCGCCGCCGCGTCGCCGGTGAATTTGCGGTCCAAACCATGGTCGACCGATACCAGTCACTTTGGCAATCGCTGGTGGACGGGTAAGGCAAGATGCCGCGAAAATTTTTTTTCGCCGACTTGCGTTCACCCGGTTTGTTGGAAGTCATGGCGAGGCCGGAAGCTACGTCGAGCGGCGTCGCCCGAGTCTGGATTTGCCCCGGGAAAGCACGGTTGACGGATGGGCCGCGGAGGGTATGCTTGGGGCTAATTGGGATTCAGTGGGGATTTGTGGTGAAACATGCTGCTGACCGGAACGTTTGCCCGAGCGGTCGACGAAAAGCTCCGCGTGGCGATTCCCAAGCGGCTTCGCGAGGCGATGGCGTGCCCTCGCGGGGGGGTGCTTTTTGTGGCCCCCGGCACGGATCGTTCCCTGGCGATCTACCCCCGAGAGGCGTTCGAGCGACTGGCCGAACGGCTGGCCCAGGCGCCGCCCACGGGGCAGGAAGTTCGGGCGTTCAGCCGGCTGTTTTACGCTCGGGCGCGGGCCGTGGAGCTGGACTCGCAAGGCCGGATACGCATCCCGGGAGAGTTGGCGGAGTTGGTCGTACTGGGCAGGGAGGCCGTTCTGCTGGGCGTGCAAGATCACCTCGAGTTGTGGGCGGCCGAACGCTGGAGCAATTATCTCCAGCAAAAGCTGTCCAGCTACGACGAATTTGCCGAGGCGGCGCTGGGACGCGGAGGCAGCTCGTAACCGTGGGAAACCAATCGGCATGGGGGGAAGAATGGTGTATGGACCGTAAAGCGGATCGCCTTGCGTGAAGGCCCGGGGATGCCGGTTTTCGGCCACCGACCGATGTCCCGGCCTGCCCTCGGCGGGAACGAGCCCTCACGGGCCGGCGGGTACGGAGACCCACCGGTTGCGAAACAGCGGTCGAAGAGCGTCGCCTTCGCCGACGAACGGACCGCAAGCACTCGACCTGGCCCGGGCACAAGGAAGTGCCCGAGGTCGAGTGTTTTTTCTTGTGCCGACGAGCAGGCCGC
>CAYZWG010000525.1:0-3689 GCA_964481605.1 uncultured Planctomycetaceae bacterium
GCTGCATCAACTCCAACGCCTCGGCGGCGTACCAGTTGTCGTCGGAAGTCCAGGTGAACCGCCGGCCCGAGGCCTGCCGGAATCCTTCGTTCAGTGCCCAGGGCAGTCCTCGGTTCTGGGCCAAGTGGATCGCCCGGATGCGCTCGTCGCGGCCCGACCAGGCGTCGACCTGCACCGGAGTCTGGTCGGTCGACCCGTCGTCCACCAGGATCAGTTCCCAGTCGCCGAAGGTCTGCGCGACGATCGACTCCACGGCCTGATCCAGGTATCGGCCGCCGTTATGGGTGGGTAACACGACGGAGATGGCCGGCGCGGAATTCATCTTGGTTACCGTGGCGGAAAGTCGGCAGGGCAAGGCGAGTTGGACAACGCCACTTTGAGCTCCCCGCAACCCCAAGTTTTCAACAGGCCAGAGACAACGGAAAATTCTATCCGATCAATCACGCCGGCTTCCCTGGCGGCCGGCGTCCAGCGTGATCTCGTACCGGCCCTCGACCCGGGTCGCTTCTTCTCCATGCGGCGTGTGCAGCCAGATTTCCACCGGGCTTTCCAGCCGGTAGGCGATGCGGCCGTCCGGGCCGCGATGCCACTCGACCCGGACGCTGCCCGAACCGTCCAACAGCGGCACCCGCCCGGCGGCTCGCCCCAGCCGGCCGGGAATCAAGCGAAAGAGGAAATGGTTCTTGCCCAGGTCGTAGCGGGGTTTGAGGCCCAATACGTATTGCGACAGTTGCGCGGTGGGCGACGAGGCCCAGACGTGGCAATGGCTCCAACCCAGGTCGAAGACCTCCGGCTGGGTGGTCAGCCCTTGTTCGAGCCCCCAGCCCCAGCAGGTGCGATACTGATCGAGGACGAAATCCATCTCCCCGTTTTCGATCAGCGGGGGAAAGGCGTAGTAGGAAAAATAGGGCGTGATGAGACGCCGGCTTTCCGTTCGGGGGCCGCTCAGCCGGGGTGCGTGGGGATCATTGGGAAAACAGCGTTGCATCTGCCGCTTGAGGTAGTCGCGGGCCGCCGGCCGATACGCGGCGGGAACCAGATCATGGATCAGGCTCAACACCGCCGAGTGGTAGCCGATGGCGTCCCAGCGGGCCGTCTCCACCCGCGGAACGAGCCACTTGCGGATGATCGCTTTCACTTTTTTCGCCAGCGCTTCGTAGTGGGACGGATCGCGGCCCAGCAGCTTGCTCCAACGGATCATCGCCTCCAGCGCCGAGTAATAGTGGAGGTTCGACCCCATGTCGGACGGACCCTCCGGCGAGACGTAGCCCCAGTCGATAAAGTTCCAGCCGATGTTGCCGGCCAATCCCGTCTCGGTGAGGTCGCGCTGGAACACCGCCAGGCAGCGGACGGCGTAAGGATACATCTCTTCCAGCAGGTCGCGGTCGCCGGTGAGTTGGTAGTAGTGGAGATTGGAGTCGACCCACTGGACCGCGTAGGTTCCCATCCAGGAGGGACCGCCCGGGTTCAGCCCCGGCACCAGGCCGTCGGCCCGGGCCGAATAGGCCGTCTGCCGAATCGCCCGCTTGAACAACCGCAGATCGGAATAGGCCGCGGCGGCGATCGGCATGTTCACGCTGGCCACGTCGCCGGTCCATTGGCCTCGCTCCCGGGTGGGGTTATCAATCACGGCGTCCTCGGCGCATCCCCGCAGCGTCTCCACGCCCAGCATCCAGATTTTCTCCAAGAGGGGATCGTCGCAGGAGAAGCTCCCCTGGGGCGGGCCGAAATAGCAGCGTTCGACGTACTTTTCGTCGAGGAACCGCACCTGGGCGGGATCGGCCCGAACGTGGACTTCGAGGAACCGCCCGCCCTTGGGGGTGATGGGGCCAAACCGCTGGACCCCGCCCTGAGCCACGTAATGGTCGAGGTTTCTGGACAATCCTGCCGAGAGGGGAATATACGGGAGGACCCGGGCCGTCTTGCCGGGGGCTACCCGCACCACGGTCTGGCCGGTGTAACCGTCCACGATGTCGCGGTCGACCAGCGACTCGGCGTAGGCGAATTCGACCACGGCGCCGGCGGGCACATCGAGCAGAAAGTCGGGCCGGCCCAGCCGAACCCGCCCCAGATCGTATCGCCGCCAAACGCCGTCCGCCTTTCCCGCCGGCTGAAGGTTCCGCCGATACCAGGAGACGTCGTCCTCGTCCGGCCAGTCGGGAATCTCGGCAACCTCGAAGGGACCCGTGAGCCGCCCCTGGGCGATCCTCTTGGGTCGGTGGACGAATTGCCTCACGTGGCCGATCGCCAGCGGGCGCATGGCCCAATCACGGGCCGGGGTCCGGGCCGGCTGCTGCCAGCCGCGATCGTCAAAATCGACCGCCTCCCAGTGGGGTGGATTGGCCCGCGTGTCACACCATTCGATCCAGGCGAACTGGGGGCTGATCCGCACGCCGGAAGCGATGTAGCCCGGCAGCCGCCGGCACTTCCATTGCACGTCGGTCGGTTGGCCATCCGTGCTGACTTCGCACAACAAAAACGGCGGGATGAGGTCCGCCCGCAGCATGCGCGTGGAAACGCCTTCGTCGTGGACCAAGGCGGAGATCACGTGCCGGCCGGCCTTGAGGGTGCGTGGGAGAACTTCGTACTCCGGGTGGGTGAGGGGAAACCGTGCCGGCCCCTCGGTGAGGAACTCCCCGTCGAGCCGAGCCTGAAACCAGTGGGCAGCGATGATCTTGATGGTCACCTGCCCGTCGCGGGGAAGCTGGAAAGCTCCCCGGAAGGCGGCGTAGACGTCGGCCGCCGGCTCCGCCTTGACCTCTCCCCAGGGGGCCATTCCGTTGGGCCCCAACTCTCCGGCCGCCGGCCAGGCGGAGTCGTCAAAGTCGGTTCCCTCCCAGCCGGGCGACGGCTCGTCGGACGTTCGCCACCGCCGGTCCGTGGGGATGGCGATCGGGTCGCCCCGCTCGAATTCGATTTTCAGACGGCCGATCAACCCGGCCGGATTCGGTGCCTGGCTCGTGTTGACGGCCGCCACGGCAAGGGTATTCGCCCCTGGATGCAGTCGACCCGTCAGGTTGAACGAGAAGACCGTGTCGAAGCGAGAACCCCGGCCGGCCCGGCGGCCGTTGACAAACAGTTCGAAGCCGTTGTCGGCAGTCAACGCGATCCGAGCGTTGGTGACGGTTCTGTCCGCGGGGAGGTGAATCTTGCGGCGGAAGTATCTTGTGCCGGTGGGAGCGGCCGAGGCCGGATTGCCCTGGGCAGACCAGACCCAGGCGGCGCCGGCCAGAGTCACCCGCTGGGGCCTCTCGTTCTGGGGAAGCCAGCCGCCCCGCCAGCGGACCGCCGGACCGGGCTCTTGGGCCGTGGCGCGGCCGCAGGCCAGGGCCAGCAGGAGAAGGGAAACACTTCGCCAAGGCAGGCTGCCGGTGGTCATGGTCTTTTCCATCGCCGGGGACAGGTGGCCGGAGGGTTCATCCGGGATTTGTTCTGGGAGGACGAAGCTCCTGCCGAGCCGTGACGCGACCCGGCCTACGGCTCTCCAATAGACCCGATTTTCCACCTCCTTTCCAGACGTTCACCCCCCGGCCCCAGCCACGGGGTGCAGCAGCAGACTTTCGGAGGTGGTTCGAGGTGGTGGTTTCAAGGGGAAAGTTTTGAGAGCCTGTAGGCCGGCTCACGAGCCGGCATGGTAGAACTGGCTCTTCGTGTTCTTCGCGGGCTTCGTGGTGAAATGGTTGCAGAAC
>CAYZWG010000526.1:0-3687 GCA_964481605.1 uncultured Planctomycetaceae bacterium
CGACTTCCTGGCGGCCCTGGCTCCCCGGCCGATCATCATCCTCGGCCAGGAAAAGGACTATTTCGACGCCCGCGGCACGGAAGAGGCCTTCGCCCGCCTGAAACGCCTCTACCAACTGCTGGGCGCCCCGGACAACATCGCCCTCTCCTCCGGCCCCAACTACCACGGCTACTGGCAAGAGAATCGCGAGGCGATGTACCGCTGGTTCAATCGCGCCACCGGCGTTTCCCAGGCCCAAAAGGAGCCGCCCCTGGTGATCGAAAAAGACCAGGACCTCTGGTGTACGCCCCGCGGCCAGACGGCCGACCTTGAACCCCGAACCGTCTTTTCCTTCACCAAGGAAAAATCCGAAACCCTCCGCAAAACCCGCTCCGCCGGTGACGACAAAACCCTCGCCGCGGCCGTCGCCCGGGCACTCAAGCTCCCCCCGCCCCAACCCGCCGGGGACTACCGCATTCTCCGCCCCTTGCGCGGGCGAAAATACCCCCGGCCCCATTGCCTCACCTACGCCGTCCAAACCGAGCCCGACATCCTTGCCGCCGTCTCCATGCTCTCTGCCCAGCGACACTACTCCCGCCCGCCACGCAAGGGGCCCCGGGCCCTGCTCTACGTCTCCCACCAGTCGGCCGACGCCGAGCTCCGCGGCGAACCCCTCGTCGGCGAGTTGCTCAAGGCCGAGCCCGAAACGGTCTTCTTTGCCTGCGACGTTCGCGGCGTGGGCGAATCGCGGCCGGACACCTGCGGCCAGAATACCTTTCTCAGCCCCTACGGCAGCGACTTCTTCTACGCCGCCGCCGGACTGATGCTCGACCGGCCCTACCTCGGCCAGAAGACCCACGACCTGCTCCGCGTGCTCGACTGGCTCGCCTCCTGCGGCTACACCAAGGTCCACCTGGCGGCCCTCGGCTGGGGCAGTCTGCCGGCCACCTTCGCGGCCCTCCTCTCCGACCACGTCGTCCAGGTCACGCTCAAAAACGCCCTTACCAGCTACAGCGCCATCGCCGAGTCGCAAGAGTACTCCTGGCCCCTGGCGGCACTCTTGCCCGGCGTGTTGCAATCCTTCGACCTGCCCGATTGCTACGGCCTCCTCTCCCGGCAAAAGCACCTTCGCCAGATCGCCCCCCGCGGCGCCCAAGGCCCGCAATGAACACAAGCCCCATAAGCCGTAGGCCGGGTCGTGGGTGGCACCGGTTCAAGAACCGGTGTGGCTCTGCCACGAGAGGTCAGGTAGGGCCGGCTGTGCCGGCCGGTTACCGCACTTCGCAGTGCCAGCCACGTTTCGGCCGGCCCAGCCGGCCCTACGGGGCTTACCGGCTGCCGCCGGGTGTGGGTTCAAGAACCTGGGCCACCCGTGGTAGCGATTGGAGGAGACCATCGGTCCTCTCCCGGCGGGGTCGGGAGACCCCGCTCGATACCCCCAACCGCCTTCTTCCAGGAGGACTTCTCCCCATGCCATGCTCTAAACCCTCGCCAGCCCTCGCCGCCGGATGCGCCCTGGCCGCCGCCCTCTGGTTTGCGATCGGCACCCCCGGCCGGGCCGCCGACGAACCCGCTCTCCCCCAGGCCAAGCCGGTCCCCCTGGTCCAAGTGCTCCCCCTGCCCTACGACCAGGCCTCCTTCCAGCGTGCCGGCCGCGAACTGGCCCGATATCACTTCGGCCGCTCCTTGAAACGCCCCTTCCTCTACCCCATCCTCGGGCCGGCGGGCCGCTCGCTCACCCGCATGGGCCATCCCCACGACCCGGCTACCCACAGCCACCACAACTCGGTCTGGATCGCCCACCAGAACGTGGGCGGCGTGAGCTTCTGGGAAGACTCCGGCGATTCGCGGATTCAGTGCGACCGCGTGCTGGAGTACGAAGACGGCGACACCCGGGCCCACTTGCTCGCCGAAAACTCCTGGCGCCAGGGAAACCCCGGCCGCGTCCTCATGCTCGAGCGCCGCCGGATCGAGATCCGCACCCTGGGCAAGGACCAGTGGCTCGTGCTGATCGACCTGCAACTCCGCCCGCCGGGCAAGGAACCCCTCACCCTGGGGCAAACACCCTTCGGAATGATCGGCGTGCGGATGGCCAAGACGATCGGCGTGAGCGACGGCGGCGGCCGCATCCTCAACTCCCAGGGCCAACGCAACGAGCAGCAGGTCTTTCGCCAACCCGCCCGCTGGGTCGACTACAGCGGCCCCGTGACCAATCGGCAAACCGGCGGCATCGCCCTCTTGGATCACCCCCAAAACCCCGGACACCCCACCCCCTTTCACGTCCGCAACGACGGCTGGATGGGTGCCTGCCTCACGCTCAACGGCCCCCTGGTGATCCCGCCCCAGCAGCCCTTGCGCCTCCGCTGGGGCCTCTGGGTCCACGCCGGCGTGCCCGACCGAAAAGCAATCGACGCCCAGTGGCAGGCGTTCGCCCAAGAGCCCTTGCCGTCGATCGAGCGGAGCCGGCGTTAGACAGCGCTCGGCCCGATCCTTTCTCGGCGGGGTCAGGAGACCCTCGCCGAACACGAAGTAGGGCCGGCTGTGCCGGCCGAAATGTGGCCGGCACTGCGAAGTGCGGCAACCGGCCGGCACAGCCGGCCCTACTTGCTGCCCTACTTGCCCACCCCCAGCGACTCCCCCACCGAAGCAAGCTGCCCCGCCGAACCCAGCTTGCCGTTCTTGTGCGCAATGTACCGTGCGTACGCCGGCATGAACTGCTTCCCCGGCGGACGAAGATCGAAATTCTCCGGGTGGTCGCGAAACGATTCCCGGTGGATCGCACACCACACCAGCCGGCCGTCCGTGTCGATGTTGATCTTGCACACACCCAACTTGGCCGCCGGAAGATACTGATTCTCGTCCACGCCGCTGGCATCCCCCAGCTTTCCCCCCGCCTTGTTGATCCGGTCCACCCATTCTTTCGGCACGCTGCTGGAGCCGTGCATCACCAGCGGGTAGCGCGGCGGCACCACCTGCTGGATTTCTTCCAGCCGGTCCAGGCGGAGGCCCTGGGAACCGCTAAACTTGTAGGCCCCGTGCGACGTGCCGATGGCCACCGCCAGCGAATCGCAGCCCGACCGCTCCACGAACTCGGCGGCCTGACCCGCATCCGTCAGGCACACGCTGCCGGTGATGTCCTCCTCCACCCCGCCCAGTTGCCCCAACTCGGCCTCCACCACGATCCCCTTCGCATGGGCCCGATCCACCACCCGCTTGGTGATCGCGATGTTCTTCTCGAACTCCTCGTGCGAGGCGTCGATCATCACCGAACTATAGAAGCCGCTCTCGATACAGTCGTAGCACGCCTCTTCCGTGCCGTGGTCCAGGTGAACCGCGAAGATCGCCTGGGGAAAAACCTCCCCCGCGGTGCGGATCATCGCCTCCAGGAAACGCTTGTCCGTATACGCCCGCGCACCCCGCGAGATTTGCACGATAAACGGCGCCGCCAAGGAAGCATCGACCGGCTCGTCGTTGGCCTCCGCCTTGCCCAGGTTGCCGCGAAATAAGCCCACAGTCTGCTCGAGATTGTTGATATTGTAGGCACCGATCGCGTACTTGCCGTACGCATGTTGAAACAACTCCTTGGTCGTGACAATCATCGCTTCTGACTCCCACAGCCGATCCCTGCCCGGCCGCTTGTTAGGTCCATTCGTTCAAACCGCCGCACGTTCGGCGAGGATCTCCCCGCCACCGTTCGGCGCGGGTCTC
>CAYZWG010000527.1:0-3667 GCA_964481605.1 uncultured Planctomycetaceae bacterium
GCTCGGCCCCGGCCCGCCGCGTCCATCTCACAGCCACTCGCGAATTGTCGCAAGTGGCTGTTCTTGTTTGGCTTACGTTCTTTGCTGATCGTCTTTCGCGGCATGGTTCCCTATTGGATCGGCAGCCGGCTGGGCAAACCATGCTCGCTCGTCAGCCGGTCCCTGCCTGGTCGTGCGGAGGAAACGGATTCCGACCCTCCTCGTCCGCTTCGTCTTCCAGCAGGTCCTCGGCGTAGCCGGGCGGGAAGGGGTTGGCAAGTCCGGCGGCTTGGGCGTCGGTCGGCTTGTCGGGATGCGTTTCCGAGGAGCGGGCGGGGGGTGCGACGTGCTCGGCTGGGCACGTGTCCGCGCGGGTCTCCGCCTCGATCAACTCGGCGAGCGATTGCTCGCCCCCGAAACGGGCCAGCCAGACCTCGACCTCCGCGGCCGAGAGCGGCATCGCGGGCTTGGCCGGCTCGGCCCGGCTCGCTTTTTGGCTCCGCTTGCGGGCATGGCGTCGGCGTACCACGTCGGCGTACCAGACATCGCTGTCGACCGCCGCGGCGCGGCGCCGATGCGCCGCCCGCTGGAGGCGATGATCGCTGGAAACCACGGTCAGCCGCCGCGGCGCCGAATCGACGCGGATCAACTCCTCGATCAAGTCGTCGGCCTCTTGGTAGCCAACGGAAAATCGCACGAGCATATCGTGGTGCCGGTCCGCGCGAGGCAAGCCCGGCGGGGCCCCCGCCGCGTCGAAAACGATCGTCGTGCGGGCGCGCTCCTTGGGCTCCAGCGACTCAGCCAGAAAGTTCAATAGCGCCGCTCGGGCCCGCTGGAGCGTGTGTGGCCCCACGCCCCCGGCCATGATGCCCACGGCGTTGAGCAGATTGTAGCCGTCGATGATCAGCGACATGGAGGGGTGAAGATGGTTGATGAAGGGAGCGTTCAGCGTTGGAATTTCACACGGCCGCCCACGATCACGGTGGCGGCGCGGCCTTGGAGTTCCCAGCCGGCAAAGGGCGTGTTGGCGCTCTTCGAGCGGAACTCCGCGGGATCGACCTTCCAGCGAATATGCGGGTCGATGATCACCACGTCGGCGTCGGCGCCGATCGCCAGCGTGCCCTTGGGGAGGTCGAGGATTCGGGCCGGGTTGACGGTCATTTTTTCCAGGGCGGTGGACCAGTCGAGATGCCCCGGCTCGATCAGCCGCGTGACGACCAGCCCCAGCGCCGTTTCCAGGCCCACGATGCCGAAGGGGGCCTGGTCGAGTTCGCACATCTTTTTTTCCCGGGCATGGGGGGCGTGGTCCGTGGCGATACAGTCGATGGTGCCGTCGGCGAGGGCCTCGATCATCGCGTCGACGTGGCCCTGGCCCCGTAGCGGCGGGTTCATCTTGAAGTTCGAGTCGAAGGAGCGGAGCCGCTCGTCGGTGAGCGTGAAGTGGTGGGGGGTCACCTCGGCGGTGACGCGAACGCCGCGACTCCTGGCCCGGCGAATGATATGGACGCTGCCGCCGGTGGAGACGTGCATCACGTGCAGCCGGCCCTCGGTGGCCTCGGCCAGGGCGACGTCGCGGCTGACCATCACGTCCTCGGCCGCGGCGGGCATACCGCTGAGCCCCAGCACCAATTGGGTCGTGCCCTCGTGCATCACGCCGTGCTGGGTCAGTTCCCGGATTTCGGCGTGGTTCATCACCGGCTTGTCGAACATCAGGCAATACTCGAAGGCCCGGCGCATCAGCTCGGCGCTGTGGACCGGAGCGCCGTCGTCGCTGACGCCCACGGCGCCGGCCTCGAAGAGCTGGCCCAGCTCGGCCAGTTCCTCGCCCGCGCGGTTCTTACTCACGCAGGCGATCACGTAGACGTTGCAGTTGTCGGCCCGCTGGGCCTTTTGGCGAACGTAGGCCACGGCCCCCTGGCTGTCCATGGGCGGCTCCGTGTTGGGACAGCAGGCGATCGAGGTGAACCCTCCGGCCAGGGCGGCGGCCGTACCGGTCTCGATCGTTTCGTCCTCCTCGCGTCCGGGGTCGCGGAGGTGGACGTGCATGTCGATCAGGCCGGGGGCAACGATCTTCTCGGCGGCGTCGATCACGCTCGCCTCGCCGGCTTCTTTCACGTCGTAGGCGGCGATCCGCCCGTCCTCGATCAACAGGTTGGTCACCCGGTCCATCTTCTGGCTGGGGTCGATCACGCGTCCGTTTTGGATCAGAAGTTTGGCCATGGGATTGTTGATGGTTGATGGATTGGTAATGGCGGCGATCTTATTCTCTTACGATCACGGGTTTTGGGGACATGCGCGGATGATCTCCCACCCATCACGCCGTTACTGCCGCGGTCAGCCAGAGCACGGCCATGCGGACGGCCACGCCGTTGGTCACCTGGTCGAGGATGGCCGAGTGCGGACCGTCGGCCACGTCGGGCGTGACCTCCACACCCCGGTTGATCGGGCCCGGGGCCAGCACGAGGATATCGTCCTTGGTTCGGGCCAGGCGGTCGGCGTTCATGGCGTAGAGCAAGGCGTACTCGCGAACCGAGGGGAACGGCCGGGTGAACTGCCGCTCGAACTGGATCCGCAACAGGTTCAACACGTCCACCCGCGGCAGGATATCGTCCAGGCTGTAAGAGAACTCCACCCCCAGTTCTTCCCAGCGGGGCGAGACCAGCGTGGAGGGCCCGCAGACGATCACGTGGGCCCCCAGCGTCTTCAGGCCCCAGATGTTGGAGCGGGCGGTGCGGCTATGGGCAATGTCGCCCACCAGCGCCACGGTGAGTCCTTCCACGCGGCCCAGCCGCTGGCGGATGGTGAGGATGTCCAACAGGCCCTGGGTGGGGTGCTCGTGGGCGCCGTCGCCGGCGTTGATCACCGAGCAGTCGAGGTTCTGGGCCAAGAGGTGGGGAGTGCCGGGCGTGCGGTGGCGAACGACCATCACGTCGACCCCCATCGCTTGGATGTTCTTGGCCGTGTCGATCACCGTTTCGCCCTTGGAGAGGCTGCTGGTGGCGGCGGAAAAATCGATCGTGTCGGCCCCCAGCCGCCGGGCGGCCAGGGCGAAGCTGGTGCGGGTGCGGGTGGAGTTCTCGAAGAACAGGTTGCAACTGGTCTTGTCGGTCAAAAGGGGTATTTTCCGCTGGCCGCACAGCAGGGCCGCCCTGAAAACTTCGGCCTTGTCGAGAATCGTGGTGACCTCGTCGGCCGAAAGCCCCTCCAGCCCCAGGAGATGTCGCCGGGTCCAGCAGTCGGGCACCTTGCCCAACTCGATCGTGGTCGTGCTCATCGGTCTGCCGTTCCTTTCTCGCCCGCATGGCCCCCCCGATCCACCGCTGGTCCGGGGCACAAGCCAGGCGCCCGTCGGCGGGTCGGCATTTGGGCTGATTCTAGCACTCGGCGGGAAAGCTGCAAGGCGGGGGGAAAGGGAAGTTCACGAGTGCGCCGGCATGTCTTCCACCCTGGTTCCCAAGTAGGGCCGGCTGTGCCGGCCGCAGCGTGCTGACCTGGTTCCCAAGCTCCAGCATTCCCCTGGTTCCCAAGCTCCAGCTTGGGAACCCAGCGGCGTGGCGTGCGGCTCCATCGCAAGCGAAGCAGAGCTTCGCGCCGAGTGCGGTCCCAAGCTGGAGCTTGGGACCGAGAGGGGGCCCCCTGGTTCCCAAGCTCCAGCTTGGGAACCCAGCGGCGTGGCGTGCGGCTCCAT
>CAYZWG010000528.1:0-3666 GCA_964481605.1 uncultured Planctomycetaceae bacterium
GAGATCGGTGGGGTTGGAGCTGATTTCCAGGGTTCCCTGGTTGAAGTTGGGAGTGATGTCGGAGACCATCGTCCCCAGGCCGACCTGGCGGGGGTTCGTGCCGCCGTTGTTGGTGGTGGGCTGGGACCCCAGCGCCAGCGTCTGCAGGAACTGGGTCGAGAAGGAAGCGGTGGAGGCCTTGAACCCCACCGTGTTCGAGTTGGCCAGGTTGTTTCCCACCACGTCGATCGTGGTTTCCGCCGCGGTCAAACCGGTCAGTGCCGTGCTGAGTGCCGATGCAAGACCCATGGTCTTCCCCCTCCTGGTATCGCAAGAGTGTCGTGATAATGGCTGCTGTTGTTACGCCCGAAACACCGGGTCTGCCGGCGGGAGGAGACTCTCCGGCCTCACCCCGGCAGGTTCCACTGCAATCAGGTTTGCTCTCCGTCCGGTTGTTGCGGCAGGAGGCTCGGATTCTCGACGATATCGGAAACGTTCTTCAAATCGACGGCGCTGGTGCCCACGTTCAGCACGGGCTTGCCGTCGGCGATGGATATGCCGTCGACCAGCCCGGTGACGTGTTCCCCCTTGGAGTCGAGCCCTCGAATGGTCTTGCCGATCAAGGCCCCGGCGGTGGAGACGTTCTGCCCCAGGAGGACCGATGCCAAGGTTTCGGTGAGCTTGTCGCTGGAGGCGATCTGCCGCATTTGGCCGATCTGTTGGAGCATCTGGGCATTGTCCATGGGGTTGAGGGGGTCCTGGTTCTGCAACTCGGCAATCATCAGTTTGAGGAACTTGTCGATTCCCACGTCCTGAAAAGCGTCCTTGCCGGTTGGGTTTTGTGCCCCTTGCTGGCCGGTAATGCCCACCGTGGCTGGTAACATGGTTCTGGTTTTCCTTTCGTGGTCGAGCGTGCGATGCTCGGACGGGCTAAATGATCACGTCCAATCGGCTGGAGAGGTTCACCCGCCGCGGGGCCGCCGGGGCGGTCCGCTGTGGGCCGACGGATTCGTCTCGTTCGCCGGCCGGAGCGGCAGGAGGTTCGTGGCGGTTGTGCCAGCGATGTTGATCCTCCGGCCCGGGCGAGGTATCCCGGTCCCAGCCGCCGGAGACATCGACCTGAAAACGCTCCACCTTGACGTCGTGCCCGGCCAGCCGCTGGCGGAGGGCCGGCAGGTTGTCCAGCAGCATCTGCCGCGCGGCGTGGGTCTCGGTCTCTACCCGGGCCACAAGCACTCCGTCGCGGACAGTCATCTCCAGCCGCAGCGATCCCAATTCGGGTGGGCTGAGCCGAAGCCGCACGCTGCCGCCGCGGTTGCCGGCCGATGCGAACGCCCTGGCCACTCGCTGAACGAACCGAATCCGCTGGGCCTGTTCGGTCCGCGGGGCCTGATCGGCGGGTGCCCGCTCGGCCGAGGACGTCGTGCCCGAGGGCTCCTTGGCCGGCCCGGCCGGATCGATCCGAGGCGACTCGCCGGCGGAGCGATTTTCCGTGGTCCGGCCGCGGAGGTTCTTCTTGTCGGTGGCCGCGGGCAACTCGGGCAGCGCCGCCTCCAAGGGCTGCTGGGGCGCCGGTTCGGCCGGTGGCTGGGGGGAAGCCTGGGTTTTCTCGCCCGGCTCGTGGGGGCGATCCGTTTTGTTTGTTTTCCGGGAGCGACGGGCAGCCGGTTCGGCCGGCTCGGCGTCGAGCGGACCGGTGGTGGAGGGTTCGGTCGCCGGAGTCCGCGTAGCGGTGGTGTCGCCATCGCCGGAGGCCGCGGCCGCGTCGACTGCCGTTCCAGGCGGCTTGGTCGGGGCCACTGCATCGGCGGGAGATTCGGGCGCCTCCGGCGTAACGGTGGAAGTGTTCTCGACGTCGAGGTTCGCCGTGTTTGGCGAGGGGCGGGGGGGGGAATCGCTTTCTTCTTGCATCGCCACGATCTCTTCCGCGGCGGCATCGGCGGGCCGGTCGCCCACGTCCGGCGTGGCCTCGACCGGGACGGTTTGGGGTTGCGGCCCGGGCAGCGTTGGGCTCCCGTCGGCCGCCAAGCCTTTCTTATCTTTCTGCCGGGCGTCGTCCTTCTTGTCGGGCGGCTCGTCGGGCGACGAGGTTGGCGGCTGGGTCTGGTGGCCGGAGACCTCGGCGTGGTCGGGTCCTTGCGAGCCGGCCTCATCGGCCCGATCGTCCTGGGGGTCCGACCGGTTTGCCTGGGAGTCGCGTGGCTGGGTCCCAGCGGCGGTGTCCGGGTCGCTCGACCGGCGAGGGGACGGTTCCTCGGGCGAGGAAGCCGCCCGATCGGCCCGGCGGAGATGCTCATCGAAAGAGGGGCTCCGTGGCGGACCGGTCGCCGGGGGCGTTTGCGGTCGGATCGGTTCGAGGGGGAGGAGTCCCGCGGCGTGGTCTGTTTGTAGTCCGGCCATCGGCAGTTTCCTACAAGGCACTGTTACCGTTGAGTTTTGTACGGGCTTTGTCGGCTATGGCGGCCTGGGGGTAACCCTGGCGGATGCGGCGCAAGACCTCGGCGATGGCCTCGGTTTC
The DNA here is from genome assembly GCA_964481605.1 of uncultured Planctomycetaceae bacterium. Lineage (GTDB taxonomy): Bacteria > Planctomycetota > Planctomycetia > Pirellulales > Thermoguttaceae > CAYZWG01. The sequence goes on from CAYZWG010000528.1 coordinate 2,498, forward strand.
CTTGTCGGTTTTGAATTCGGCCAGGATGTTGGCCCGGGGGCGTTCCGGCATCTTCGACATCAGCATCACGACCTCTTCCAACTCGTCCTTGTCGAGCATCTCGAGGATCAGTTTCTTCGCCTGCTCCGGTTCGAGTGATTCCAGCGTTCGGCCCACCACCACGCGTCCCTTGGCCTGGGCTCCGTCCTGTAGCGCGGCCAGTTCGGCGCGAAAAGCATCGATCACCCGCCGGTTCGCGTCGCGCCGTTCGGTGATCCGGCCTTGGTCGGATTTCAATTGCTCCAGTCCGCTTTGCAGGGCCATTTCCCGCATCTTCAGATCGCGATCTTGCGTCAGCCGCGCCTCGATGATCTGCTCCAGGGAGGGCTGTTCGGCGCCGGGCTCGTCCTCTGCCGGGTTTTGCTGTTGGCTGATCTCGAAGAGGTCGACGCCTTGGGCAATGGCCAACATCTGAACCAGCCGCCCGCGGTCCATTCCCCAGGATGCCCACAAGTAGGCGAGGATGATCGCCTGGGCAATCAGGGTGGCGGCACAGACGTAGACCACCGAGTGGATCGCGGCCCCCAGCAGTCGAGCGATCACGGTCGGGCCTCCTTTCGGGTCCTCTGGATGGCCACCTCGTCGAGCCGTTTGATTTCCTCTCGGGCCTGCTGCTGGTGGTGCCGCTGGTGTTGCTTGGCGCGGAGGTTTTCAAGCACCTTGACGCGGCGATCCGTCTCCACCAATGCCTGCCGGCGACGTTCGATTTCGGCTTCGACCGCCTCCTGCTTCGCCGCCGTCTGCTCGTGCTGAGCCCTCAGGGCGAGTTCCCAGCGGCGGGTCTCCAACAGGCAGTCGACGTCCAGTTCGCCGGGGCTGCAGGCCGTTCGGCACGCGCGCCGCACGTCGCCCAACTCCTCCTCGATCCGGCGTTTCTCCTCGGCCAGGATTTCCTCCGCCTCGTAGGCCCGGGCAAGATGTGCCCGCCGCCCGTCGCGAGCCATCTGGCGGAGCCGCAGCAGGGTGGCCAGTCGAAACTTGAACCTGGACATCGGTCAAGCGGTCTTTCAGGCAGGGCCGGCGGAAAAACGAAACGTGGTCAATTCAGTGCGGGGTCGGGAGACCCGCGCACAACAGGGAGACCTCGCACAACGTGAATCTCGGTTAAGGGTCTGAGTGTGAACTGGACT
>CAYZWG010000529.1:0-3665 GCA_964481605.1 uncultured Planctomycetaceae bacterium
CCCGCTCTGGCTGCCTGCCCCGCGGTTGGTTATCATCAGAAGTCCCATGTCTACCAATAAATCGGAGAGCTCGAACCACACGGCCGCCGAACCTCATCGTGTCAGATCTGTCGACCGACGCTGGATTCTCGCCTACCTGGTGGTTGCCGGTTTTGCTGCCTGGGGGATGTTCGGGTTCGTCTCATGCGCTGCGCTCCACTTGGCAACGTTCTTCGTTCTCCTGCCCGAGCTGACAGCCAACGAAGTACGATTCGTCGGTTTGTCGGTCTTTGCCCTGTCGCCTTTTTCGTTTGTCGTTGCGGGCATTGTTATGAGATGGGAATTCGATCGGAAATCGTGGTGGATGATGCTCGAACGCCTGCCCCGATCGTTTCGTTGGCTGACCCCGGGGCTCGGTTTGCTGGCCGCGGCGCTCGAATGCCTGCCCCGATCGTTTCGTTGGCTGACGTTCGTCATCTTCCTCTACGCTGTATTCAACTTCTCGTTTGTAACACTCTACCTGAATCACGGCGGGGACCCTTCGCGAATCGACGGACGCTATGTCCTGGAGAACCATGGGCACGTCATGCAGGTGCTCACCAAAGCGGAGTATCAACAGCACCAGACCTATCTGTTACGGCTTGAGTCCGGTCACATGATGGCAATCTACTGGGGCCTGACGCTGCCATTTGTGCTATGCCTGGCCTCGTTCGTTCCGAAAGGATGACTTCCGAGGGGGCCAAGCCAAGCGATCTTCACGAAGCGTGGCGCCCCCGCTCTGGCTGCCTGCCCCGCGGTTGGTTATCATCAGAAGTCCCATGTCTGCCAAGAAACCCGAAAACACGAGCGAAACGGCCGCGACGCCGATCTCCGTGCTGATTATCGACAACGACAAACCGCACGCTGAGGCGGTGGCCGAGAGCCTCGATCGGGTGGGATTCGCCTGCCGCGCCGCCACCAGCGGCAACCAAGGCGCCCAGATGATCGAGGAGGGCGATTTCGACGTGATTATTACCGACCTGGTGATGAACGACATCGACGGCCTGGGCATCCTCGCCCGGGCCAAGAAAGCACTGCCCGACGCCGAGGTGATCCTGATGACCGGCCACGGCAGCATCCCTTCGGCGGTCACCGCGATGCAGCGGGGGGCCTTCAACTACCTGCTCAAGCCGCTGGATATCAACCAGCTTCGCACGATTACCGAGAAGGCGGCGGAAGGCTCCCGTCTCCGCCGCGCCAACGTCGAACTGAAACGCCGACTGGACGAGAAGTTCGGCTTCGAAGGCGTGATCGGCGAGAGCCCCCAGATGCGCGACGTGATCGGCCGGCTGAAGCGAATCGCCCCCACCAACGCCAGCGTGCTGATTCAGGGCGAGACGGGCACCGGCAAGGAGCTGGTCGCCCAGGCGATCCACCAGAACAGCCCCCGCAAGAACAAGCCCTTCGTGGCCCTGAATTGTGCGGCCTTGAGCGAGAACATCCTGGAAAGCGAGTTGTTTGGCCACGTCAAGGGAGCGTTTACCGACGCCTCCGCCGATCGGGTGGGCAAGTTCGAGTATGCCCACGGCGGCACGCTCTTCCTGGACGAAGTCGGCGACATGCCCCTGGCCACGCAGATCAAGCTCCTTCGCGTGCTCGAAAACGGCCAGATTACCCGCGTCGGCTCCAACGACCCGATCAGCGTCGACGTCCGCATCCTTTCGGCCACCAATCGCGACCTGGAGGAACAAATCACCGCCGGCACGTTCCGTCGCGATCTCTACCACCGGCTCAAGGTCGTCACGGTCCGCCTGCCCACCCTGTTGCAGCGCGGCGCCGACATCCCCATCCTGATGGATCACTTCATCAAGCTCTTTTCCCAAAAGCACGACAAGCAGATCAAGGGCGTTTCGCCCCTGGCGCGGCGGAGGATTCTGGCTTACGACTGGCCGGGCAACGTGCGGCAATTGAAAAACGTGGTGGAAAGCATGGTGGTGGTGGACTACGACGGGCTGTTGGACCTGGACGACTTGCCCGAGGAGTTGGCCGACCCGGCCGAAACTTCCGGCGAGCCGGCCGGCAACTCCCTGGCCGCCCTGGTCGGCAAACCGCTCCAGCAGATTGAGCGGCTGTTCGTTGCCGAGACGCTCCGTGTCACCGGCGGCAACCGCGAGGAGGCCGCCCACATGCTGGGGATCGGCGAGCGAACGCTCTATCGCAAGATCAAGGAATATCAGCTCTGACTCGTCGGCCTGGGCAGACCGTGGGGGAGGCTTCCTCACTGAAGCCGCTGGGCCAACTCGCCGGTGTGTCGCTTGGCTCCCCGGACAACGCCTTGCAAAAAGGCCGACTTCAACGGCTTGATCGCCATCGCCGCTCGAAAGGGAGGGCTGCGCTCCAGCACTCCCAGAATCCGCGCCAAGGCGCGGTGGCTCAACCGCTGCTGGTCGTCGAAGATGATCTCGGCCAGTTTTCCCCGTTCAATGCCCATCGCCACGTAGCGGTCGAAGACGGTCTCCGGGGGGAGGACTTTTTGCGGTCGCGACCGCATCCGAATCCCGCCAAACTTGCACGCCTGGGAGCAGACGCCGCAGCCCAGGCAAAGCTCCCGGTCGCAAACCGCCGTCTTGCCGCCGGGTTGCCGGCCGTTGCCGCTTGCGGTCTCGGCCAGGTGAATCGCCTTCACGGGACAAGCCTTCACGCACGCTCCACATCCCCGGCAGTTCGCGCCGTCCACCTCCATCACCCAACTGCTGGTGACGATCGCCGTGCGGATGTTGAACGTGCGGACCGCGTCGACCATCGCGCAGCAACAGCCACAGCAGTTGCAGATGTAGGTCACCTTGCGGCGGACGTTGTCGCCCAACTGGGCCAGCCCCGCCTGTTTGGCCGACTGCAGCGTGGCCAGCGCCTCGGCGGTGGTGGCCTGGCGTGCCGAGCCGGCCCGGATCAGCGTTTCGGCGGCGTAGCCGAGCGAGAGGCACACCTCCCGCGGCGCGTCGCAGGCCTTGCCCAGGTGGAACGCCTTGTGCCGGCAGGCACAGGTGGAAATCCCCACCGAGCCCGCCGACTCGATGATCTTCGACGCCCGCTCCCAATCGAGCACCTCGGTGTGGTCGTCCTCCGGCAGGGCCTCCTCGTGGATCAGCGCGCGACCGATCTGCGTCTGTTGTTGAAAGGCGCTGTGGGCGAACCGTTCGTCCTCGTGCATATACTGATCGAACAGCCGGGCCAACTCGGCCATCGGCAGGTCGTCGCGAGCCCGCATGAAGGTGAACTCGAAGAAACCGACCACCACCGGCGGCAAGGCGAAATAGCGGCGTCCCTGGTGCTCCAGGTCGATCACCAGGCCCCGCCGGGCCATCTCCGCAAGCCGGTCGCCCAGCTCGTCGGCCGGCCGGCCTACCTTTTTCGCCAGGCGATCCAGCGGCGTCGGCTGAAACGGAATCTGCACCGCCAGCGGAACGTCTTCCGGCCGGTACAAGAGGCGGACGATTTTCTCCAGCGCCGGCGACGGCGGCGCCCCGATCACCGTCCGATCCAGCCGCTGCTGCAACAACCGATACTCGCGCTGGGAATTGACGACGTGGCCCATCACCGCCCCCGGCCCAACCTGGCTCCCAAGCTCCAGCTTTCCAGCCTGGCTCCCAAACTCCAGCTTCCCAACCTGGTTCCCAAGCTCCAGCTTCCCAACCTGGTTCCCAAGC
>CAYZWG010000530.1:0-3654 GCA_964481605.1 uncultured Planctomycetaceae bacterium
CTCCACGATTCGCTACATTTTCGTCACCCTAGGGCGAGGCTCCCGCCGAGCCGGGCCCGCGGTCACGCATTGCGGCGGGGGATTGCCCGAAAAATGTAGGGATTGGGCAAAGTTTGCGGGTTGCCACGGCCGATATGTCCAACACGGCTGTGTGCGTCGGTACGCAACGGTGGAAAACCGGGCAATCGGCAGTGAGGTCGGCGGATGGCGGAATTCAATGCGGAGGCGGCATCGCGGGTGGTCGAGGCATCTCGGGCGGCGTCGGGCGAGGTGGCCGAGGCCCTGGGCCGCGGATTGGACCTCAAGGTGAGCGTCTCCGTGGGGGAGCCGGCCCCGCTGGACATGAAATCCCTGCCGGAAGAGCTCGCCGGGCCCGGATTGGCCGTGGTGCTCACCGTGGCGGAGCGGGGGGCCTTGCTCGTTTTGCCGGAGAGCTCGGGAATGCTGCCCGAGTGGTATGGCCGGCCCGATCCCACCGGCCAGAGCAAACTGACCACCTTGGCGCAAGAGTTGGGCATGGTTCTCTTGCCCGAGGAATTCATGCCCGACGACTTTCGGGCGGGAAAAGTGAAGAGCCTCTCCGGTGCGGTTGCCCGAGGCAAGGTTGCCGACCCCGGCGTATCCATTCCGCTCAAGCTGATCGGGTTTGGGGGGGAAGAGGGGTCGGCGTGGCTGGTTTTTCCGCTGGAGCGTGCGGCGGCCGCGTTGGGGTCCGGCACGAGTGAGCAGGCTCCCCCCAAGGACCCCAAAGAGGCGAAATCGAAACGCACCACCAAGCAACCCGCCGCCAAGCAGCCGGCGCGGCCGCCGGGTCCGGTTGCCCCCACCGCCCCGGGTGGTTTGCGGCCGGGACCGCAGCGGGTGATCGGCCTGGAGGGTCTGCCGCCGTATTCCCGCAGCCTGTTGCGAGTGAAAGTTCCGGTGATCGTCACCTTGGCCGAGAAACGGCAACCGCTGAAGAAGATCATGGACTTGGGGCCGGGGGCCATCATCCAGTTCGACAAATCGTGCGAGGAGATGCTCGATTTGGCCGTCGGCGGCAGGCCGGTGGCCACCGGGGAGGCGGTCAAGGTGGGCGACAGGTTTGGGCTGCGAGTCCAGTCGATGATCCTCCCCGACGAGCGTTTTCGTCCGGTGCGGGGAAAGTAGCTGGACGACGCCACGGAGGGCTCCTCTCCGCTGTCCCGTGGGAGGTGGGGGACGCCCCAGCGTTCGCCGTCAGGGCACCGCCTCCCAGCGCAACACCCGCGCCGACCAACTCGGACCGGCCGAACGTTTTGGCCGTGGCCGGCGGCTGCCTCGGCTGGGTCCCAGCTCCGGCCCCCAGAGCAATGCCTCAAGCTGCGACGGTTGCCCGGCCGAGCGGAGCCGGGGCAGGCCGGGCTGGGCCATCAGGTGCAGGTCGTTGGGCCGCGGGGTGACCAGCAGAACGGCCCAATGGACCCCCAGCGGCCGGGTGCAGCGGTAAGGCAAGCTGAGCCGCGACTGGCCCGGCGCCAGCCGCTGGTGGTCCTCCAGCCCCACACCCGACTGGTAGGGTAAAACCGCCTGAATCTCCATGTCGGGATCGACGGCCAGCACCGTGGCATAGACCGGCGGTCCCGAGCGTCCTTGGTGCGAAACCTTGAAGGCGAACAGCTTGTCGCGGGCAACCCGCGGCAGGCCCTCGTCGGCGGTGGGCCAGGGGCTGGTCTGGTCGATTTTCAGCGACTCGTTCAATCGCACTCGGACCAGTTCGAGCCGCACGGGCGGCCCCGGCTTTTCGCTGGGCGGCGCGCTGGCCACCCGAATCAGCCGCCGCGCCCTGGCAATCCGGCGCAAATCTCCTTGCAGATTCTCTGCCGCCGCCGGCCCGTCCAACTCGATCGGTCCCCAACCGGCCAGTGGCGCGCCCTCGGCCTCGGATTCCGGGGCAAGGGTGATCGTGCCCGTGGCCGGCACGAGCACCGCCTTGTGCCCCTGGACGCGGAGCACCAGGTCGCACGGCGGGCGGCGGCCCACCCACTCTGCCCAGGCCGCGGCCTTGCCCGCCGCCGCCCCGAGCACCTCCCCAATCGCCTTCCCGGCGGCGGGGTCCCCGGGACGCAGAATCGTCTCCTTGGTTCCCGCCCGGCCAACGCGGACCACCCGAACTCGCAGCCGGTGGGAATCGGGCTGGTGAACCCGCTCGACGGCCACGCCGCGGCGAAAGTCGCCCGGCAGTCCGACGTCGATCCTGGTCGGGGCGGAGCCGTTTGCCCAACGAAACACGCTGGCCCGCGCCGAGAGCGGGTCGACGGCCACGATTTCCAGCCAGGCCACCGACGACGGCGGCGGCGTGCCGGCGTCGCCCCGGGCCCCCTCGATCGCTTCCGCCGAACGAAATAGCTCGAACAGCGACCCCTTGGTCACCCCGTCCAGGGTTCCCGCCTCCAGGCGGACCGTCGACCGATCGAGCGGGTCGGCCTGGACCGGCAGGTTGCGTTTTCGATCGGCGGCCGGTCCCGCGTCCAGCACCACCCCGGCCAGCGACTCCGCGGCCCCTTCCAGTTGCGGCCTGGGCGACGGCACCACGCCCAGTCGCCCGTAGCAATCGACCACCCGGTCGCGAAGCTCGCGGTAGGAAAGCCGCGAGACCGCGGGCCGGCGACGCAACACCTCGGCCAACGCCCGCGTCAACAGGCCGTAGGTCTGGTGCCCCTGGCGAAACTCCGGCTCGACTTCCTCCGGCCGGCAGGCAGTCAGCAAGACCGCCCCCGGCGGCAACCGCTTGGGACGGATGGTTCGTCCCTGGGGGCCGGCGGGCACCGCGGCGACTTGGCGAAGCAATTGACGGACCCGGGTGGTGCCCCGAGTTCCGGTCCCCGAGTGGCAACAGTCCAACACCACCCACAACCGTGCCCTGCCCTGGTCGCACACCGACGCCACGAACCGGTAGAGTTCGTCGTCGCGGATATCCTCGGGGCCACCTTGCCGCCGAGCGTCGTAGGGCACCAGCGTTTCGTCCAGCCCGTCCTCTTCGTCGCAGTCCGGATGGCCGGCCGGTTGATCGGCGATCTGCGAACCGTGCCCGCTGAAAAAGAAGAGCGTTTGCGGCAGGGGGCCTTCGCTGGGGAGCTTTCGCACCCGCTCGCCCAGCAGCCGCAGTTCCCGTCGAATCCTTTCCCCGGTCGCCTCCTCGTCGAGTAGCACGGTGACGTCCGCGGCAGAGAAGCCCAGCCGGTCCAAGAGCAATCGCCGCATCAGCTCCACATCGTTGCGGCAGCCCTGCAAGTCCTCTGCCTCGCCCAGGTTCGCGTACTGCTGGACGCCGACCAGCAGGGCCAGACGCCGGCCACCCGCGGATGGGGCGGGGGCCGACTCGCTCGCCCCGCAGGTGGTCAGCAGCACGGTGGCGGCGACCAGCGCGGCGGCCACGCCCGGCGCGGCGATCGTTGGCTTTCGGCTCTCAGGTGACATCGGCGAGGTGCTCCTTTGGCGCGGATCGGCATCCCATCTAGGTATGGTCATGCGGATGCCGCCGCTCGCCACATTTTACTGTCTTTGCATCGCGGCAGCGGCGTTACCCGGGGGCCACTTGCCGCCGGCAAAACATCACGTTGCCTATCATGTTTATACGCGATGGACTAGGCCACCGCAGTTCGGCGCGGGTCTCGGCAGTTCGGCGCGGGTCTC
>CAYZWG010000531.1:0-3638 GCA_964481605.1 uncultured Planctomycetaceae bacterium
CGCGGGTCTCCTGGCGCTGTTGGGCGCGGGTCTCCTGACCCCGCCTCGGCTCGGGTCTCCCTCCCGACGTTCGGCGCGGGTCTCCCGACCCCGCCGCCGGCCGACGTTCTCCTGCCCGACAACCGTGCGTCTCCGCTCGATGGAAACCTCCCTGCACCGCCAGTTGAAGTCGCTCTATGCCGACCAGGATGCCCGGTTCGAGGTGCCTTTGGGCGGGTATCGGATCGACGTGGTTCGCGGCCGGCGGCTGGTCGAGATTCAGCACGGGACCCTGGCCGCGATCCGCGACAAGGTCCGCGCTCTGCTGGAAGGGCACGAGGTGACGGTGGTCAAGCCGATCGTGATCCGCAAGCAACTGGTCAAACTGGCGAAAAAAGGGGGACGGATTACCGGCCGGCGGATCAGTCCCAAGCGGGGTCGCCCCGTCGACCTGTTCGACGAGTTGATCCATTTCACCCGCGTGTTTCCCCACCCCCGCCTCACGCTCGACGTGCCGCTGGTCGACATCCAGGAGTGGCGTTATCCGGGGCACGGTCGGCGGCGGCGGTGGCGAGCCGGCGATTACCAGATCGAGGACCAGAAGCTGCTCGAGGTCCACCAGGTGCTCCGGTTTCGCCGGCCGGACGATCTGCGAACGCTGGTCGGGTGCCGGTTGCCGCAGCCGTTTCACACCGGGCACCTGGCCCAGCGGTTGGACGTGCCGCGTTGGGTGGCGCAGCGAATCGCCTACTGTTTCCGCAAGATGGGAATGGTCCGGCAGGTGGGCAAGCTGGGCAACACGCTCCTCTACGAGTTCGTCGCGTCGGGCCAAGCGTCCTTGGCGAGTGGGCAAGCGGACGCAGTCCCGTGGCGAGCCGCCGGCTAAGCCGTAAGGGGCCATAGGGAGACCTGCGGCCCGGCCCGGCCAACGACAATGTTACCCTCCAATAACCAGGGTAACCCTCACGTCCAAGCTGGCAGTTTCGCCAGTTTACCCAGTCGGTGTTTTTCCTCGGCAAATTGCTGATCGGTACGGGCCGCAGGACCGATTGTAACGATACGCGAAACGGGGAAAACATGCCTGCGGCAATCCTGAGAGGATGGGTAAACTTGAAGTTCTGCCAGGGTCCCGTAGAGTTGTGATGGGTGGCCGTGGAAACTCCGTTCGTGGCAGAGCATACCCCCCAAAGTCAGTCAGTAGGCCGGGTCTCGACCCGGCATTGATCGGGCAAGATACCGCAGAGGAGCCGAACGATCGTTCCACCAAGCCGGGTCGCGACCCGGCCTACCTGGGGAAGCAAAAAATTCGGGTTGCACCGGTGCCGTGGATTTCGCATCTTGGGAAGATTGTATCGCGGCTGCCTGGCCGCTTGAGGGAGACAGCGCTTCGTGAATATCCTCCTGGCCACCAGTGAAGCGGTTCCCTTCGCCAAGACCGGAGGTTTGGCCGACGTTTGTGGGGCCTTGCCGCTGGAATTGGAACGATTGGGGCACCGGCCGGTGGTCGTGCTGCCGGCCTACCGGCAGGCGATGTGGTGCGGCGTGCCGATCCAGCCGACGGGAATCGAGTTCATCGTGCCGATCGGCAGCAAAACGGTCACCGGCCACGTGCTGGAAAGCCGCTTGCCCGACAGCGATGTGCCCGTCTACCTGATCCGGCAGGACGACTATTACGACCGCGAGCAGCTTTACCGGGAAGGCGGCAAGGACTACGTCGACAACTGCGAACGGTTCGTTTTCTTCAGCCGCGCGGTGATGGAGCTGATCCGGCTGCTGGAGCTGGAGATCGATTGTATTCACGCCAACGACTGGCCGACGGGCCTGGTGCCGGCGTACCTGAAGATCGAATACGCCCACCACCCCCGCTATGAGAACATCGCCTGCCTGCTGACGATCCACAACCTGGCCTACCAGGGCACGTTCTGGCACTGGGACATGCTCCTTACGGGGCTCGACTGGAAACACTTCAACTGGCGCGAAATGGAGTTCTACGGCCAGTTGAACCTGCTCAAGACCGGCTTGATCTTTGCCGACCGGATCAACACGGTGAGCCCTCGCTACGCCGAGGAAATCCAGACGCCCGAGTTCGGCTGCGGGCTGGAGAGCGTGCTGCAATACCGTCGCGGCGAGCTTTCGGGCATCCTCAACGGGATCAACGGCAAGGAATGGGACCCGGCCACCGACACGCTCCTGGCGGCCAACTACACGGCCGACACGGTGGCCCGGGGCAAGCCCGTCTGCAAGGCGGCGCTGCAGCAGGCGGTGGGGCTGCCCCAGCGGCCGGAGGTGCCCGTGCTGGGGATCGTGGGACGGCTTGTCCACCAGAAAGGGCTGGACTTGGTGACCGAGCTGATTCCCGACTGGGCCGCCGACCACGACGTGCAGTGGGTCGTATTGGGTACCGGCGACGAGGAATTTGAACGGCTTTTCCGGCAGTACGCCCAGCGTTATCCCCGGCGGGTGGCCGCCCGGCTGGAATTCTCCAATGAACTGGCCCACGCGATCGAGGCCGGGGCCGACATGTTTCTCATGCCCAGCCGCTACGAGCCCTGCGGGCTGAATCAATTGTACAGCCTCAAGTACGGCACGGTGCCGGTCGTTCGCCGCACCGGCGGGCTGGCCGACACGGTGGTCGACGCCAACCAGGAAACGATCGCCGCGGCGTCGGCCAACGGGTTCAGCTTTGGCGAGGATAGCGCGGTAGCCCTGGACGAGACGCTCCGCCGGGCCTGCGACACTTTCGCCGACAAGCAGGCATGGGGCAGGATCGTCGATACGGGGATGCGGCAAGACTGGTCGTGGGCCCGCAGCGCGGAGCAATACGTGGCACTTTACGAACAGATGATCGGAGAGACGAGGTAGCAAAGTAGGGTGCGTGCTCGGCACGCACGGCCGAGGTCGAGCGGGCCCCGCGTGGGTGCGGAGCACCCACCCTACGGAATGCGCCGAGCGGGCCGCGGCGGCCAAGGACACGGGGAGTGAACGGAAGCCATGCACGACGTCTCATTGGCCTTCTTCTGGCACCAGCACCAGCCCTACTATCCCGACGACGTGGCGGGCGAAAACCCCATGCCCTGGGTGCGGTTGCACGGCACCAAGGATTACTGGGGGATGGCCAAGCTGCTGGAAGAGGTGCCCGAGCTGCACGCCACGATCAATCTCGTCCCCAGTCTGCTCACCCAGATCCAGGCCTACACGAAATCAGGCCACCAGGACCGGCATCTGCGGGTGTCGTTGCTGCCGCCCGACGGGCTGGAGGAAGCCGATCTGACCTACCTGATGGACAACTTCTTCATGGTCCATGCGGACACGATGATCTCTCCCTTCGCCCGCTATCTTGAGTTGTATAAGAAGCGGGGGTTCAACGTCGATTCGGCCCAGCAGGCGGCCAAGCGATTCACCCGCCGCGACGTGCTCGACCTGCAATGCTGGTCGAATCTGGTTTGGATTCATCCGCTGGCCTTCGAGCAGGACCAGGAGCTGGCCGAGTTTCGGGCCAAGGGGCGGCACTGGTCGCAGGAAGAAAAGGAATGGCTGCTGGCCAGGCAGAAGGAGTTGCTGGGCGAGGTGATTCCGCTGCACCGGTCGCTTCAAGAGCGGGGGCAGATCGAGCTGACGACCACCCCTTTCTACCACCCCATCCTGCCGCTGTTGTGGGA